>JBEKZJ010000135.1:0-14050 GCA_049509995.1 Occallatibacter sp. | reverse complement strand
ATAAATCTGAATGTCGTCAGCATGATCGCCGGGAAGAGGTGTGTTGTCGAGACAGTAGAAGATGACAGTATTGTCGAATGCATGCCCTTCGAGGTCGGCGCGCCTCTGATCCTGCAGAACCTGAAGTTCATAATCAACCCAAGGCCGGTCGAGAGCGTTGCGCGACCAAATCACAACGTACTTGGGACTGCGAGATATTCCTATATGGACCTGGCGCTGAATCATGTGGCCCGGGATAAAGGTGTGGTCGGACACGATCATGATCTTTCTTCGGCGAAGGCGGGTCATGATTCTCCTGACATGCTCCTCGTCCTTATGCGCGTAGCTGATCCACACACGGGGGATCTCGTGCCAGCGCCGGATCAAGCGTGAAAGGCGCTCGGCTTCCGCGCTCTGCTGAAGCCCGATTCTGGCCATCAGCTCTAGTGCTCTCGACCAATGGCGAACCGCATCGCCGATCCGCCCCTGCACCTCCGCCGCATGGCCAAGATTGGCATGACACTGAGCGGACAAAGCAATATCGTTGGCCTTCTCCGCATGGGTCAATTCGGCAATCAGAAGGCGCTCGGCGGGTGCCCACATTCCCCGGGCCATTAACGTCTCGGCGGTCATTTCAGAGTGAGCTACGCGCTTGGTTGCCATGAATGCTCGGTGCGCAGGAGTTCGCGCCTTGCCTCATTCACAAGTGCAGGAACTGACGCTAACGCTGGACGGCTTATCCATCTTGCCGACAATTCGGCCGTAGCCATGGGTGCCATCCCCGTTCTCAGCGGGACGATACACGGTCCATGATGACGTCCCGTCCGCGTTCTCGCTTTCCTTGACGAGGTAGCGAAGTCCGATCAACATCCCGCCCGATTCGCTCTCGTGCACGAAGATTTTGCCCGAGCTGTTCTGGGTCGCGACCCAACTCCCGTCTAGGCCCTTCCGCAAAGCTGTGATCTCCGCAGACTCGACAGGCGCTTTACGCGCTACGACAACGGTGTTTTGTGGCTTGTCCATCACGCCTACAATCCGGCCGTAGGTAGGGATCCCACCCGTGCCGGGAGCTAGGCGGTACACAGTCCAGGACGTTGTTCCGTCCTGGTTCCCGCTCTCTTTGACGAGATAGCGCAGGCCGGTCGCCTTCTCGTGCGATAACCCAGTGTGTACGAAAATCTTGCCAGAATCTTGATCCTGGCTCACCATCCAACCCTGATCCAGACCCGTCCGCAAAGCCGTGATCTCCGAGGACTCGCGAGCGGCTTTATTCACGACTGTATGCGGCGCAGGGGGCGAACCGCCCTGGTCATCGCTAGTGGAAGCAGACGGGCTAATGGAAGACGGAGGCTCAGGAATGATGATTACCTGCCCCACGTGAAGACTATTTGTATCGGTGATGTCGCTATTGGCTGCCTTGAGCTGTTTCAGAGTAACTTTGTGGGCAGCGGCAATGCCGGACAGGGTGTCACCTTTCGCAACCTTATAAGGCTCCGAAAGACCGATTGACGCAAAAAGGACTGCCCAGGCCGCCAGCCCCAGTGTCGCTGTGTTTGAGAGGTTCTTCATGCATTCTCCTTCACTGAGCCCAACCGAACGTTCGGACCGGATCCTTGATCCTGCTTTTCGGTATCCGCTAGTGTAACACGAGTTGCTATTCGCCTGAGATTCTTTACGGCTTCTTCATCCTCTTTTCAAGGAGCTTCTCCAAGAGCAATGATGCGGCCGGGTGCGCTAAGGTCGACCGGCAGCTTGCCCGCATTGTCGCGGAAGTCTTCGGCATGAAGCAGCTTGAGGTCCTCGGGGATCAGCTGGCAGCCGTCGATGGCTGCGCCGTCGGTGCGGCGGCCGTTGAGGCGCACAATCGGATTCACGCACTTGCCCGCCTCGAAGTAGGCAAAGCGCCACTCCAGCGTGACGCAGTCAGACGTGAGCACGCCGGGGCCGACGACAAGAAGCAGCCGGTTGCGCGCCGCAATCGCATCGCGAATCTCCTGGTGAAAGGTGAGCTGCCGCGCGGGCATGGAGACGCGGTCAAACCACACGTCGAAACCGGCGTCGGTCAGATCGGCATGCAGCCGGCGAACAAACGCCTCATCGTCATTGCGTGCGTAGGAGAGAAATATGGAGTTCATAGCCCTAGCTCTCAGATACACAGAGAGTCTTGTCTGCACCGTCAGATTGAGTCTCGGATGCGCTTGCACTGGAGCACGAGTTGCTGGTAACCGTGACGGGTGGCGATGGCCAGAGCTTCATTTGCGAGTCGTCGAGCTTCGTTCCTGCGTTCCGGAATATTACTCAGTATCGATGCCCGATTCGCGAGCGAAATCGAAAGTCCATATGGATTGCCAATTTCGCGACAGATACCCTCCTGTTCTTCCAGTAATGCCACGGCACCGTACAGGTCGCCGCGGTTGGCGAGGATACTCGCTTGGTTGCATAGACTCGCTTGGAGCACCTCGATATTTCCAAGTTCGCGGCAAATGCGCTCGCATTCCTTTTGCAGCGCCATGGAGCCCTCCAGGTCCCCACGGGTGCGGAGTATATTCGCTTGGTTGCCAAGCGAAATCGCAAGGCTATTCTTGTTTCCGAGTTCGCGACAAAGGCGGCCTTGCTCTTTCAACATCGCCATAGCGCCGTCTAAGTCTCCGCGGTCGCCAAGGATCAAAGCTTGGTTTCCTAAAGAGACTTGCAATCCGAGTTTGTTCCCCAGTTCGCGGCACAGGCACTCTTCTTCTTTGTGCAGCGCCATAGCGCCGTCCAGGTCTCCGCGGTGTTTCAGGATCAATGCTTGGTTGCCTAGTGACATTTGCAATCCGTGTTTGTTCCCCAGTCCTCGGCAGATGCGCTCCTGCTCCTTGAACAGCGCCATAGCACCGTCCAAGTCTCCGCGATCTTGGAGGATCAACGCCTGGTTGCCAAGCGACAATTGCAATCCGAGTTTGTTCCCCAGTTCCCGGCAGATGCGCTCGCATTCCTTGTGAATCGCCATGGCACCGTCCAGGTCCCCGCGGCCGTAGAGGATCAACGCCTGGTTACCAAGCGACACTCTTAGCCCATCTTTGCTGCCCAACTCGCGGCAGATACGCTCCTCTTCGTTGTGCAACGCCATCGCACCATCTAAGTCCCCCAAGTCACTGAGAATAACCGCCTGGTTGCCCAGCGTCCGTTGCAACCCATTCTTGTTCCCCAGTTCGCGGCAGATGCGCTCGCATTCCTTGTGAATCGCCATGGCACCGTCCAGGTCTCCGCGGTCTTTCAGGATAATCGCCTGGTTGCCCAGCGTGCGTTGCAGCCCATCTTTGTTCCCCAGTTCGCGGCAGAGAAGCTCTTCTTCTTTGTGCAACGCCGAGGCGCCGTCCAAGTTTCCCCGGTCACTGAGGATCACCGCCTGGTTGCCCAGCGCCTGTTGCAGCCCATCCATGTTCCGGAGCTCACGGCAGATGCGCTCATCTTCCTTGTACAACGCCATGGCGTTGTCTAAGTCTCCGCGCGTGCGGAGAATATTCGCCTGATTGCCAAGCGCGATTGAAAGCCCATCCAAATCCCTCAGTTCGCGGCAGAGAAGCTCTTTTTCTTTGTAAAGCGCCATTGCGCCGTCCAGGTCTCCGCGGTCAGAAAGGATCTTCGCTTGACCGCCAAGCGCGGCTTGAAGGGGCAAGAGGTGGCCCTGTTTCCGAAAATGGTCCACAAGGGCTGCTCGAATGTGCATTGCGGCATCGGTCTTTCCGGCGTCGTCTAACAACTTCCCAACGTCCCATGCGTAATCAGGGCTGCGATCGGGCTCCTGAATCACCCAGGAGTAGACCTGCTCCATACGCAGCGGCGAGCAAGTCTCAATCTTCGTCCAGTAGGCCTTCACTTCAAACTGATCCTTCTGCCAGAGCGCACCGAAGAAAACCGGCTGCGCCAGCAAGTCCGCCAGGCTTTTCCACGCAGCGGTTTGCTGCCACTGCCAAGGCAGTTCGTCCAGTTGGCGGGGGCCTTGCTGCTGCGGCTCGAAGTACTTGGCCAGTGTGCAGTGTGCGGTCTGCTTGTGAACCTCGGTGGGCAGGTACACATCGCGGACCGCTTCGCGCAGGAAGTCATGCGCGAAGGTCAGCAGGCCGCCCCGGTTCACCAAGGCATCTCCGGCGGCCAGGTACAGCGGGCTCCAAAATGCCCGTGGCAACGGTGAGCCAGCGGTTCCCAGCGATTCAAGCAACTCGATCTCGGAGAGACCGCGGCGCGCGGCCCAGAGGCGCGTCAGGCCCTCGCGGACAACGCTTCTTGGGGCCGGTTTGGGTTTGGTACGCAAAGTGCGCCAAATCCACTGACCGAGGTTCTCCCTTTCAGCGTTTGCATGCCCCGCTTCAGGCTGGCCGTAATCCTGCTCCCAGCGTTGAATGACCTTGCGATAAAGCTCAATCGGGTTCGCTGCTTGCAGGTACCAATCGATACGCTGGTCCAGCTCTTCGTGGCTGCCGAACTGGCGCAATTCGTTGAGCAGCATACTGAGATATAGGCCATTTCCGGTTTGCGGAGCGGTGGCGATGCGGTGAGCAGGCCCCAGACTCAACTCCTTGGAGTAACGCTTGAGGTATTTGACTATCAATTCCTCGCGTTCAGGCGTTGTGAGCGGTTCCACGGTGAGCGCCGGCCAGCCGCGTTTCTTCAGGTCGTCCCACGACCGGCCGGGAAGCGTGGAGACAATCAGGCGCACGTTGGACGGGATGACCGGCGGCAACCAGACCAGGTCCGGCGCGCCGTCGCGGTCTTCGATCTGGTTGAGCGCGTCGAGCGCCAGGACCAGCCGCCCGCGTGCCGCCACCATGTGCAGAGCGTTGGCAAAGGCCATGCGCAGGGCGTCGGGCTGGTCCGGAATTTCGATCTGAATTCCGAATTTGCGTTGGAACTCGCCCAGCAACCGCCGCAGCATGGACCTCCAGTCGGCGCTGTCGGGCGCGGCGCCAATGAAGTGAACCAGCACCGGCGTCTCAGGGTGCTGCTCGCTCCAGGTGTGAGTCCAGTTGGCCAGCAGAGCCGACTTGCCCCCGCCCGATTCGCCCGCGATCACCAGCGGAGGCCCATCGCCCGCGGCATGGGCATCCAGCCGATCCATATACTCCTTGTGGCCAATGTAGACCGTGCGGCGGCTGGCGGAATACGCTTCATGGTCGAAGGCGGCGCGGTCCAGAGGGTTGGGTGGAGTTTTCTCTGGATAACGCGCTTCGATGACGGCAGTGAGGTCGCGCAGCACCCACTCGCCCAACTGCTTTGGCGTGGCAAAAGGCTCTGAGACCGGGTGGCCGCTGCAGCGAATATCGTCCTTCAGTTTCGTGAGTCGCTCACGCAGGGCGGGGTCCTCTTCCGTGAAGCCGGGATGCGCGGCGGCATAGCTCGGATTGCGGAGGTAGAAGAAGGCATGCTCGGCCATTTCCGGGTTTTCGAGCACGCCGTGGAGGATTTCGAGCGCTGTGACCGACTTGCCGCGGTGCTGTGCAAGCCAGGGCTGGGTTTCCAGCAGTTCCGGCGAAATCTCGTCGGGCACCCAGCCGTAGCGCTCGCCCAGCAGGCCGATGAAGTAAGGACGGCAGTGCTCGATTTCCTGGAGGCACAGGGGCAGGACCTTGCCTTCGGCCTTGGCCTCGTCCGGGACGCCCCAGCGCAGGTCCACCTCGCCCCAGGTGACGCCGCGGCTCTCGCACAGCCGGCGCAGTTGCGGGAAGATCTGCTTGACCAGTTCCTCCCGCTCCTCCTGCATATCGCGGAAGGTCGAGGAGATAAACACGCGGATCTCGCGCCGGCCGGCAACGGATTGTTTGGCGTTGATTGCCTGAGACATACACTCTCCCTTGCAGAGGCGACGCCAGCCTCAAAAGCCGGCCGATGCCGAACCGGAACCACCACGACCCCTGGGGAAAATCGCGATAAGTCTAGCGCCAGGCGAGGCGGCTGGACAAGGACAATCGGCGGCGGGTCGAGATGTCCAGGAGCCGCTATGCGGAGTGTCTGGCCTTTATCACGCACTCGTGGTTCCGGCTCGATGGCGGGGCCGAGCCCAAGTCGAGCCTGGCCTGCGCGCGGGTGAATGTGCTTACCACCAAGGTGGACCGCTACCGGGCGCTGTCTGAACAAACCGCGCTGATGGACGCCATGAGCGAACATGACGGCCGCGTGAATCTCTCCTTGGGATCGAATACCATCATCCAGGTAGCCGCGGGCTTTGCCGATGTGGCCATCGAGTTCGCCAGGGGCTTCGCCACCTACGAAGCTCTGCCCGGCCTCTACATCGGCGTCAAGACCGGCCGGACGATCCTTGACTTAGATGGCAATCCCATTACGTCGAAGCGCGACCTGGCCGAGATCTTCGCTGCCTTCCGCAAGGATTCGACGCATCCAAAGCGCACGCCGTTTGTCGCAACCAAAGACCCGGCGCTGGCGGAACAGTTGATCCGGCTGCTGAAGAGGGCATGAAGTCAAAGGAACGCCGCTTGACGACGATCTGCTAGCCATCGCCAGCCGGTTTGTACCAGCTCAACGCCAGCGGATGCGGCAAACGCATTATTCGTCCTCCGGTGCTTAATCTCCCATCCTTGCCGAATGAAGACGGCAAGGATGGAGCGCCCACATTTCAGAGAGGTTAAGGGTGGGTCATCCGCTCGAGGCGTTCTTCTTCTTCCCGAAGTACCACTGCTCCCTTCAGGTCTCCTCTTGCATCGAGAACCAACGCCTGGCTACGCAAAGATGCTCGCAACCCTTCTTTGTTCCCCAATTTGCGGCATATGCTCTCTTCTTCTTTGTGAAGTGCCAAGGCGCCATCTAGGTCTCCATGAGCACAGAGGATCCTAGCCTGGTTAAACAGCGAAGATTGCAGTCCATTGATGTTGCCCAGTTCACGACAGATGCGCTCCTGGTCCTTATAGAGCGCCATGGCGCCGTCCAGATCGCCCTGCATTTTAAGAATCGTCGCCTGGTTGCCAAGCGTGTGTTGTAAGCCATCCCTATTTCCAGCTTTTCTACAAATAAGTTCAACTTCTTTGAGCAATAGCATTGCATCATTCGGTTTGGCCATGTCCGACAGGAGAAGCGCCTGATTTCCAAGACAAATCGCCAAATTGAGATTATCGCCCAGTTCCCGGCAGATGCGCTCCTGGTCCTTATAGAGCGCCATCGCGCCGTCCAGATCGCCGCGAGCGTAGAGGATCAACGCCTGGTTGAGAAGCGCTGACGCCAATGCTCTCCAGTCTCTAGTCGAGCGGTGTGTGGCCTCCTTTTCCCTGCGATCTTCCAAGACTGCGTTTAAGTCATCGCCGAATCCGAATAACCTGTTTTGAATTCTAGACCGCATAAATCGTGAATCGCACAGTAATTTCGAGAGGTCGTTGCCTCTGCCTGCAGCCTCGAGGTGCTCCGGTAGGTGTGCCGTAGCATAAGATGATAACTCTGATCCTTCTTCCATGTAGTTTCGCCAAAGTAGGTCCGCTAGTTGCCTGTTTCCTTCTCGTATGCTGGCAAAGTACGATCCGGCTGTTCCTCCTTCCGCGAGCCAATCGGCGAGGGACTTGTGGAAGGGCTTTATGACCTCGTGACCGACTTCGAATATGACCGGGAATAGGGATTCGATAGGGCGAGTGAAGTCCCTGAGTTCCTCACACTGCCAGTTGAAGAGGCGCTGCAGAATCTCGATAGGCAGTGGTTCGCGAGCGGCGAGGATGGCGCGCAGCGCTGGGCGCACATCTCTGCGGTACTTCTCCAAATCCGGGAACTGTCGTTGGAAGTATTGGAAGAAGACCCCACCAAGACCTTGCGGGAACTGCTCGGGGCGATCCAGTGAGATATGGCCTTGTTGCACGTCGTCGCAGAAGCGCTCGGCGTAAAGGAAGACGCCTTCGCTCTTGTCCAGAATCCGACTGACCAGAGTGTCGGCGTCGGCGTGAGCTTCGAGTTGCTTCGCTAGTTCTCGATGCAGGTACTCGCGAATGTCGGCGCGGTTGGATTCGGTGGAGGTGTCGAGCGTGCATGGATTCAGTCCTTGCAGCGGCGCGACAACCTCGCTCTCCGGGCGGCTGGTGGCGACGATGCAGATCCATTCGGGGAGGCGCTGTGCGTTACTCGCCAGCATCTCGACGAGTTCGTTGCGTCCGCAGCCTCCTGCCTCGTCGAGCGCGTCGATGACGATCAGATAGCGCTCGCGTCCGCCGCCGATAGTGAGCTTCAGCGGGTTAGCGAGGAGGTAATCGAAGAGTTCGGCGGGATTCTTCCTGTCAAGCTCGTCGATTTCCGGCAGGTCAAGGAGCAGCTTGCGGTAGTCGGGTAGTCGAGTGGCGAGTTGAAAGGCCAGCGTGCGGACGATGCGCTGCGGGTTGCGGTGGTCCGGCTTGTCGTATTCGATGAACTGGACAGCGATGACCTTGTCCCGGCCAAAGTGCGCCAGATGCGCGGCGAAGGCGCTCTTGCCGACGCCGGGCGCTCCCGTAATCCAGAAGAGGCGCGAAGAGCAGGCATTGCTGTTCCGCCATTGGTCCACTGAATCGAAGAGCCAGGTGCGGCCGACGAGGGGCTTCTTGAGCAGTTGGGCGATGCGCGAGTCGGAGGAGATGGGCTGCAGATATCCTTCGAGAGCTGCGATCTCGCCGGCAAAGCGCCGGCTCTCCTCGCTTTCAATGACTCGGACGATCTCGGCGAGTTTGCCCTGGTACCAGTCTTTCCAGGCGGCTTCGTCGGAGGCGCGCCGCTCCTTCCAGTCGTGCATGTCGAGCCATTGGATGTGGCCGATGCTGGGCGGAGCCTTCACCTCCGTCTCGCTCTCGACCAGAATGGTTTGTATGTTGCCGCCCTTGACCCCAATGGCGATAGCCAGTTCGTCGAGGCAGACGCCGGGATCGCGGGTAGAGTACTTCGAGAGGAAGGACAAGACCCGGTTACTGCCGACGATCCCATCTGTAATCTGACGCCGCCAGTCGTCTCCGAAGTGGATATCGCTCTTGTCGAACCAGACGTCGTGCCCACGCCTCTTCAGGTCGGTGCATATGCGGTCTACCAGTTCCGCGTTAGCGTCGTGCCCGTAGCTGAGGAAGATGCGCATCGGCCCGGTTGGCTTGTCTGGCTGAACCTGGCCATGCTGTGGGCAAATCCAAAACTTGCCGATTTGCGTCAGCGGCGCAGAGCAAGACGGGCACTGATTGAGGTCGTCATTCATTCCAGCTTTTCTCGATGGATATTTATACCACTGGGCTGCAAGCAGCGTCGTTTTGCGCTGATCGGCAGGTTTTATTCGCTCGTACCGGGTTTCTGTGGTAAACAATGGAACTCATAGGGACAGTGATGGCAGACCTTGAAGCGATTCCGTACCGCATTCGTATTGGCGTGACCGGGCACCGGAAGCTGGATGATCCAGCGGCGTTGCAGGCCCTGGTAAAGGGGGCGATCGAAACCCAAGTCGAGAATCTGTTTCCGAAGAAGTCCAAGGAGAGCATCGACCGGGTCCGGCAGGCGGGGACGACCGCGATCTCGTACTGCGTGCTGAGTCCGCTGGCGGAAGGGGCGGACCGGGTGGTGGCGCAGGCCGTGCTCGAAGAGCCAGGCGCGCGCCTGGATGCGGTTCTTCCCCTGACGATCGAGGATTACCTGGAAGACTTCGAGACCGAGGAGTCCCGGACGGAGTTTAACGGGCTGCTCGAACGGTGCAGGAAGCCGGTATTTCTGCGCACCCGGCGCATCCAGGACGATCGGCACGATCCGGTGGCGCAGAACGAGCTGCGCCGCGATGCCTACACCGAGGTAGGGCGGTACGTGGTGGATCATTGCGACGTCCTCATTGCCGTTTGGGATGGCCAGCCTTCGCGCGGGAGAGGCGGAACGGCCGAGATTGTCCAGTATGCCGAGGAGCAGAGGCGGCCCATCCTGCGCGTGTGGGGAGACGCGGCCAAGCTGTGGAACCCAGACAACAACAACGGTCTCGACGCCTCAGCGCTCGACGCCATCGACCGGTTCAACCGGCAGCCGATAACGCCTGATCAGAGAGCGAGTTACGGAGCGAACCTCGACAAGGAACACTTTGAGAAGCCGAAGAGCGCCGGCAATATCCCCGCCGGCGTGCGGAAGCTTGTCAGCGACGGCCTCTTTCCTTATTACGCCCAGGCTTCGATCGTGGCCAAGCAAAGTCAGAAGCGGTTTTACCGGGCAGGCAGGTTCACTTACGTTCTTTCCGCGGCGGCGGTTGGATTCGCCGCGCTTGGCGTTCTGTTTCCGGCGCTCGCGTCGGCCGGGTTCGGCGTGGAACTTGTGCTGCTGACCATTCTCCTGCTGACCTTGCGGGAGGCGCGCCGGAAGCATTCACATCAGGACTGGATCGAGAACCGGTTTCTGACCGAACGCATTCGCTGCGGAATCTTCATGGCCATCTGCGGGGTAGAGCCGAGGCCCATCGAGGTGCTTCCCTACATGGGCCACTCGCAGACGGTGAATGACTGGACGGTGCGGGTGTTTCAGGAGATATGGGACCGGCTGCCGCGGCTGCACCGTTGCAGCGAAGCGGAGTGCGCGATCCTGAATGAGTACATTCGCGAGGCGTGGATCGAGGACCAGGTAGCGTTCCACAAAGGCAAGACGGAGAAGGAAGGACGGGCACGGCAGCGGCTCGAAGGGATTGGCGCCGTCGTGCTTCCCACTACGATTGCCGCCGCGGCCCTGCACATTCTGTTGTCCGTTTGGTGGCCAATGGCCGGAGTGGAAGAGCCGTTGTACTGGCTCCATCATGGGTTGCACCAGGGGCTGGCGTTCATTGCGCTGCTGTTCCCTGCCATTGCCGCGTCGCTGGCCGGCATGGAGGCGCATCGCGAGTACCTGCGGCTGGAGAAACGCAGCGCCAACATGGGGCCACAACTGGAGCGATTGAATTGGCAGTTGAAGTCGGCCACCGATCCGGAGCGCTTTGAGAGCATCCTGCAGCAGGTGGATGAAATCATGCTGCGCGAGACGCAGGACTGGCTGATGCTGATGCGGTATGTGGAGATTAAGGCGAGTTGAGGTCTTGGTCAGCTGCGCGCTACATTCCAATGGACCGTGGGGTTTCCGGATTCCAAGGTGTCCGATTCTAGGCCTATTGTCGTCCTTCTCGCCCTTTCAAGGCAAACGCCTACTCTGAAACGGAACAAACCACTGTCGTTGGATAACGGCGTTCGATGGGGACCTCCGCACTTTGCTCTATTTCGCGCCGTCGTCCTCCATGCCGACGCTGCATCTGCGCATAATCTCCTCTTCGCCAAGGCCCAGCATTCTTAGGAGGCCAAAATAGCTCTCAAGCGCGTTGAATGCTTGGGGGTGTTGATAACCAGTCTTTCGGGTGTGGCGCAAGAGGATTTTGAATCGGCGGCGCATCAACGGCTCTGCCTCCACCAGACGGTCCTTTGCAACCAGCAAAGTTGACAGATTAGCTAGTCGAATAGCGATGTTGGGGTGATCGGGCCCGTAGGACCTCTCGTCGATGTCCAGGGCGCGGCGTATTATGGGCTCGGCCTCGTCTAGCCGGTTTGAGTCCATCAACAGAGTGGCAAGATTGCTGAGTTCAATGGCGACCCTTGGATGATCGGGACCATAGAATCCCTCGTCTATATGAAGGGCGCGACGCAACAATGGTTCGGCTTCAACCAGACGGCCGGTAGCCTGCAACAAACTGCCAAGATTTGCGAGAGGAGCGGCGACTTTGGGATCACCGGAGCCGTAGAATCTCTCTTCGATGGCAAGAGCGCGACGCATTAACGGTTCGGCCTCCGCCAGACGGTTAGTGTTTACCAACAAAGTGGCAAGATTGTTAAGATCAGTTGCAACCTCGGGATGATCGGGACCGTGGGAGCTCTCGTCGATGGCCAAGGCTCGGCGACACAAGGGCTCGGCCTCCTCCAATCGGTTCGTGTACTGTAACAACAAGGCAAGATTGACGAGGCGAATGGCGACTTTTGGATGATCTGATCCGTAGAATTTCTCGTCGATGATTAGCGCGCGACGCATCAACGGTTCGACCTCCGCAAATCGGTTAGTTTCCTGCAAAAACTGAGCAAGATTATTCAGTTGGATGGCGACGTTGGGGTGCTCGAGCCCGTAGTATCTCTCGTTGATGGCTAGGGCACGGCGCAGCAACGGCTCGGCCTGGGACCAGCCAGCGAGCGCATGCCAGCGCGTGCCCGCCTGATTCAGAAGCGCCGCTGCCCAAGGATGGTTCGTTTCGTCCCACATGACTGCGAGCGCGGTGAGCGGTTCGAGTTCCCAGCGAGCTTTCTCCCAGTTGCTAGTCTTTTCCAAAGCGGCATCGCGCTCCTGAATCAGAGCGTCCACCCGCTTCTGACGAATTGCGAGGTCTTCTGGTCCCGCTTTTTGGCGCATTAACTCTTGAACGAGCCGGTGCATGCGGACGATGAGAAGATTGCCTTCGGCGTCCACCGCCTCACCCGGCAAAAAAAGGCGGAGCCCCAGAATAAGATCGAGCGACTGGCTGAACGCGGCGCTTCCGATTTCCTGAAATGCCGGGTACCGCGCACCGCCAAGAGCGCGCAGCCAGGGCACGGCGACCTGGTCAGCGGGGAGGAGCGCGGCGAAGGTAAGCAGGTGCATGGCTTCCGGGGTCAGCGTGGCGAGCGTGAAAGCTAGCGTCTCGTCGAGCGAGCGAACGCGGTGACGCACGGCCACGACCGTATCTGTGGCCGCCAGCTCACTTTCGCGCAGCAGATCGGGAGAGAGCTGTTCACGAAACTTGCGGCAGGCATCGGGAGCCGGGTAGCGGCCCAGGTAGATGGCTGCGGTCTCGACGGCGAGCGTGAATCCGCGCAGAAGCCGGACGATATGACGGGCCTCGTTGTCCTCTTCCTGGCTGGCGAAGCGGCCTTCGGGCTGGTGGCTGCGCATGAGGGCCAGAGCATCCTCTTCCGGCAGTTCGTCCACCGCAATGAAGGTCATCTCCTGCGCGGAACCGGGTATGGAGGCCGGCGCGAGCCGGGTGGTTGCGATGAGGTCGACGTGGCCGTCGCGGGGCAGCCGGTCAAGGTATTCCGGTTCGAGCAGATGCGGATCGCTTACGTTGTCGAGGATCAGCAGGCAGCGCTCGCGAAGCAGAATTTCGCGCAGAACCCGCTCGAACTGCAGAGCGAGGTCTTTCTTCTCGTCCTCTGTAAACTCGAAGCGCATGGGTCCGGCCAGCCGGATCAGGGCCAGCCGCAGATCGGCGGTGAACTCGCAGGGCACCTGCCAGCGTCCGCCGGGGTAGTCCCACGCAAAGGCGTGGGCGTAGGCGAGCGCGAGTTCGGTTTTGCCCATACCGCCGAGGCCCTGCACCGCCACCGGGCCGGGGGTCTTTCCCTGGCGCGCGCCGACGACGCCGAGCATATTCCGGGAGAGTACGCTGCGCAGTTCCGTCAATTCGCGAATACGACCGACGAAGGCCGGATTGTGCTTGATGAGGTTGTTCGGCGAGAGCCGGGCGCGCTCGGCGCGGCTGAGGCGTTCGCGGACTGACGTGGCGAGCTGTTCCAAAGTCGCGCGGACGTGGGCTTCCTGAAGCGCCTTCTCTCCGCGGTCGTACCAAGGGCGCAGGTCGAGGGCCTGGCGGTGATTGATTTCGTTGATCCATCGGGTAATGGATGTGTCGATCTGCGTAGTTCCAGCGTCTGGCAAGGTGACAAAGAAGACCGGGGCCACGCCCTCGCCGAGGCATTGGCGCATGGCTTCGTAGCGGACGTAATCCTCCCACTCCCACCGGCAATAAGGGCTGGCAATGTAGTTGGGCGAGAGGACAGCAAGGAAGAGATAAGACTCGCGCAGGCTGTGTTGGATCTTCTGCCGCCAGTCATCCATGCCGGCGATGACTTGCGTGTCGAAGAAGACCCGCAGATCGCGCCCGGCAAAGGAGTGGAACGAAGTTTCGATCTGCGCCTTGAGTTTGGCGACCTGACCACGTTCGTTGTCGAGCCGGGAGTAGCTAACCCGGATAATTCACGAATCCCCTGACACGGAAGGCCTCATCTGCTACAAACATGTTGTCAAGACAGTGTTTGAAGCAGAAAAAGAGGCCTTCGCGTGACAGAGAATAGCACAACAG
>JBEKZJ010000134.1:0-14127 GCA_049509995.1 Occallatibacter sp. | reverse complement strand
GCCCAGAAACAGCGTCGTGCCCAGCCCCGAGATGGAAAACATGGCCAGGTACTCGCCCAGGAAAAACAGCGCGAACTTGAAGCCCGAATACTCCGTGTGATAGCCGGCCACCAGCTCCGACTCGCCCTCGGGCAGGTCGAACGGCGAGCGGTTGGTCTCCGCCGTGGCCGCAATGGCATACATCACAAAGCCCGCGCAGCCCCAGGGCGTGAAGATGTACCAGTGCGGCAAGCCCCAGGAGTAATGGTTCTGCGCCTCCACGATCCTGGTCAGCGACAGCGACCCGCTCATCATCACCACCGCCACGCTCGACAGCAGCAGCACCACCTCGTAGCTGATCATCTGCGCCACCGCGCGCATTGCGCCCAGCAGCGAATACTTGTTGCGGCTCGACCAACCCGCCATGAACACCGCAAGCTCCGTCGAGGCGCCCATCGCAAAGTAGAACAGCAGCCCGGCGTCCATATCCGCCAGCACCATGTTGCGTCCCATGGGCAGCACCGCAAAGCCCATGAAGACCGTCACCACCAGCACCACCGGCGCCAGAAAATGCACCGCCGCATCGGCGCTCCTGGGAACGATGTCTTCCTTGGTCAGCGACTTGATGCCGTCGGCTATGGGCTGCAGCAGTCCGAACGGCCCCACGCGGTTTGGCCCCAGCCGGTTCTGAATGCGCCCCAGCCCCTTGCGCTCCATCCACACGGCCAGCGCAAACAGCGCCGGAAAAAGGCAGATGATGACCAGCACGGCCAGCACCACGCCGCCTGGCTGCTGCCATCCGGCAGGCAGGAGACTCACCAGCCAGTGTTGCAGCAGCACGAAGATCTGGTCCGCTTTCTCGCTCATGCGCGGCTCTCCCCTTCAGCCGGCCCAAGCGTGGGATTGCCGGCCGCATTGCCGCCAGGCGCCACGTCCGTCTCCGCAGGCGCCGTACTCGCAGCCGGAGCGGCGTCCGTTGCGGCAGGCGACGGCGCCGCCGCAGGCTTGGCCGGAGCGGCCGCCGCTTTCGCCGCCGCTGCCGCAGTGGCAGCCTTGGCCTTCGCGTCCGATTTGGCCTTTTCCCCAGCCAGCCGCGCATCCACCTCCGCCGCCTCGGTGGGATGAATCCGATGATAGTACTCGTTCGACTTGGCCAGTTGCCTGCGGTCCAGCAACAATCCGCCAAACCGGTCCGTCGCGCTCAGCTCAAACTCCGTATCCATCTTGATAGCTTCAAACGGGCAAACTTCCACGCATATCTGGCAACTCATGCACACCGAGATATCGATATCGAACCGCGCCGGATAAATCTGCATCTTTCCCAGCGCGTCCGGCTTCTTATCCGTGCTCTTCACGATATAAATGCACTTCGGCGGGCACTCTTTCTCGCAAATCTGGCAGGCCACGCAGCGCATCCCGGCCTCCCAGTCTTTTCCGTCGTACACCAGGAAGGGAAAGTCCCGCGTTTGCTCGATCGGCGCAATCCTCTGCTCCGGATACTGGACCGTCGTCAGCCGCTCCGCAGACACAAAGCTCCCCGCAAAGTTCCTTGCCGTCTCCGCCAGCCCCTTCAGTATCCCCTCGCCCAGCAAGTTACTCCTCCCACAGGTGACAGTTGACAGCTAACAGCTAACCGTTCACAACCGGCAACTGTTAGCTGTCGGCTGTTAGCTGTTAGCTGCTTCACCGATCCACTTCCCCCAAAATAATATCCACGCTTCCAAAGATCAGCACCACGTCGGCCACGTTTTGGCCCAGGGCCATGTCCTCAAGCACCGTCAAATTGATCAAACTCGGCGGCCGCACCCGGTAGCGATAGGGATTCGGTCCCCCGTCGCTGATCAGATAAAAGCCCAGCTCTCCTTTCGGCGACTCGATCCGCCCGTAGGCCTCGCCCGGTTTGGGCCGGAAGCCGCGAAGCTTGGCCTTCGCATCCATCACCGGGCCGCCCGGAATCTCCTTCAGCGCCTGCTCCAGTATCTTGATGGACTCCCGCATCTCCAGCAGCCGGATCATGAAGCGGTCGAACACGTCCCAGTGATCGCCCAGCGGCACGCGGAACTTGAAGCGGTTGTAGACCCCGTACCCATCCACCTTGCGAATGTCGTAGTTCACGCCCGAGGCCCGCAGCATCGGCCCCGTCACCCCGGCGTTCACCGCCAACTCCGGCCGCAGAATCCCCACTCCCTGCGTCCGTGCCATCAGAATCTCGTTGCCCCTGAGCAGCCGCTCGAACTCATCGGCAAACTCCGGCAGTCCCTCGACCACCTTGCGCGTCGCGGCCAGCCAGTCTGCTGTTGCATCCACCCGGCAGCCCCCAAAGCGCATGTAGTTGCACATCATCCGCGCCCCGGTCAGCTCCTCGAACAAATCCAGAATCTTCTCCCGCGCCTTGAAGGCGTACATCAGCGGCGTCCCGCTGGCGCCCATCTCCTGGATCAGAAATCCGATCGACGAAGCGTGGTTCTGCACCCGCGTCAGCTCGCCCACAATCACCCGCAGATACTCGGCCCGCTCGGGAACCGCCTGCCCGGTCAGCTTCTCCACCGCCAGCGCGTACGCCCAGTTGTTGGTCAGCGGGCATAAGTAGTCCAACCGGTCCGTGAACGGCATCGACCCCAGGTAGCTGATCCCCTCGGCAATCTTTTCGTGGTTCCTGTGCAGATAGCCGAAGACCGGCCGCAGCCGGATCACCCGCTCCCCGTCCAGCGCCACATCCATGCGGAAGACCCCGTGCGTCGAGGGATGGTGCGGCCCCATCGCCACTTCCAGCAGTTCCCCTTCGCCGTCCGGCTCAATCACCGGCGGACGGTTCCAGCCCTCCCGCTTGTCCTTCTCCGGAACGAACCCTGAAGTGCTCATGCGCCGGCGCCCGTCCCTTCCCGGCCCGCTGCGACGCCCGCTCCGACGCCCGCCGCGCCCGCAGCCGTCCCCGCAGCCTCCAACTGCTTCGCCTGGTGCGCCACAGCCCGCTTCAGCACGTCGTCGTGCGCCGTCGGCTCGTATTCAAAATCGTCCGGCTCCACGTAATCCCGCCGCATCGGGTGGTCCTTGAACCCCTCCCACATCAGCAGCCGCCGCAGGTCCGGGTGCCCGCTAAACACAATCCCGTACAGATCGAAGATCTCCCGCTCCTGGAACTCCGCCGACCGCCAGATGGGAGTCAGCGACGGCAGCTCCACCTGATCCGTCCGATTCACCGTCTTCATCCGGATCACCACCGGCCCGTGCCCCCTGGCCACTGAAAACAGGTGATACACCGCCTCCAGACAGCCCGGCTCCACGCGCTTCCGCGTCTCCTCCACCGCCTCTTCGGCTGTCTGTTCCACGCCGTCCACGGTCTTCCTCACCGTGCGCGTCACCTTCACTTTCTCTGTTACTTCCTTATCCGGCCAGTCCACGCCGGTCGCATTCGAAAGAAAATCAAGGGCCAACTCCTCATCGTCGCGCAAGAACTTCGCGACCTCGACCGCACTGCTGGGCCTGAGCCGCAACGAGTGCTGCCCCGAGACGCTCGGGTTGGGCACAATCTCCACTCCCGCGCCCGGCAAAGCCGCCTCGATCGCCGCCCTTATCTCTTCTACTGTCTTCAATCCCAATTCCCTCAAAACTGTCAGTTATTCCCTACTCCCTGTTCCCTAGTCCCTGCTCTTTTCACCTAATCACCACCGGCACCGTCCACACCCCGGGATTCGACGCGGGCTCCAGATCGTGCTCTCCCTGCACCGGCACGGGAAACTCGCCCTGCGCCTCCGCATCCAGGAACCGCGGACGATCCGGCCCGGTCAAATGCTGCCCATCGATCTTCTTCTGCAGCAGCATGAACGCCTGAATCAGCGCCTCCGGCCGCGGCGGGCACCCCGGAATGTGCACATCAACCGGGATATACCTGTCGATCCCCTTCAGCACGTTGTAACCCTGCTTGAACGGCCCTCCGGAGATCGCGCACGCCCCCATCGCAATCACGTACCTCGGCTCAGCCATCTGGTTGTACAACCGCACCACCTGCGGCGCCATCTTTTTGGTCACCGTCCCGGAGATGATCATCAAGTCGGCCTGCCGCGGCGACGGCCTGAAGACCTCCGCCCCGAACCGCGCCAGGTCGTAGCGCGCCATGGTCGTCGCAATCATCTCGATCGCGCAACAGGCCAGCCCGAACTGCATCGGCCACACCGAGCTCCGCCGCCCCCAGTTGTAGAGCTCCTCGATGGTCGTTACCAAGACCCCCTGTTTGCCCAGTTCGATCTTCAATCCCTCATCCACCGCCATCGCCAGCTCCCCAAGGTTCCCTAGTCCCTAGTCCCTAGTCCCTACTCCCTGATCTCTGATCTCTGCTTTTCACGCCCACGTCAGCACGCCCTTGGCCCACGCCCACGCCAGCCCCTCGATCAGGAGCAGCACAAACACCAGCATCGCCCCGCACGCCGCCGCGCCCAGCCCGGTAAACGCCACCGCAAACGGCAGCAGAAACACCGCCTCCACGTCGAAGATCAAAAAGATGATGGCGTACAGATAATAGGCCGAGCGGAACTGCATCCAGGCGTCGCCCTTCGACACCAGTCCGCACTCGTAGATGGCGTTCTTCACCGCGTTCGGCTTGGGCGGCGAAAACACCTTCGCCCACAGCCACGCCAGCGCCAGGGGCGTCAGCCCAAAGCCCAGCGCCGCCACGAACAGAACCGCCAGTGAAAAGTAAGGATTTGAGGCCATCTTCGAAAATGAAATCCTTCTGAATCAACGTACCAGTTCAAGGCCGGTTTTGGCTAAGGAGTTGTGCCGCTTTCGCCCGCCCAAATCCATTTTTTCGCCATTTATCCCATCCTGTGAATCGCCCGCTGCAATCGCCTGCCCTTTTCGTTGCCAAGCCCTCTCAGCCAACAGACCCCGCTCACTCGCCGACTTGCTGGCTCGCTGACCCGCTGCCCCCTCCACCTTTCGATGGAAGACAACCCCTCCCTCGCGCCTGTTACTGTTCAGGTGTTCCCTCGGCCTTCCCTTGAAGTTCCGCCGTTGAAGAATGACTGGTTCCCTGGGAGATCACCGCACGATGTTTAAAACCCTGCTGCGCTCCTGGCTGATCACCGCCTTTCTCGCCGTTCTGTCCCTCACGGTCACCTGGATGGTTCGCGCCGCAACCGATCCCGCTGCTGCCCCCACATCAGCCCCCAAACCAGCCGCCTCCTCCGACTCTCCCAACGCCACCACCCCGGCCTACTCCGCTCCCACCGCCATCACCGGCCCCACTTCCGCCTTCCACGATTCAGTTGCCTTCCGCTATAACTACGCCTTCGGCAAAGACACACCGTTTCTTCCCTCCAACGCCACTTCCTCCAACGGCCAGTTCCTGAGCCCCAAGAGCTTTCCCACGGCCCAGTACTGCGGCCACTGCCATCAGGAGGCATACCACCAGTGGCGCCAGTCCGTTCACTCCAACAGCTTCCGCGCCCCCTGGTACCTCAAGAACGTCAACTCCCTCATCGACGAGAAGGGCGTGCAGTACGCCCGCCACTGCGAGGGCTGCCACAACCCAGTCGCCCTTCTCTCCGGCGACCTGTCTCAGGGCATGCCGAAAAAGCGCCCCTTTGAGGACGAAGGCGTCACCTGCTCCACCTGCCACTCCATCGTCTCCACTGACTCGACCGGAACCGGCAGCTACGTCATGGGCGTCCCCGCCGTCCTGGTCGACGAGGCCGGCGCACCCATTACCCGCCCCGTCTCCGACGCCGAAATCCTCTCCCATCTCGACCGCCATTCCAAGGCCGTCATGCGTTCCCTCTACCAGACCGCCGAGTTCTGCGCCGCCTGCCACAAGGCCGCCATCCCCCGCTCCCTCGACGACTACAAATGGCTCCGCGCCATCTCCCTCTACGACGAGTGGCAGGGCGCCAGCTTCACCAAACAGTCCCCGCTCCCCTTCTATCGCAAGGACGTAGTCTCCACCTGCCAGACCTGCCACATGGTCCGCGAGCCCTTGCCCGCCGGCGCCATCGACCCCGGCGCCAAGGACGGCAAGCTCGTCTCCCACCGCTGGGCAGCCGGAAATACTCTCATTCCCCAGTACTACAAATTTGACGAACAGGCCGAAAAAGTCGCCGCCTTCCTCAAAAACGCCTCCGACGGCAAGGGCGTCCTCAACGTCGATATCTTCGCCCTGGAAAAGGAAAACGCCGCCGCGACCGCGACCGACCAAGTCCTGGTTGCCCCGCTCGGTCTCACCGCCTTCTCGCTCGCCCCCGGAGAAACCCTTGTCGCCGACGTCGTCATCCAGAACAAGGGCATCGGCCACTCCTTCATCCCTGAGCAGCGCGACTTCTACGAGGCCTGGGTCGACTTCACCGTCAAGGACGCCTCCGGCAAGACCCTCGTCGAGAGCGGCTTCCTCCAGTCCGACGGCAATCTCGACCCCTCCGCCCACTCCTTCACCAGCCGCCTCATCAACGTCAAAGGAGAGCTCAACGACCTTCACCAGATCTGGCACAACCGGGTGCTCGCTTACAACAACGCCCTCCAGTCCGGCCGCTCCCAGCTGGTCCGCTACCGTTTCCGTTTGCCGAAAGACATAACCCGCCAAATCTCCCTCACCGCCACCGTCCGCTATCGCCGCTTCAACCAGCACTTTATCGACTACGCGATAACTCAGACAGGCCAGAAGGAGCCGAAGCCATATCCCATGCCCATCGTCGACATTGCCTCCGAGACCAGGCCTTTCCAGATCGGCGAAAACGCTCCGGT
The DNA here is from genome assembly GCA_049509995.1 of Occallatibacter sp. Classification (GTDB taxonomy): domain Bacteria; phylum Acidobacteriota; class Terriglobia; order Terriglobales; family Acidobacteriaceae; genus Telmatobacter. The sequence continues at coordinate 7,416 of JBEKZJ010000134.1, read as the reverse complement.
CCCGCCTGACCCGTCGGAAAACAAGGAATGGATGCGCTGGAACAACTACGGCATCGCCCTGCTCGACGCCCAGCAGTACCAGCCTGCAGTCCACGCCTTCGAGCGCGTCGCCGCTCTCCGCCCCGACTACGCCGACGCCTTCACCAACATGGCCGTCGTCGAAATCTCCTGGGAAAAATACGACGACGCCAAGGCCAATCTCGCCAAGGCCCTCGCGCTTCTTCCCGGCGATCCGCGCGCCCTCTACTACCGCGCCATCGTCGAGCGCAACGCCGGACAGATTGCCGCAGCCATCGCCGACCTTGAAGCCGTCCTGGTCAAATATCCCCGCGCCAAAGACGCCCTCCGCGAGTTAGGCTTCAGTTATTACCAGCAGCACGACTACCCGCAGGCCCGCGACATCTACGTCCGTCTGCAAGCCGTCGATCCCGACGACCTCGCCGCCCACTATCAGCTCGCCATCCTCTACCGCCGTCTCGGGGACAAAGCCAAGGCTGCCGTCGAGTCCGCCAAATTCGCCGACCAGAAAGACGACCCCACCGCGTCTACTTATGCTTTGGAGTTCCTTCGCAAGCACCCTGAAGTCGCCAGCGAGTCGGTCGTCTGGCACACCCACGACCTGACCGGCGACAAGCCCAAAGAGCCGCAAAAGATCGAGTACAAATACATCCCCGGCGCGGGCGAATAACCCGCTCAGAGATTGAAATAATATACCGGCGCCATCGCCGCCAGCACCGCTCCCGCCTGCAGCGCCAGAACGCCCAACGTGGCTTTTGGAGCCCGTGGCAGCCACCGGATCGCAAAGAACGCCAGCACCGGCAGTTGCCCGGCCATAAGGATCTGCCACAAATGCGCAAGCGCCCCCTCATCTGGCTCGCGCACGGGAGGCCCGTATATGGCCATGGGAACGAGCAAAAGCGTCAGCGCAGTAAGTGACATGGCCAAGGGGATTAAAGCGCTCGGGTGCCTGACAATGGCGCCAAAAGAACGGGGATCTCGATTCATTTTGCCTCCTTGGGTTGGGAAGATCTGCTCACAAAGTGCCGACCAAACCACGTCTGCCGACGTACGAAGGCCGCCGCGCCCGGCCAGAAGCAGCGCCTCGAACTCCGCTCCATAGCGCTCTCTCCAATCGCGCGGATACAAACACGTAAGCCGGGTGCCCCATCCTTGCGCTTTTTTCTGGCGCAAGGGTGGGAGAGACCACGAATCCAACCCAGCCCCACTCCTACTCCGCAACCTCCGCTATAGGCGAAGCCACCTTCCCTGCTCCTACTTTTGCAGATTATTTCGCTTCATTGGCGCACAATCGTTGCATAGTGTCTTTCACAACCTGTGCAGATCGAAGCGAATGCTTCCAAGGCCCGATTGTCAGCGCCAAATCTCCAGCGTGTACTCGGAAAAATGCCCGGAACTGCTTTGCCATGAAGAATCTGCAAATAACTCCAGCAGAATCAAGAATTTAGAGCGTAACCCCCACTCCATCCCATTGAAAACAAGGAATTTCCTTACAGAGACGGGGTGGGGGTAGGGAGGGTAATAAAATGTGCAACGAATGCCGCCACATCCTGCCGAACGGCTCCAAATGCCCTGTGCCGGGCGCAACGGGTCCGGTTGACACGCGGGCCACGCGCCGATATGTCATAATTCGACAGTCCCATGGACGAGCAGTTGTAACCGGCTTTCCGCCGCCGGCCTGCTCGATACCTGGGACGCAAATGCAGATTTTTTGCCTAAGGCCCAAATGCCGCTGCGTCGTCTGGGCAAGGCGCGCGAAGAGACTGCGTTTGCTCCCGCGTACCGCCCGGCTGTTGGCAAATCCTGTTGCTGGTCAAGGAAGAAGAGTCATGAAAATCCTGTTGGGAATAGACGATGCGAAATTCTCTGAACATGTGATTCGAACTATTGTCACCCAGTTTCGGACTGAGAACGCCGAAGTTCTGGTTCTGCACGTGCTGCAACCGGTTCAGTTCGCCGCTCCTCCGGAAATGGCCCCAGGCTACGCGCCGGAGTTGGAAGACCAGAAGCAGCCCGCCCGCGCTTTGGTGGAGCGGATTGCGCATGAGTTGCGCAGCGCGGGATTCCAGGCGGAAACCGCTGTCCAGGTAGGGGACGCCACCATGAACATCCTCGATACCGCGGAGGAATGGCAGGCCGACCTCATCGTCGTTGGTTCGCATGGGCATAGAGGCATCCAGGATCTTCTGTTGGGAAACGTTGCGGAGTCCGTCGCCCGCCAGGCCAAGTGTTCCGTAGAAATCGTTCGCGCCGGTCAATAATTGAAAGAAAATTGCTTCCAATCACCAGACGCAGCATCCAACAGCATTGTTAAGTCACAGGCCCAATCACCCGGCGCAATTGCGTGAGAAAAAGGGAAGCACATGCAGACAAAAATGATGAAGGCGGTTCTGCTGCACGGTTATGGCGACGTCGGCAGACTCTCGTACGACGAAGCTCCCATTCCCGAGCCGGCAGCCGGTGAAGTGCTGGTGAAGACCATAGCGGTGAGCGTGAATCCAATCGACTGGAAACTGCGCCGCGGCGACCTGAAGGAGATGATGCCACTAGAATTCCCGGCGATTCTCGGCCGCGACCTCTCCGGTCAGGTAGCCGTACTCGGAGAAGGCGTAACAGGCCTGAAGGTAGGGGAGCGTGTCTTTGGTCTGGTGAATCATTCTTATGCCGAATACGTTGTGTGCAAGCCTGAGGACCTTGCTCGAACTCCAGATTCTCTCGACAGCGTCGAAGCTGCGGCATTGCCTCTCGTACTGCTGACCGGCGCCCAGGTGATTGAACTCGGCGTTCGCCCAAGATCGGGCGAGACGATACTCGTTACAGGCGCAGTCGGGGGCGTCGGCCGCACCGCCGTCCATGTTGCCCGTGAGCACGGAGCTCATGTGATTGCAGGGGTCCGCGCCAGTCAGAAGGCAGAGGCAAAAGACCTGGGTGCGGATCGCATCATTGCACTGGACGATGAGAAGGAGATTGCCGGCTTGCCGGAACTCGATGCCGTCGCAGATATGGTGGATCACGACGTCATCGACCGCATTCTGCCTCACATCCGGAAGAACGGTGTCCTGGCAACGGTCCTCGGCAAGCCGAAATCTGCTGAAGGACGCGATCTGCGCGTTGTGCCGATCTGGGCCCAGCCCGATTCAGCCAGACTGGAAGAGCTTGGCCGCGATGTGGCGCGGGGAGCATTTTCCATTCCCATCGCCAGGAGGCTCAAGCTTTCGCAGATTCGGGAGGCGCAACAACTGGCCGAGAAGGGTGGCATAGGCAAGATCGTGCTCACCCCGTAGGAGGCCCTCCACGATTGCACCTGGAAGACGTCGAGAGTTTCGCCAGGTTCTGGCGCCTTTATAAGAGGCACAACAGCTTCCAACCCGCGACTCTTGCTAACTCGCTATCCCCGCGAAGCGGTGGCTAATCTGTTGCTTCTTACACATCAAAATTCCGGACCTCCTCCACCGGCGAAGCCACCCTCCCCGCCCCCACAATCCCATACTTCCAATCCAGAAAGTCCTGCAACCCCTCCGGCGCCAGCGCAGCCAGCTCCTGCCAAGTCATCACCTTGCACCTCACCCGCATCTGGGCCGATTTCACCGCCGCCATCACCTCGAACCACGCCTCCCGCAAATCCGGCCGCCGCTCATCGTGCACCACGCAAAAGCTGCATTCCTCCGCATAAGCCGCCAGCACATTCCGAATCAGCTGATACCCCGCATACCCAGCCTCCGCGCTCTCCGCCTCTCGCGCCCGCGCCACAATCCCCTCCTGAAACTCCCGCGCCACCTCCTCATCTGCCGCCGCATCCTCCCACTCCTGCGTAAACTCCTCTGCGAACTCCACCGCTGTCCGCCTTCGCGCCGTCCTGATCTCCACCCTCGGCAACAACTCCCTCTCAAACACCGCATCGAAATCCCGATACCCCTCCACGATCCGAGCCGCCCGCGTCTGAAAATCCCCCTCCGTCAGCTTCGCCTCCACCAGCAGCCCGCCCCACCGCATATCCACCTCGGTCCGGTCGAATCGCCCGCCGGCCAGCGGCACCCGCGCCCTCCACCCGAACACCGGCTCCGCATCCCCCTCCACCCCCAGCGCACTCCTCACCGCCGCCGACTCCACCACCCCCGGCGCGCAAAACATATTCATCAGCAGCGCATCCGAACTCATCGACGAGTCCAGTTCCCTCCACCGCCGCCCCGACTCCGCCTTCGGCAGCGCCCGTCCCTGCGCATGAATCTTGTCGAACCGCCGCATCCAATCCGCCCGCCCTTGAATCGCCACATACGAAGCATCGAAGAAGTTCCCATGCCGCCCCTCCGCCGCCGGGGTCCCCATAGACAGGTCTTCGTCTTTGGGGTGTTCAGGCGGGGTCCCCATAGACAGGTCTTCGTCTTTGGGGTGTTCAGGCGGGGTCCCCATAGACAGGTCTTCGTCTGTGGGGTGTTCAGGCGCATACACTATCACCGGCGGCGTCCCATAGCTCTCGACATGCGCCCGTCCCCGCGCCCACCTTCGGTTCCGCAGCCCCAGTTCCCGCCGCAGTTCCCCCGCATACCAGCCCGCCTTCATCGTCATATCCAGCAGCCTACACCCCCTTTTTCCTGGCCCGCGCCTGGCACATGCCCGCGCCCCCCGCGCAATCCATCCGAAGGTTGAGTGCCGCCGTCTCCGGAGATGCGAAAATGTCTTCTGTGATTGCCTCTTCTTTGCGCCTCATCGGCTCCGTCGCAGCGCTTGCCCTATGTCTTTGCTCCGCAACTTCCGCCCACGCCCTCTTCGGCTCCAAGACCAAAGCCGACGAGCAGGCCGGCGCCATCCTCTTTCGCGACCAGGATTGCGCCCACTGCCACGGCGTCGGCGGCAGGGGCGGAAAGAAGGGTCCCGACCTCACCAACCTGCGCAAGGACAAGCTCTGGACCCCGGCCAAAATCACCCATCAGATTCTCAACGGCGGCCAGAAGATGCCGTCCTTCTCCGACGCGCTCACCGACCGGCAAATCGCCCAGTTGGTCGCCTGGCTCCGCGCCAAACACCGCCCCATTCCACCGCCGGCGCCGTCCGCGGCGCCCGCGCCAGCCGCGCCGCCCACCAATTAGAACCTGTCTGAAAACTCGGTTTTGGGCGAAGGGTACGGGCTTTAGCCCGGACATAAGCGCAACAAAAATCAAGGTGGCCTTTAGTCCCTGAGGGATGATTTCCGGGATATTCGCTCCCGTTCCGCCATTTTTCAGCATCCCCTGAAGCCCGTCCCCTTCAACTCCAAGGTTTTTAGACAGGTCCTTCGGTAATCTCTGACCAAGTCGACGCTTTGAAAAGGAGCGGCTCAGCGCCCCGGTGTCCACACTGCCATGAACGGCTCTCCGCCGAACTTGGGACCGGCTATATCGAGAAGAGCGCTCCTGGCGCCAAGAAAGGTTGACGCTGGGAGCGGAATTGGAGCGCTGTCTACTGCATGGTCATCGAGGACAATCGAGTCGCCGGCTCGCGCGCCCGCTGCACCACCGGTCACCTGATTCCCATAGACGGCGGCCTCACAGAGGGGTTTTTGCGTTAAACTCCAACAGGGACCGAACTGCCTCCATGCCTGAGCCTGCACGAATTGCCATTGATCTAGGCGCCGAAAGCTGCCGTGTCTCCCTGCTCCGCTGGAAGGGCGATCAACCTCAAATCGAACTCATCCATCGCATCCCCAATGGCCCGGTCCATCGAAACAGGTGGCTTTGCTGGCCTCTCGATACCATCCTGGCCGACCTCGAGGAGGGCCTGCGCAAGGCCGCGCAAGCAGCTCCTGAAGGCATCGCATCCATCGCCGTCGACAGTTGGTCGGTGGACTACGTGCGCCTCTCGCCCGCCGGTCAACCCCTGCGCGACCCCTTCTGTTACCGCGACGAGCGCACCGTCCCCGCCAAAAGCGCCGCCGACGCCATCGTCCCGCCCCGCCAACTTTTTCAGCGTACCGGCGCGCTGCCCCTCCGCATCAACACCGTCTACCAACTCCTCGCCGACCGCGCCGCCAAAATCGACCCCCACGCTCCCTGGGTCATGCTCCCCGAGTACGTCCTCTACTGGCTCGGTGGCCGCCGCGTGGCCGAGTACACCAACGCCACGCACACCGGCCTGGTGAGCCTCAAGACCGGCGACTGGGACTCCGAACTCTTCCGCTTGCTCGATCTTCCGCTCGACGCCGCCCCGCCCATCGTCCGCGCCGGAACCCTCCTTGGCCCCCTGCAGGGTCCGCTGGCTGCCCTCGACGCCTTCCGCCACACCCAGCTCATCGCACCCGCCTGCCACGATACCGCCTCCGCCATCGCCGGCATTCCCACCAGTCTCGCCTCCACCCTTTACATCTCCTCCGGTACCTGGTCCCTGGTCGGCACCCTCGTCACCGCGCCCGTCACCACCGGCGAAGCCTTCGACGCCCGCTTCACCAACCTCGGCGCAGCCACCGGCGACCTCTGTTTTCACACCCTGGTCAACGGCATGTGGCTGCTCAAGCAATGCATGGATGCCTGGACCGCCGAAGGCCGTCACTGGGAGATTGACGACCTCGTCGCCCAGGCTGCTGTCTCCGGCTTTCCCGGCGTCATCGACGTCGACGCCGAGCCGCTGCTGCTCGACTCCAGCATGCCCGAGCGCATCAACCATCAATTGTGGCGCCGCCGCTGGGCCACCATTCCCGACGTTGCCGGCAACGAGCCTGTCTTTGCCCGCGTCATCTTCGAGAGCCTTGCCGCCCGCTATGCCTTGGCCCTCGCCAGCCTCGAAGAAATGCTCGGCCGCAAGCTCGAAGGTATTCACATCCTCGGCGGCGCCAGCCGCAACCAGCTCCTCACCGAGCTCACCGCGCGGCGCACCCGCCTCCCCGTCGAAATCGGCCAGACGGAAAGCTCCACCATCGGCAACTTCGCCGTCCAGTTAGCCGCCAGCGAGGCCGGCGGCCAGCCCATAACTCCAGATTCCGTCCGCCAATGGGCCGCGCTCCTGTGCAAGAGTTAGGGAATCTCTGCATGAGTCGACGTTCTGAAGGGTACGGGCTTTAGCTCGTACGTAAGTGGAATGGAATCAATGCGGGCTTTACAGGCTGCAGAATAACTCGTTCCAGCGTGGATTCGCGAGGGTTTTGTATCAGGGCACGATTCGCCGCGGCGAATCGTGCCGTAAGTGCCTCAGAATCAACCTGAGCTTTAGCCCCTGAGGGCCGTTTCTCGGGATTTTGGCGCGAAAACAAGATTTTTTCCGCAGCCTCTTTAACCCCTACGTAAATGGAATGGAATCAATGCGGGCTTTAGCCTGCATTATTCATGAACGCATAGCGAACGGCGTTTTTGGGCTGTACGAGATTGGCGAAAATGCTGGCGGCGTCGTGATTTTGCCATGGAGGACGTAGCGATGCGCTTGGTTGGCATT
>JBEKZJ010000133.1:0-14717 GCA_049509995.1 Occallatibacter sp. | reverse complement strand
GGCGCGCGCCCCCGGCAGATTCCGGACGTTGCCGGCTCGGGTTTCCTGGTTTCCCACCCTTGCGCGAGAAAAAAGCGCAAGGATGGGGCACCCGGACATTTGTGGCGGATTTAAGGGTGGGCCGGCCGCCCACCCGGCAATCGGCTCTTGTAACCTAGTCGTGGGAGGAGCCCATGCCTGATCCTTTGGCCAGCTGGTCTACGTTCGCGCTTGCAATACTTTCCTTCGTTGCCGTCGGCATCTCATATTGGGGAATCCGAAGCCAGGCGCAAAGCCTCGCCGCGTCGGTTTCAGCAGACATTTGCCTGAAGCTGATTGATCGGTTTGATGGTCCGCCGATGTTGGTCACAAGAGCCCTCGCCGCGAGTGCGTTGCTTAACAAATCAAATCTGGATCAAGCCGACGATCTGTTCGACTTCTTCGAATTGGTCGGCCTCTATGTTCGGCGAAATATGTTGGACAAGGAGGTTGCGCATTCGATGTTTTTTCACTGGGTCAACCTCTACTGGCATGCTGGAAGGGACTATATCGTGAGAACGCGACAGCGCTCCACCGAAATCTATCGCGACTTTGAGAGGTTGTACGAGACAGTTCTGGCAGTCGAGATGAAGGATGCTCCAAAGTCTCGTGACATCAATCCTACCGAAGCTGACGTCGAGGCATTCCTGAAACAAGAGGTCAGCCAGTAGCGCCCGCTTTGTCCGGCCAGGGCGCGCGGTTCCCACCCTTGCCGCGATGAAGCGCGTCAAGGATGGGGCACCCGGCTTTTGTGGGGAACGGACGGCGGGCGCGTGTGCGTTTGTGGTTTCCCACCCTTGCGCGAGAAAAAAGCGCAAGGATGGGGCACCCGGCTTTTGTGGGGAACGGACGGCGGGCGCGTGTGCGTTTGTGGTTTCCGAGGCCTTCCGGGATTCAGGCGGTGAAGGACCAGGCGTTGCGCTGGTGGGGTTTGGTGGCGCGGATTCCGCCGGGGTTAAAGCCCAGGGCTGCGAGCCGCGCCCTAGCAAAGCAGCCCGGCCCTGAAATTGCAGCTTTCCACCGTTGCAACAGTTTTTTGCTCGAAATGCAATCCCAAGGATGGGGCGCCGGGCCTAAAATAAGGCGCGTAAGGGATCGATCCGGGCGCGGGAAGCATCCAATCCTACGCCAAGACAGGAAATATCCAGGAGGAGCAAAAACATGTCTGAAAGCCAGACAAAGACCCCAGGGCCACCCATAGTCGACGATCAGAACGCCATGTCAGGCGATGCCAAATGCCCGTTTTCGAACGGCGCCCGCAAACACGCAGTGGCTGGAACCTCAACCAACGCAAACTGGTGGCCCGATCAACTGAACCTGAAGATCCTGCGCCAGCACTCGCAACTCGCCAATCCCATGGGCGAGGCATTCAATTACGCCGAGGAGTTCAAGAGCCTCGACCTGGATGCCGTGATCAAGGACCTCCGTGCCTTGATGACGACCTCGCAGGACTGGTGGCCCGCGGACTACGGCCACTATGGGCCGTTCTTCATCCGCATGGCGTGGCATAGCGCCGGCACCTATCGTATCGCCGATGGCCGCGGCGGCGCGGGCGCAGGAGCGCAGCGATTTGCGCCGCTGAACAGCTGGCCGGACAACGTGAGCCTGGACAAGGCGCGCCGGTTGATCTGGCCGATCAAGCAGAAGTACGGCCGGAAACTTTCCTGGGCCGACCTGATCATTCTCACTGGGAACGTGGCGCTGGAGTCGATGGGATTGAAGACCTTCGGTTTCGGCGGTGGGCGCGAAGACATCTGGGAGCCGGAAGAAGACATTTACTGGGGACCTGAGGGCAAGTGGCTGGGAGACGAGCGCTACCGCGGCGACCGTCAGCTTGACAATCCTCTCGCCGCTGTTCAAATGGGCCTGATCTATGTGAATCCGGAAGGACCCAATGGCAAGCCGGATCCAGTGGCCGCGGCAACGGATATTCGGGAGACGTTCGCGCGCATGGCGATGAATGACGAGGAGACCGTGGCCCTGATCGCCGGCGGACACACCTTTGGCAAGGCTCATGGCGCTGCCGATCCGCTCAAGTATGTCGGTCCGGAACCAGAGGCTGCCCCCATCGAAGAGCAAGGCCTGGGCTGGAGAAACAGTTTTGGCAGCGGCAAAGGCGTGGATACGATCAGCAGCGGGTTGGAGGGCGCATGGACCGACAACCCGGTCAAGTGGGACAACGATTACCTGGAAAACCTGTTCAAGTATGAATGGGAACTCACCAAGAGCCCTGCCGGCGCTCAGCAGTGGATACCCAAGAACGGAGCCGCGGCGGATACCGTGCCGGATGCTCACGACCCCCAGAAGAGGCACGCCCCCATCATGTTCACAACGGACCTGTCGCTGAAAATGGACCCGATCTACGAGAAGATTTCGCGGCGGTATCTCGAGAATCCGCAGGAGCTCGCAGACGCCTTCGCCAAGGCCTGGTTCAAGCTGACGCACCGCGACATGGGGCCTATCTCACGGTATCTCGGCCCGCTGGTTCCCAAGGAGCCGCTGATCTGGCAGGACCCGGTTCCCGCAGTGGATCATGAGTTGATCGGGGAGCAGGATATTGCGGCCCTGAAGGCCAAGATCCTTGCGTCCGGACTGTCCATATCCCAACTGGTGACGACGGCCTGGGCGTCGGCTGCAACGTTCCGCGGCAGCGACAAGCGCGGCGGGGCTAACGGGGCGCGCATTCGCCTGGCGCCCGAAAAGGATTGGGAAGTCAACCAGCCGGCCGAACTGGCGAAGGTCCTTGAGACGCTGGAGGCGATCCAGAAGGAATTCAACGGCGGCGGCGGGAAATCCGGCGGGAAGAGGGTCTCGCTGGCTGACCTGATCGTTCTGGGCGGCTCAGCAGCCGTCGAGGAAGCTGCGAAGAAGGCCGGCCACGACGTGAAGGTTCCCTTCTCGCCAGGGCGCACGGATGCTTCGCAGGAGCAGACAGATGTGGAGTCGTTTGCCGTACTGGAGCCGACTTCAGACGGGTTCCGCAACTACCTCCGCAAGGGACACGAGGGATTGGCGGCTGAGTTGCTGGTGGATGGGGCGAACCTGCTGACGCTGACCGCTCCCGAGATGACGGTTCTGATCGGCGGCCTGCGCGCCCTGAATGCAAACTTCGGGCAGTCCGAACATGGCGTATTCACCAAGCGGCCCGGAACATTGACCAATGATTTCTTCGTGAATCTCCTCGACATGAACACGAAGTGGCAGAAGTCAGCTACCTCAGAAGGCGTGTTGGAGGGGCGGGATCGGGCGACCGGCGATCTGAAATGGACAGGGACCGTAGTCGATCTGGTCTTCGGTTCGAACGCTCAGCTCCGGGCGCTTGCGGAAGTCTATGCGAGCAGCGACGGGCAGGAGGAATTCGTGCATGACTTCGTGGCGGCCTGGAGCAAGGTGATGAACCTTGACCGCTTCGACCTGGCGTGATCGCGAAGGAGAGTTAGCGAAGGTTCGACAAAGCGCAGCCTCTGCGTGGCAGCGGGTTATTCCGGACCAGGAAGAGGCTGTGGCCGGAGACTGAAAAGCTGGGTCTGGATTTATCTCTGGTTCGTGGTTTCCCACCCTTTCGCCAGAAAAAAGGCGAAAGGATGGGGCACGGGGGCTTGCTTGGGGGAACTAACGAGGGGATTTCGTCGTTTCCCACCCTTTCGCCAGAAAAAAGGCGAAAGGATGGGGCACGGGGCTTCCTTGGGGGAACTAACGAGGGGATTTCGTGGTTTCCCACCCTTTCGCCAGAAAAAAGGCGAAAGGATGGGGCACGGAGCTTCCTTGGGGGAACTAACGAGGGGAATTCGTGGTTTCCCACCCTTTCGCCAGAAAAAAGGCGAAAGGATGGGGCACGGGGCTTCCTTGGGGGAACTAACGAGGGGATATGGGTTTTGGGAAGGACCTTGGGCCGGGGTGCGCGGGAGCGTGCTCCGGCCTTGGTTTATTTGCGGGTTTTTTTATTCGCGGGCGGCGACGATGGTGCGGAGTTCGGCGGCGATGGAGGCCAGGCGCGGGCCGAGGGCGGGGTCGGGACCGTTTTCGCGGGAGTACATGATTTCGAGCTCGCGGGCGAGGGCGGTGCCGCGGGAGAGGCCGAAGGTGCCGAGGACGCCGGCCAGCTTGTGAGCGGCGGCGTTGGCGGCCTGGTGCTGCTCGATGGAGAGCTGGTTGGCGGCGAAGGCCTGGGCGGCGGTCTCGAGGATGGCGACGCGCTCCTCGATTTGCGGCAGGAACTGGACCCACATGCGGTCGAGGGCCGCGGCGAGAGCGGTCTGTGCGATGGGGCCGGTCATGAGTCAGTTTCGTGGGGTCGCTTCCCACCCTGCGCAATATTTCCTTCGCAAGACCGCGAAGGATGGGGCGCCCGGATTGCAGTGCGAGCGAGAATGCGCTAGCTCCAGCCCAGCGCGTCGGCGATTTGAGTGGAAAGGGTGAGCGGGTCAAAGGGTTTGAAGAGGATGGCCTCGACGCCGAGGTCGGCGAAGCGGCGCTGATCGGAGGACTGCACCTTGGCGGTGAGCAGCAGCACGGGGATGCGGTGGGTGAGGGGATGGTTGCGCAGTTCGCGGAAGGTGGTGGGGCCGTCCATGCCGGGCATCATGACGTCGAGGAGGATGGCGTCGGGCTGATGTTCGATGGCGCGGGCCAGGCCCTGGGCGCCGGAGCTGGCCGAGATGACCTGCCAGCCGGCGACGGTCTCAAGGCTGAGGGCGGCCACTTCGCGAATGTCTTCTTCGTCGTCAATGATCAGGATTTGGTGGGGCATTGGGAAAAACCTCGGAGGTAGAAAGTCAGCGTTATTAGCGGAGTTAGCGTTGTTAGCGGAGTTAGCGGAGTTAGCGGAGTTAGCGGGGTCAGCGAAATAGGGCGTACTCCATCATGGATTGCGGAGAGACAATTCGGAGGGCGCGGCCTCTTCCATGTGGCGGGAACTGCGCAACATGGTCAAGACCAGGGCTTCGAGCTGCTGGGGCTGAACGCGGGCCTTGGTGAGGAACTGGGTGGGCCCGAGGGTAAGCTTGCGGCAATCGTCCGGCGAGAGGTCGCGGCCGGAGTAGATCACCAGGGGGAGGTGGGCGAGGTTTTCGTGCTTGCGGAGCCAGTCGACGACGTTGAAGCCGTCGCCGTCGGGCAGACCGATATCGAGCACCATGAGGTGGGGCTGGAAGGTGAAGCAAGCGTCCAGCGTTTCCTGAAGGGTGTGGGCCAACTGGACGGTAATGTTGTCGCGGAGGAAGACATCGCCGATGACGCGGGCCAGGTCGAGATCGTCTTCGACAACGAGGATGCGGGCGTTTTCGCCGGGTCCGCAGAGGACGCGGGCGAGCTCGCGGAGCAAGGCTTCTTCCTCGAGGGGCATGGCGACCCAGCCTGCTACGCCGGCGGGAGGGGCGACGGCCAGGTTGGGGGGCCGATCGGCCGGGTCCTGGCGATTGTCAACGCTGAGCAGGACGACGGGGGTGCGGGACTCGGGATCCATGCGGCGCAGGAAGGGGAGAATCTCCCAGCCGTTCATGCCGTCCAGGGAGGTATCGAGGAGGATGGCCTCGACGCCTTCGTGGGCCGCGGCCAGGGTTTGCTGCACGGTGGTTGCTTCCACCACGCGGTAGCCGTGGCGGGCCAACTGGGTGGCGATCAGAGGCCGGGAAGCGGGGTTGGCGTCGGCCAGCAGGACGGTGCCGTGGCCGGGTTCCTGGTGGAAGACAGGGTTTGGCGCGTCCAGAGGATTTATGGGGTCCGGCTGGTAGGGCAGGAAGACATTGAAGGTTGAACCGCGGAGGGGATTGCGCTCGGCCCAGATGCGGCCGGAGTGTTGCTGGACGATGGTGCGGCAGATGGCCAGGCCGAGGCCGCTGCCGCCTTTCTGGCGGGAGTCGGAGGCGTTGACCTGCTGGAAGCGGCCGAAGATGGCATCGAGTTTGTCGGCGGGAATGCCGCGGCCATGGTCGATGACGGAGAGGGTGACGCCGCTGACGCCGGGGCGCAGCATGACGGAGATGGTGGAGTTGGGCGGGGAGAACTTGACGGCGTTGGAGAGCAGGTTGGTGATGATCTGGAGGAGGCGGTCGGGGTCGGCGGCGATCTCCACCTGGGTGGTGTCGTGGATGAGCTGCACGCCGGCAGCTTCGGCCACCGGGGCCATGCCGTCGATGGCCTGGCGGACGATGAGGTCCAATTGGACGGGACGGAAGGTGAGGGGCTCGCGGCCGCTCTGGATGCGTTCGAGGTCAAGGATGTCGTTGATGAGGCGGACCAGGCGGTCGGAGTTGGTGAGGGCGATGCGGAACAGGTTGGCGGCCTTGTCGTTGAGCTGGCCAAGCATCCCGGAGGAGAGCAGGCCGAGGGCGCCGCGGATGGAGGTGAGGGGGGTACGCAACTCGTGGCTGACGGTGGAGATGAACTCATCCTTGAGGCGGTCCAGGGCATAGCGCTGGCTGATGTCGCGGAAGCTGAGGACGGACCCGGAAAGGCGGCCTTGATCGGCGATGGGGGTGAGAACGTATTCGGCGGGGAAAGAACTGCCGTCGGCGCGGAAGATGGTGTCTTCGCCCGCAGCGGCCTTTTGATGGCCTGAGGCGCGGCGGAGGGGGCAATCCTCGCTGCACTGACGGCTGGCTGCGGCGAAGCCGTGCAGGAGGGCATGGACCGGCTTGCCGGTGAGGCTGGCGGCGTCGGCGCCGAGCAGCCGGGCGGCGGCGAGATTGGCAAAGCTGACCAGGCCGCGGCGGTCCACGCCGCAGATGCCGTCGGCGACGGAGTCGAGCAGGGTCTTCTGTTGGCGGGAGAGTTCCTCGGCGCGGCCGCGCTCGCGGGAGCGGGCCAGCATCTGGCCGAGGGAGGCGGCCGCGATCTCGACGGTGGCCAGGGCTTCGCGGTCTTCGCGGAGGCAGAAATGGCAATAGAATTCGAGCACGGCGAGGGTTTTGTTGCCCACGCGGATAGGGACCGCCCAGCCGGAGACCATCTCGTGGCGCAAGGCGGATTCGACGCGCGGGCTGAGAGGCGCGGAAGCCAGGTCGGCGATCCAGACGGGGCGGCCATCCTTCCAGGCGCGGCCGGGCAGATCAGAGCCTTGGGCCAGGGTGAGTCCCATGCTCTCCTGGATGAGGGTCTCGGCGCGGTGGCCGGGAGCGCCCCAGGCGGAGCCGAACTCGAGCCGATTCTCTTCGGCGTTGACCTCCCATTTGACGGCCAGGTCCCAGCTCTGGGAGACGCAGAGGGCTTCGAGAATGCGCATGGCGGCGACTTTAGGGGAGGCGTTTTCACCCACGATCTGGCTGACCACCAGTTGCAGAGCGAGGCGATGCTCGCGCTGCTTCTGCTGGGTGACGTCGCACAGCAGGCAACGCACGGCCAGTGGATTGCCGGCTTTCTGGCGCTGGCTGAGGCTCAGCTCCAGTTCCAACACGCGGCCGTCGGGTGTGTGGTGGCGGAGGGGCGCACGGTCCACCGCCTCGCCATCGAGGGCGCGGCGGAAGAGCGCGGCCACCTCGCTGGCGCAACCGGGCTCAAAGAGCTCTTCAAACGAATCGAGCGCAAGGAGCGCGGGATTGTCCCTGGCGAAGCATCGCTTCCAGGCAGGATTGGCATACAGGAACTGTCCCGACGGGCTGAGCGTGGCAATCATCTCGCTGGAGTTCTCGAACAGGTCGCGATAGCGTTCCTGCGACTCGCGCTGGGCCTGGTCCTGGCGCATGGTCGCGCTCTGGTCCACGGCCATGGCCACCATGCCGACGATGGCGGCGTGGGGGTCGCGCAGCGCGGAGATATGGAGCGTGATGGGGATCAAAGCGCCATCCTTGCGGCGCAACTGAGTCTCAAAGCTGGGCACGCGGCTGGGAGGCAGACTGCCCACGCATTCCATGCAGGCAGCCATGCGGAGGGCGGGGGTGGGCTCGGGCGGTCTGTCGAAGCCGCAAAGCTTTTCCATCTCCGCAACCAGGCGCACACCCTCGCCGGGAGCCAGAATCTGCATGGTGCTCCACTTTTCCATCAGCTCATCGGCGTGGTAGCCCAGCAGGCGTTCGGCGGAGGGGTTGGCGTAGGTGAGGCGGCCATCGAGGCTGATGGCGACCACAGCGGGGCCGACCGAGTCCAGCAAATCTCTAAGCGGCCCGGAGGCGGGCGCGGGTTTGGGTTGCGTTTCAGTGGCGACTGGATTCAGGCTCAGCAGCCGGAAGGCGAGGAGGGCGGCGGCTATTCCGGTTGCCGCGGCGGTGAAGATCAAGGGAAGATCGAAGCGGGGGCCGGCGATGAGGCGAATGGTTATGGCTCCGGCAACGGCTCCGCAGGCCAAGCCTGCCAGAACAGGCCAGAACCAGGAGATTCCGCCCCCGGGCGCGGGGTGCGCTGCCGCGGTCTTCTTTTTCGCGTTGGCGCCGTCCTGCAAGTTTCCTCCCAAAGGCAAATATCCGGCAAATCGGTGGTTGTGCAGTGGCATTGAAGCCATCGACAGGCCGTAAGTGTGCAAGAAAGCGCATTTCTTCCTGCGCAGACCACAGCTCGCCGGTTCCATGGCTATTTGCTTTTAGTATAAGCTTTTGATCCAGTCTTTGTATTCAAACGGGCGCTTGTTGCCTGAGACGAAACATTGGAGTACCGGGCGCGCGGCGGGGCCGTTTGGTGGTGCTCCGCAGGATCTTGTCAGCGCGCAGGCATTTGCAGCGGCTTTGACTGCTTTGGGAATCGATCCTGAGAGTGAAGTTGGGCGGGCGCACTTGCAGGGCTTTCGCCAGTTACCGGCGAAGCGTTACTGAAGGTGGGCGACGGCTCGCTTTGCGGATTTTACAGCTTGTTCCCGCTCTTCTTCGCTCATCGCTTCAATCGAGGCGGAGACGGAGACCATGACGCCGGCGAGGAAATCCTGCCCGGCCTTCTCAGCCGAGACTTTCTTTGGCCTTGAGGAGCGGGCTGCCTGAACGCGCGACCGTGCTGCGGTTGCCATATGGGATTTCTCCTTCATGCCTTCATAGGTTGCAGGCGGCGCCAACGTCAATTTCTCCTTTACCGTGATCGACTCAAGGCCCGATGCCCCTATCCCGAACGATGCGGTTCTACGGAAAACTTGTATGCGCATTGGGAAAACTCAAGTACACGCAGGTCATGGAATCCCTTCCATCCCCAAGTCTGCTGCCGGAAGGAGAATTGGCAAACCGGTCAAGAAGAAAGACGTTAGTTCTCGGCTCATTGCTTCCGGATATGCAAACATCGCTCCCCGGAGGCAGCCGTATACTGGGCGCATGTTGCGCTTGAATGTGTTTCCCCGTGTTGTTGGAACAGCCTTGGCCGCGGCCGGGTTGGTTTGGTTTGCTGCTCAGCCGCCCGCCGCCCACGCCTGGGGCAATGAGGGCCATCGGCTGATCAACCGGCTGGCGGCCAGCACCCTGCCGGTGAGCGTGCCGGCGTTTCTGCGCTCCGAGGCGGCGGTGAATGAGATCGAGTACCTGGGGCCGGAGCCGGACCGCTGGCGGTCGCCGGCTGAGGCGGAGTTGGCGGCGGCGCAGGCTCCGGAACACTTCATCGACCTGGAACCGGCGGACGCGCTGGGCCTGCTGCCGCGGCGGCGGCTGGACTTTGAGGCCAGGGTGTTTGCCGCCGGAGAGCGGCCGGAGAAAATCGGCCTGCAGCCGTGGGAGACGACCGAGGTGTGGGAGCGGCTGAAGGCGGCGCTGCGCGAGTACCGCAGCCTGGCGGCTGCCGGGAAGGATACGCGGGGCGTGGAAGCGGCGGCGCTCTTCTATGCGGGCTGGCTGGGCCACTACGTGGGCGACGGATCGCAGCCGCTGCACACGACGATTCAATACAACGGGTGGGTGGGAGCGAATCCCAACGGGTACACAACCGGGCGCCAGATTCACTGGCAGTTCGAGGGGCCGTTTGTGGCGGCGAACGAGCACGAGCCCGAGGTGCGGGCGAAGATGACGGAAGCGAAGGCCATCGAGGGGGACATCTTCGACGCCTACGTGGCTTACCTGCGGCATACGAAGACGTACGTCGAAAGGGTCTATCAACTGGAGAAAGCGGGAGGGTTTGAGGGAGCGGGGACGGCGGAGTCGCGCGAGTTTACCGCGGAACGGCTGGCGGCCGGGGCCAGTATGCTGCGGGACATGATTTACACGGCGTGGCTGGAGAGCGCAAAACCCGCGCCCGATCCATACGCGGGGAAATAGGCCGCACTCAGTCGCCGACTTCGGCGGCGGCGGCGAGGATGGGAATGCGGCGCAGCAGCGGGGTCAGCGAGAAGGTGAGCAGCAGAACGGCGGGGACGGCGATGAGCAGCCAGGCCAGCATCGCCTGTCCGGCGAGCGCGCCCAAGTGGGAAAGCAGCTTCAGGGGCGCGGCGTGGAGCAGAGCGCCGGCCCTGGCGGCCTGGCTGGGGCCGGATGAAACAATCCACCCGCCGAAGCGGACAAAAGGAATAATGAGGACCAACTGCAGCGGCATGACGGCGTAGTTTGCCGCCTGAATGGCGGGCAGATTGAGCCGGAGAAGCAGGGCGAGGGCGGCGCAGAGGACCGTGGGGATGCCCACCACGGGAATGCAGCCGATGGCGAATCCGAGGGCCAGCGTGAGCGCCAGGCGGCGGGGCGAGATGCCCTGACGGAGCCAGAGAGCGGCGTTGCGCCTGATCGAATTGACGGACTTGCTCATGGTCATGGATTTTGCCGTTTTCACCTTCACCCTATCTCTTCGGCTGAGGGCGGCTAATAGATTAGATGTGAAAATCCGGTCAATGAACCAGACTTGCCAGGGAAGAGTCGAGTTTTCCGGATACGGGAAGCGAAGGCAGGACTGCGGTTCCGTCAGCTTGCTCCCAGCAGGAGGCCGCGGGTGCGCATCTCGGTGACCACGCGCTCCACTTTCCAGTCCAATGCGCCGGTTCCGTCCACGGTGAGGTCGGCATGGACGGCGGAGGGGCGAACATAGGCCAGGCCGGCGGGGCGGACGGTGGCTTCGTACTGGCGGCGAACCGACTCCGGGGTGCGGCCGCGCTCCTCCATATCGCGCTTGAGACGGCGTTCGAAGCAGACGTCGTCGAGGGTGTCGATGTAAATGCGCAACTGATAAAGGGGGAGCAACGGGGGGTAATAGAGGGCGAAAAGGCCCTCGACGAGCAGAAACGGGCCGGGGCGGACGGTTTCAGTGCGGCCGGGGATGCGGGTGTAGGTGGAGAAGTCGTAGAGGGGGCGGTCGATGGGTTGGCCCTGGGCAAGGGCGGCGACGTGGGCGATCAGTAGCGGGATCTCGATGAGGGCAGGGTCGTCGAAGTTCTGGAGGGCGCGCTCGGCGAGGGGCATGTGGGCCAGGTCGCGGTAGTAGTTGTCGAAGTGGAAGTGGACGCCGCCGAGGGTGCGGGCCAGCTCGGCGGCCAGGGTGGTTTTTCCGGAGCCGGAACAGCCGGCAATGGCCAGGACGACGGGCGGAAAGGGCAGGCGGGTAGCAGTGCGTGGGGCCGGCTCGTGGTTGATTGATTGGCTGGCGCTGGGCGGGGCGGACGGTTGGATTTCATTCTGGCCGGGGCCGGCGCCCGGTGCGGCCTGGTGGTCGCCGGATGGGCTTGCGGGCCGGCTCACGGTTGGGGCTCCAGGAGAGCCGCCATTTTGGGGAAGAGACGATTGAAGAGGCGGAGCAACTGGTGCTCGACCTGGCGGCCGGCCGCGAAGACCTCCTCGTGGCTAAGCTGTTTTGCGCCCAGGCCGGAGGCGAGGTTGGTGACGCAGGAGATGCCGAGGACCTCGATGCCCATGTGGCGGGCGACGATGGTTTCAGGGACGGTGGACATGCCGACCAGGGTTGCCCCGAGGGTGCGAAAGGCGCGGATTTCGGCGGGGGTTTCAAAGCTGGGGCCGGAGACGGCGACATAGACGCCCTCCTCGAGCTGGAAGCCTTCGGCGGTTGCGGCTTGCTGGGCGAGCGAGCGGAGACGCTTCGAATAGGCCTCGGTCATGTCTGTAAAGCGAAGGCCGGAAGCGGGTAAGCGCGGGCCGGCGTTGGGGCGGACGGCGAAGCGGGGTTCGTTGGGGCCGACGAGGGGGTTGAAGCCCATGAGGTTGATGTGGTCGGCGAGGGCGACAAGTTGGCCGAT
This sequence comes from Occallatibacter sp., assembly GCA_049509995.1. Taxonomy (GTDB): domain Bacteria; phylum Acidobacteriota; class Terriglobia; order Terriglobales; family Acidobacteriaceae; genus Telmatobacter. Next base: position 2,629 of record JBEKZJ010000133.1, on the reverse strand, counting down.
GCGGTAGCCTTCGGCGATGGCGCCGGCGGCATTGGTGAGGACGACGGCGCGGATGCCGAGGGCGCCGAGCACGCGCATGGGGAAGGTGACTTGCTGTGGCGAATAGCCTTCGTAGAAGTGGACGCGGCCCTGCATGACGACGACCGGAACGCCGCCGATGCGGCCGGCGGCGATGCGGCCGGAGTGGCCTTCGACGGTGGATGGGGGGAAGTGGGGGATTTCGGCGTAGGGGACGATAGTTGGATTGGCGATGGCGTCGGCTACGGCGCCGAGACCGGAGCCGAGGACGATGCCGATTTCCGGGGTGAGCGGGCCGAGTTTGGTCTTCAGGAAGGCGGAGGCTGCAGAGACTTGGTCGAAGTAGGTCATGGTCATTCAGGCCTGGCGATGCACTTTCATGCATTCTAAAGGGGCCAAGATCAAGCGGCAGGAAAGAAGACGGCCGGAGAGACATGGAATCGCTTGCTGAGCTGTTCGATGTGGGCGGCGTTCAGCTTGCGTTTGCCGGAGTGGCAATGATAAGTCGCGAGAACGTAAACAGCGTCCAGGGGGAGTGGACAAGTTTTCAAGTGGCCGGCCAGCCGTCTGGAGCGATCGTAACGATCGAGCATCCGAGCGAGTAATTGAACCAGAAATGCTCAGTGGTGGGGGTTGCGAAAAAGCCTTCCAGCTTGTGCCGGCGGACCATTTCGGTCAAGAACGCGCGAGGGCCGAAAAAGAGGGTGAAGAAACTATCCCAATCCACGGTGAACAGGAAGGATGCATCCGGAGCTACAAGACTTCCACGATAGGGGAAGGAGATTGCGCGATTTCTTATCTTCAATACATTGAGCGGTTGGACGGGATCGATATTTGGAAACTCGGGCACAAAGATCGGGTCGCCCTGTCCTGTTGCCTCGAACGCATCGAGAAAATCCATTTGCAGCAAGGGTTCGAATCTGCCCTCTCCGGGCATCCAGATGGGTCCGGATTCCAGAAAGCTCTGCAGCGCATCGCTGGCCGGATAGTCGCACAACTCCTCTGCGATCGATCGTATGGAAGTCAGCAGCGCCTGGTTCAGTTTGGAGCAGGTGCGAAGTCCTGTTTGAACGGCGACGGAGGACCACGGAAATTTTGTTCCGAGGCTCGTGATCTGCTCATCGCCGGGATATTCTTTCGTAGCCTTCCAGGCAAGATGATCCGGGACGCTGACAAAGGGGTGAAGGATTACATAGACGGATTCGAAACGGCCGCCGTACGCATCCACGAGCGGCGCATCATATGGCGGGTAGGTAAAGCGTTCGTATGGCACGCAGTCAGGATAGCAAAGCCGGATTGTGGAGGAATTCGGTACTTTACCGGCAAGTTTCCGGGGATGCGGCCGAAGAACGGCCAATGCGGAGGGTGGCGGGGTGCGGGTTCCTGCCAGCTTCCCTGGGAGTGAGAGGATGGAGGGGAAGACCCGCTCCGGCCAAGCGGAGGCTCGGGGGCTTGGATTGAGGTGCCGAGAGATGTGCCGGAATATCAAGATGCTTTTCAACTTCGATCCTCCCGTGACGGACGAGGAGATTCGCGCGGCGAGCTTGCAGTTTGTAAGAAAGGTGAGCGGCTTCAACAAGCCGTCGAAGGCCAACGAGGCGGCGTTTGGGTCGGCGGTGGATGAGATTGTGGCAGTGTCGGCGCGGCTGCTGAGGTCGCTCGAAACGAATGCGCCGCCGAGGAGCCGCGAAGAAGAGGCGGCCAAGGCAAGGGCGCGCAATGCGGAGAGATTTGGCGCTAAAGGCAAGGGACTGAGGGACTGAGGGACTAAGGGACTGAGGGACTAAGGGACTGAGGGACTGAGGGACTGAGGGACTGAGGGACTAAGGGACTGAGGGACTGAGGGACTAAGGGACTAAGGGACTGAGGGACTGAGGGACTGAGGGACTGAGGGACTCATGAGAGGGTTGATGGAATGAAGGAGATTGTGGCCTGGATGTTTGGGCTGGTGGGGCTGGGGTGCAATGCGCTGCTGTTTGTGCCGCAGGTGCTGGCGGTGTGGCGGAAGAAAAGCGATGAGGGGATTTCGCTGATTACGTTCGGCGGGTTCAGCGTGCTGCAGGCGATCGGGATTGTGCATGGGGTTTATCAGCGGGACCTGTCGCTGATATTGGGGATGGCGGCCAGTTTGTTGACGTGCGGGTCGGTGACGGGGTTGACGATCCACTACAGGGTAAGAAGGATGATGGCTCGCGGGGTTGAAGCCCTTTGATGCTCGTGGGTTCTTGACGGGGCTGCGGTTCCGCGCTACGGTGAGTGCATGAACCTGACTGTGCAAATTCCAGACGATCTGGCCCGCAGCCTGAATGCCGCCGGGGGCGATCTCTCCCGCCGCGTTCTGGAGGCGCTGGCGCTGGATGAGTACAAGAGCGGGCGGCTGACCAAGCCGGAACTGCGTCAAGCGTTGGGATTCGCGACCGGCTACGAACTCGACGGGTTCCTCAAGATGCACCAGGTTTGGATCGAATACGACGAAGAAGACCTGGCGCGCGAGCGAGCCAGCCTGGACCGGCTCAGCTTGTGAAACGCGTCGTTGTTGCCGATACCGGCCCCATCCTCTATCTCCACTTGATTGGGGAAATTGAAGTTTTTCCGGCGCTCTTCGGCGAAA
>JBEKZJ010000132.1:0-14212 GCA_049509995.1 Occallatibacter sp. | reverse complement strand
GGTTGCGGGCAAAGTACTCGAAGATGGCGAAGGTGGGGACGGCGGGGATGTGTTTTTCGCGCATCAGGCGCATGGTCTCGTCGCTGAGTTGGGTGGCGTGGTCAATGGAGGCAACGCCTGCCTGGGCGGCATAGAGCGTTCCTGGCTCGCCCATGGCGTGGACGGCGACGCGCGTGCCCAGGCGGCCGGCTTCATTGACGGCGGCGGCCAGTTGCGCCTCAGTGTACTGGTAGGGGGTGTGCAGGACGCCGTCGATGAGCGTGTCGGGGCCGGTCTCGTAGATCTTGGCGAAGTCCGAGCCCTCCTTGTGCTGGGCGCGGATGACTTCGACGAGCTGGTCGGCGGAGTTGGCGTAGTCGGCGTTGGAGAGCACGTGCTGGGCGGGGTTGAAGCCGATGGCGTCCTCGTGTCCGCCGAGGAGGTCGATGGCGTTGCCGCTGATGCGCAGGCGCGGCCCAGGGATGAATCCCTGATTGATGGCGTCGCGGACGGCGGTGTCGGCGGAGCCGGCGCCTTCAGTGCCCATGTCGCGCTCGGCGGTGTAGCCGGCGAGGAGGTCGGCTTTGGCGGCTTCAGCGGCGAGAAGGGTGCGCCAGGGGACGGATTCCTGGACGGTTTGCAGGTCTTCGGCGCCGGGGTGCAGAAAGAGGTGCACGTGGGCGTCGATGAGGCCGGGAAGCAGCGTGGCGTCGCCGAGGTCGATGATCTTGGCGCCTTGTGGATGGTCAACCAATGTGGCGACGGCGCGAATGCGATCGCCCTGGACGAGAATCTCGCCGGGCTGGAGGAGCGTGCCGGCGTCGATCTGGAGCAGGCGGGCGGCGTGGAGAACGATGGGCGGGGCGGGCGCGGTTGCGGTTGCAGGCTTCTGGGCGGCCATTGTCCCAGCGAAAGTCAGGCCTAAGGCAAAGCCAAGCATCAGGGATGCCCGGGAAAAAGAACGAAGGCTCATGCGGACATTCGACATGAATACGACTATGCCGCATCTGCGCCGGGGTTGTCGATGGGCATTTTCGATGCGGCCTGCCTGGACCGAAGCTTCAGTATGCGGCGATGCCGGTGATGTTCTGGCCCAGGATGAGGGCGTGGATGTCGTGGGTGCCTTCGTAGGTCTTCACAGACTCCAGGTTCATCATGTGGCGCATGATGGGATAGTCCTCGGTGATGCCGTTGGCCCCAAGGATGTCGCGGGCCATGCGGGCGGTTTCGAGAGCCATCCAGACGTTGTTGCGCTTGGCGAGAGAGATGTGCTGGTGGCCGACCTTGCCGGCGTCCTTGAGGCGGCCGACGTGAAGCGAGAGCAACTGGGCCTTGGAGATCTCGGAGACCATCCAGACGAGTTTGTCCTGGATGAGCTGGTGGCTGGCAATGGGCTGGCCGCGGAACTGCTTGCGGAATTTGGCGTACTGGAGGGCGGTCGAGTAACAGTCCATGGCCGCGCCGATGGCGCCCCAACTGATGCCGTACCGGGCCTGGTTGAGGCACATAAGCGCGCTCTTGAGGCCGGAGGCGCCAGGCAGCAGGTTGGCGGCGGGAATGTGCACGTCCTGGAGCGTGAGGCCGCTGGTGATGGAGGCGCGGAGGGACCACTTGCCGTGGACTTCAGGGGCGGAGAAGCCGGGGCGATCGGCTTCGACGAGGAAGCCGCGGACGCGGCCGCCCTCATCCTCGACCTTGGCCCAGACGATGGCCACATCGGCGATGGTGCCGGAGGTGATCCACATTTTTTCGCCGTTGAGGATGTACTCATCGCCGGATTTTCGGGCGGTGGTGGTCATGCCGCCGGGGTTGGAGCCGAATCCGGGCTCGGAGAGGCCAAAGCAGCCGAGCTTTTCGCCGCTGGCGAGGGCGGGGAGCCAGGTGTTCTTCTGCTCGTCGGAGCCGAAGGTGTAGATGGGGTACATGACGAGGCCGGACTGCACGCTGACAAAGCTGCGGAAGCCGGAGTCGCCGCGTTCGAGCTCCTGCATGACCAGGCCGTACTCGACGTTGGACATGCCGGCGCAGCCGTAGCCCTCGAGATTGGCGCCGAAGAAGCCCAACTCGCCCATCACCGGGACGAGTTCGCGCGGAAATCGCTCGGTGCGGAAGCACTCCTCGATGATGGGGATGAGGTTGTCTTCGACGAAGTCGCGGGCCGTGCGGCGGACGAGGAGTTCGTCTTCGGTAAAGCTGGAGTCGAGATGGAGAAAGTCGAGGGCCTGGAATTTGAAACCCATGATTACACCTGCCGTTTTTTGCGATAAACCAAAACAGGCAAGGGTAGCAGATGGGGGCGGAACGAGGGAACAGGGAACAGTTCACCACACGCAGTTTCAGGGATCAGTGATTCTTTCCATGCTTCGGACTTTCCCAATCAAGGCGGGAATCCGCATCTAGCAAGTGCGGTCCTGCTCTCTGTTCCCTATTCCCTGCCTCACTCCAGGAATTCGCGGACAAATTTGTTGGGGGTGTGGAGGAGATTGCGGAGGGAGCCGTCGAAGATAAGGCTGCCTTCTTCGAGCATGAGGAAGGTGGTGTCGGGATCGGTCTCGCCCTGGGGGAGAGGGACCATTTTGCCTTGCTCGGCGTCGAAGCGGTGGGTGCAGAGGGTGAAGGCGTCCTGGAGGCGATGGGTGACCAGCAGGGATGGGGTGCGGTAGACGTCGCGCTCCTTGACGATGAGCTCGATGATGGTGGTGGAGGTGACGGGGTCCAGGCCGCCGGTGGGCGAGTCGTAGAGGATCAGCTCGGGCTGGTGGATGAGGGCGCGGGCGATGGCCACGCGGCGGCGCATTCCGCCGGAGAGGCTGGCGGGATAGAAATCGAAGGTCTCCTCCAATTGGACAAAGCGCAGGGCATCGCGGACGCGGCGGTCGATTTCGTCGTCGGGGACGCGCTCCTGGATCAACTGGTAGCCCACATTGTCGCGGACGGTGAGCGAATCGAAGAGCGCGCCCTCCTGGAAGACCATGCCGGTGCGGGCGCGCAGGGGAAAGAGCAACTGCTCGGGCATGGTGGTGATTTCCTGGCCGAAGAGCAGGATGCCGCCCTGATCGGGACGGAGCAGGCCGTTGACCAGCTTGAGCAGGACGCTCTTGCCCACGCCGGCGGGCCCGAGCAGGATGCGGGTCTCTCCCGGCGCAACCGAGAAGCTGATGTCCTGAAGGACCGGCGGGCCGTCGAAGGCAATGGAGACGTTGCGAAAGGCGACGACGGGAGGGGCGGCATCAGCTGAGGGAGCCAGGGATGGGGCGGATCCGCCTGGTGCAGGCTCGGCTTGGGCGGGATGGGCGGAAGCGGGCGGTTCGATCATGGTGGGGGCAAAAGGGTGAGCAGCACCTGGGTGACGAGGAAGTCGACGAAGATGATGAGCACCGAAGAAGTGACGACGGCCTGAATAGTGGAGCGGCCGACGCCCTCAGTGCCACCCGAGGTTCTCATGCCATAGAAGCAGCCGATGGAGGCGATGATGAAGCCGGAGAAGAGCGGCTTGACGAGGCCCTGGATGATGTCGGGGTAACGGAGGTGTTCCCATGCCTGCGAGAAGTACTGGGTGCCGTCCTGATGGTTCATGAAGACGGTGACGAAGGCGCCGCCCATGAGGCCGAAGGCGTCGGCGAGGATGGTGAGAAAGAGAAGCATGGAGATGCAGGCAAAGAGGCGGGGGGTGACCAGTTTGCGCATGGGGTCGACGCCCAGGGCGCGCATGGCGTCAATCTGCTCAGTGACGACCATGGAGCCGAGTTCGCTGGCCATGGAGGAGGCGTTGCGGCCGGCAACCATGATGCCGGTGAGGACGGGGCCGAGTTCGCGGATCATGGTGATGGAGACGAAGCGGCCGGTGACGGCGGTGGCGCCGAACTCAGAGAGCGTGGCGGCGGATTGCAGGGCCAGCACGCCGCCGGTGAAGAAGCCGGAGAGCAGGACGATGGTGGTCGAACCGACGCCGATGATGTTGGATTGAATGAGGAAATCCGTCCAGTAGCGGGGAGGATGGAAGAGGTTCATGACAGCACGATGCGCGAACAGGGAGTAGTCCTGCACGGTGAGCACCATGTGCTTGGCGGTTCTTTCGATCGCTGCTATCGCCATTGGGTCTGCCGGCCTGCGGGATGAAGGGTTTGCCGCCCTCCTCGACAGGATAGCGCATGAGGCGGGGCGGAAGACGGCGGCGGAGGTTTGGCTAAGGCCGCCGGGGGAGTTGCGGGCTTTTTTGGACTGGTGGATCGAGGCAGGCACTCATCACTCGGCGGCGTTGCCGACCCCTGGCGGGTGAAACAAGTATTTGCAGATATTTTGAGCCACCCCACCCCCACCCCATCTCTGTAAAGAAATTCCCTGTTTTCAGCGACTTGCGAGAGGGAATCCGCCGCAAATTCTTCATTCTAAAAAAGTTGTCCGCAGAATATTGATTCCAAATCAGTTACGGAGCCTATTGGCGCCTTTCGGTCTCCGACGCCGTGCTGGGCGTATCTCTGTGCCTGTCTACTACTCGATTGTGCAACGAAGGCGCGTAATGATCTGCAAATTGCTTGCAGCGGGCGGGAACTTGCCGCTGCGCCTGAGGGTGAGCGGGAGGCGATCGGGTGTGGATCACGGGAATCGCGGCGGTGATGGAGCTTCTCAGGCCGTTCCCTCCCTGGTCTCAAGGTCGAGACCTGGGGCGCCCGGCCTAGACCGGAGCCCAGGTTCTCGGGTGTTCCGCCCTTGGCTTGTGTCCACCGTGCGGTTTTCATTTCATGCTATGGGCTGTTGGCGCCATTTGACAGCCTAATTTTCGGTTTGACGGCCGAGTTCCTGAGCCCTCGCGAAAACTGGCCACAAGCCGACTGATCGCGACGAATTCCCAGAGCCGCGTCTGAAGTAAGCCCTGGCACGGCGGGAATTCCGCGTGTTGTGAATGAGCCGCAGGCCGGTGGTTCTAATTAGAAGACGCCTGGAGACAAGGCGCATGACGAATCACCTCGGACGAGCCGGCGGTCCAACCCTTCTCAGCACCGGGATCGCGGCCACCGAAGCGCTGTCGCGCGGGTCCACTTCCAGGCGAGCGCCGGGCCGGTCGAAGCGGTACTGGCGCCCGGTGACAGGCCCCGCCACGACAAGTCCCGTTCTGCCAACATACTCAAACGTCAGGCCAACTGGCCGCGCGAGTCCCGGAACCCCTCGAGGCGCCTGAGGGCCGGGAAATCCTCGCCCGAGTCGCCCTCTATTGTTGCCGCAACACATTGTTTTCCCCCTCTTCGTCTTCGGCAAAAGCTGCCGGCGGAATCTCTTGTTCGCGGGACGTGCTTCGTTCCAGCAAAATCGCCGCCCCGGAAAAGGCCAGCCACAGCAGGAGCCGTTCCTTCCATCGTTTTCCGAGTAAGTAGGCGGGCGGCGCCGCGACCCACAGACTCAGGCAATAAAAGCAACCCAGTAAAGTCCCCCAGAAGCCGGCGTTCGCCACTTTTCTCAGCCGTAAGAACACATCCCAGGGTCCGCTCTCCGCAGTGAGCAGGTGGGTCACCCGCCACACTGCCAGAACTCCGAGCACAAGCCAATAGAAAGACATGTCCATTGCGTTCGCACAACAAGTTATGTGGCGGCGGGATGACTCCTCATCGTCCGCCGCCAGGTTAGCCGCACTGCTTTACCAAGCTCCAGTCCTAGACAATCGGCGATACGTCGATTGTCGCTGTCTGGAAATCGACATTTCCCCAAGTGTAGAAGAACGATTCTCCATCGGTAACTCGCTTGCCGGCCCACAACTGAAAGTCGTAGCAGCAGCTTACCGTAGGACTGATCTGAATCGTATCGCCTCCACCCACGAAGGAAACCAGCGCGGTGTTTGGCACCCCATAGCCTGGATCGATCCCATAGACCTGCCCCGGCAATGTGAGGGGCGGCGTGAATGGGTACGGGTCCACGACATAGCCACGATGAGAGGGCACCGTCGGAACGCTCGTCGAGCCATGGCCGAACTGGGTATCGATCTCGTACCCGTACAGGTGTTCATTCAGGCTCAAGGACGTGCTGGGATCCGGGTCCGTCACCGTGACGTGCAGCAGCAAATAGCCGCCCGGCCCAATGTGATAGGAGGGACATTCGGTGGTCGAGGAGCCGGTCAGCCCGACCCAAGTGCCGTCTGCAGTGTAGGCGTTGAGGGTGTCGATCGAATGCCCGGTTAAGCCGGTTGTGTCGATCATGAGCGTCAGCGGGTTGTTGGAAGTGAGCGCCAATTCGGTGCCAGCGGCGTCATACGCCACCAAGGTCAGGTCAACTCCTCCTCCAGGCGCCGAGCCGATCAGCGGCCCCGCTGCACTCACGATCCGCCCCGGGTCGGACCACGCTATGATGTCGTCCCCAGGAAGGAAGGGGTTCGGGCCCAATCCAGTGACGCCCGCGGGCGGATTCTGCCGCTGGCTTTGGGTCATATAGAGGTTATCGAGGGTGCCGAAACTGCATGGCCCCAGCACTACGTTATTCAGCCACTGCAAGGTCGTGCCCCCACGAAGAACGAGAACGCTGGCGCTCAAAGGTATCGAGATGGGCAAGGCCGTCCCTGGTGCAGCTCCGCCTCGTGCCGGGTTCGCGTTGCCGGTCCACAGGCCGGCGTATACCTGATAGAACGGGATCGACTGATCGTTGAACCCGCCGTAAATGTTCAACGAGCCGACGAACGCCATGTTGCTGGCATCCGCTCCGGCCGTGCCATTGGCATATCCATTCGTGATGTCCTCAACCAGGATGCCGGGATTCCCTACTGAAACCCAACCGAATCCATCGCAGATCTTTTGCGGCGGGCAGACACCTATGCTCTGACTGTTTCCGACCAGCGTTACCGACTGACCGCTTGAAAAGCACCAACGCGTGGCGGTGGCAGGGTCCTCATTGAGGATGGTATTGCCGAGTTGCGTTACGCTGAAAACGAGGTTCGGGCTGTCACAGCACCACCACCACCACGGAAATAGATCGCGAATTTGCGCGTTCGCAAGCTTGGAGGCGATGAGCGCAGTGCGTCCCGCGTCCTGCTTGAGGGCTGTACCTGCGCGAGCGAAACCCTGTCCCGTCATGAGGTCCGCCGCGGCTGGACGCTTCAGCGGAGCTGCGTGGGCCACCGGCGATGCGACGCCCAGGGCCGTGGACACAGATAACTGGCGTTCGATATTCTCGATCGCCGCCAGGATGTCGAGTTCCCACCACCACGGCCAGCAACGCCACCAGGTTGGCCAGCAAGGCCAGCAACAGAGGCAATCGCACCAGTTGAAAGTGGCCGTGAACTGGCCATTGATGTTGGTCTCCACGGTTTCGATGGCCGTCTCGACCAGTCCGGAGGCGCCCGACGTGACGTTATAGACGGTGACTTCAGCTCCGGGCACCGGACATCCATTCTGCGTCTGGACCGTACCCGAGACCTTGTATGTTCGGCACCAGTGCCACCAGGTGTCGACGAGTTTGTCGTCCACGTTCAGGGTGGCAAAATCAAGAGTCACTACTCCGCCGCGCAGCGCCTCCTTCGTATGCGCCTGGCGTGCGCTGTCCGCGGACAGTGGAAGACTCGGCAGGTCAGTTCGCGCCAGCAAGGTCTGCTCATCCAGTCCCTTCGGTCCCAATACCACGATCGTACAGGGGTTGATCACGATAGACCCGCCCAGACGGAATCGGAAGCCGTTGGCCGTAACCGGCGAACTCGTGATCACTTCATTTCCCTGCACCAGAAAAGCGGCCATGCGTGCAAGATTGCTCGAACTCAGTTTGGGTAGTTTGCCAACTACGGTGATTGCTGCACCAGCTTGTGCCGACGGGGAATTTTCGTTGCTGCTCATTCGATGCTCCTTTGGTAAACCGCGCCTAAGTGTATACCCGTCTGCGTGAAGTTAGGAATAATAATCAGAATCCTTTTTTCCATCCCGGAGCAGAAGCGAGGCTGATCAGTCGGCCAAGCCGTCTGCCGTCTGCCGAAAAACGCTGCCTGGCTGGGCAACGCGTAAACCACTGAAGTGGCATCCTAGCGCTTGATTTCGCGGATAGGGAAACGCCCTTGTCGCCGGGGGGGATTCTTGGTTGAAGCTAAATCGGCTTACCACGTTCCCTGACGACTGTTCCACATTCCCGCGTCTTACTCTCTGCCCTTTTTGCGGATCTCGATGTTGAGGCGCTTGATCTTCTGGTTGAGGGTGGAGAGAGGAATGCGGAACTGCTCGGCGGCTTCGGTCTGGTTGCCGTTGCAGCGCTCGAGCTTTTCGACGATGATGCGGCGCTCGATGTCTTCGAGGATGTCAAAGAGCGAGGCGTTGGGGTTGTGTTCGAGGAGGGCGTCCTGGAAGCTGCGGCCGGTGATGTGGCCGGGGAGCAGATCGGAGCCGATGACGGGGCCGGAAGAGAGCACGACGCCGCGCTCTATGGAGTTCTCGAGTTCGCGCACGTTGCCAGGCCAGTCGTAATCGACCAGGGCGCGCAGGGCGTCGGCGGAGAGCTTGCGCGGCGGCAGGCCGTTCTCGTTGGCGTAGAACTCGAGAAAGTGGCTGGCGAGCAGGGGAATGTCTTCGCGGCGGGCGCGCAGGGGCGGCAGGTCGACGGTGATGACGTTGAAGCGGTAGAAGAGGTCCTCGCGGAAGCGGCCGTCGCGGACTTCCTTGCGCAGGTCGATGTTGGTGGCGGCGATGATGCGCACGTCGACCTGAATCTCCTGGATGCCGCCCAGGTGCATGAAGCGCCGGTCCTGGAGCACGCGCAGGATCTTGGCCTGGGTATCCATGCCCATGGTGGCGACTTCGTCGAGGAAGAGGGTGCCGCCGTTGGCGACTTCAAAAAGGCCCTTCTTGGAGGCTATGGCGGAGGTGAATGCGCCCTTGACGTGGCCGAAGAGGGTGGATTCGAGCAGTTCCGAGGGCATGGCGCCGGTGTTGATGGGGACGAAGGGCTTGTCGCGGCGAGGCGAGTTGGCGTGGATGGCCTTGGCGATGAGTTCCTTGCCGGTGCCGCTCTCGCCCTGGATGAGGACGGTGGAGCGGCTGGGAGCGACCTGGGCGACGAGGTCGAAGACGCGCAGCATGATCTCGCTCTTGCCCACAATGTTGGTGAAGTTGTAGCGCTGCTTGAGGGTGCGCTTGAGCTGCAGGTTCTCTTCTTCGGCTTTGTGACGGGCGACGGCGGAGCGGATGTCGGCCAGCAGCTTCTCGTTGTCCCAGGGCTTCTGGACAAAGTTTTCCGCGCCGGCGCGGACGGACTCGACGACGTTTTCCACGGTGCCGTAGGCGGTGATCATGATGACCGGCAGCTCCGGCTGGCGGTCCTTGATCAGCGGCAGCAGCTCGAGGCCGCTCTGGCCGGGCAGGGCGAGATCGAGGAGCACGAGGTCGAAGTTTTCGAGCTCGAGAATCCGCAGGGCCTCCTCGCCGTCGGCGGCCATTCTTACGGAGTAGCCTTCGAGCGTGAGCAGCACTTCGAGCGACTCGCGGATGGCCGCCTCATCGTCAATCACGAGGATGCTGGCGGCAGCAGAGTTGCCGTTTGCGGCCGACGCGGAGACAGGCAGATTCAAGGGCAGGTCAACCTCAGGCATGTACTGAATTCCTCAACAAGGGAAACTCGAGATGAAAGGTTGTGCCGGCGCCTACGGCGCTCTGGACATGAATTTTTCCGGCATGTTCCTGGATGATGCCGTAGGAGACGGAAAGGCCGAGTCCGGTGCCGCGGCGGTCGCCGGGCCGGGATGGGGTCTTGGTGGTGAAGAAGGGATCGTAGATGCGCTTGAGGTTCTCGGGAGCGATGCCGGTGCCGGAGTCGGCGATCAGGGCCTCGACGTGCCCGTCGACGAGCGTGGCCACGCGCAGGCGGCCGCCGCCGGGCATGGCTTCCTTGGCGTTCAGGAGGAGGTTGAGAAAGACCTGCTGCAGTTTGCCGGGGTTGCCGTGAATGGGAGGCAGTTCCTCGGCCAGGTCCAGATCGACAACAATCTGCGCGGTCTTGAACTGGTGCTCGAGCAGGGAGAGAGTGTCGCGGATGACCTGATTCAGGTTGGTCTCGCGGAACTCGGTGGTCGAGGTGCGGGAGAAGTTGAGCAGGCCATTGGCGATTTCGGCGGCGCGGAAGCTCTGTTGCGTGATCTTGTCCAGCACCAGGCCCAGGCGGGTATCGCCCTTGAGTTGCTTGGAGAGCATCTGCGCGTAGGAGGAGATGACGGCCAAGGGGGTGTTGATCTCATGCGCGACGCCGGCCGCCAGCAGGCCGATGGAGCTGAGTTTGTCGGCCTGGGCGAGCTGGGTTTCGAGGGAGACCCGCTCGGTGATGTCGTCCACCAGGATGATGCGGCCTACGGATATAAAGTCGCGCGAGAGCAGGGGGGCGATAGCGATGTTGGCTGTGCGCTGCTCGCCGGCGCGGGTGGTGAGGCGGAATTTATAGAGGTGATGCACACCCTGGTCGTGGCGGAATCCTTCGAGCGCCTCATTGAACTCGGGCGGGAAGACGTTTTGGAGCGGCTGGCCGATGGCCTCGGCGCGGCTGAGGGCGTACATGGCCTCCATCTGCGCGTTCCAGCTTTCGATGCGGTCGTCGAGATCGAGGGCCAGGATGCCCACGTTGATGGACTCGACGATGTTTTCGTTGAACTCCTTCAAGCGCTCGAATTCGCCGATTTTCTTTTCCAGCCGGGCGTAGAGGCTGGCATTCTGGAGGGCGATGCCGATGTAGCTGGCGAGGGACTCAAGCAGCTCCACGTCTTCGCTGGAGAGGAAATCGCCGCCTAGGGTGCGGCCCAGGCCGATGACTGCGATGGTGCGCGTGGCCGCACCGTCCTGTACGCGGCAAGGCAGATAGTAGTTGAGGTCGAGCAGGGCGGCGGTACGTTGCTGATCCGGGGGCAGATGCAAGGCCTGCTGCGCGTTTTCAAGGAAGATGTGGGAGTGGTCTTTGGCCTGATCGAAGTCCAGGAAGCCGAGCGCCAAGCTGTCCTGCGCGGTGTTTACCTCAGCGGGGAGTCCGTGGGCCGCGGCCAGGCGCAGACGGCCGGAATCCTGGGTGAGGAACACCGCAACTCGCGCCACCAGCAGCGTGCGCGGGAGGCGCTCCACAATGGATGAGAGCAGGGCATCGAGATCGGTCTCCGAACTGAGGCCGCGGCCGAATTCGACCAGCGCCTTGCGGTAGTCGTAGCGATGGCGATCGAAGGCCCTGTCCACCCAGCCCTGAATTCTGCGCTTGAGGGGGTCGAAGATGGCGGCCGTGACCAGAATGGCGATGACCAGGCCCCACTCCCTGACCGCTTCCGGCATGGCATTGTGAACCATGACGGAGATCAGCGCGATGGTACCGAAGTAGCCGCCGAGGATCAGGCCGGTGGCCAGAGTGTAGGCCACGCCGCGCTTGAAGATCAGGTCAGTGTCCATCAGCCGGTAGCGGACGATGGCCCAACTGAAGGTGAGGGGGAGAATGACCAGCGAAAGACCGGCCAGATTGGTGAGCAGCCGGGGCGGGTTCAGGTCGAGAAGGAAGGGAACGGCATAAAACAGCGTAAAGGGCAGCACCGCCAGCAGTGTGCCGCGAGTAACCCACTTCAACTGTTGGCGTAGCAGGGGGGTGTTTGCCCGGCTATAGCTGAGCAGGAAGAGCAGTGCGGCCAGCACGTAGAAGGCGGCATCGTAGGCGGTGCCGATCTGGTCCAGACGGTGCCTGAGCAGTTCGGTGGCCTGCCTTGTCTCGATGGTCCAGATCCACAGGCCCAGCAGTCCTGCGCCCGGCGCGTAGACCAGCGGCAACAGCCAGCGGCGGGTGTTCTTGAACCGTTCCTCAGGGAAACTGAGCGCAAAATGCAGGAAAAGCGCGGGCTGCAGCGACTCGGCCAGCACATTGCACCAGAAAACGGTCCAGTCGAGCGTGTGCAGGTCGCCGGTGTATTTCAAAGTGAAGAGGGCGAACGAGACCAGGCAGAACAGGTAAAAGTGGGTAGCGCGGGGGGCGGTCCAGCGGCGAAAGAGCACATAGATGCCGATGGCCAGGTAAACGAGTCCAATGACACGCTGCGCCTGGGCGAGGCTCCGATCTCGCGGCTCGGGGATGATGACGACGGGGGTGTCGAGGGGAATGCCGCCACGGGTAATCGCGTAAGCCGCTTTGCCGTAAACTTCGGTGCGGTAGAGAACGCGCTCCAGATCGGCTACCCGCACGATGGGGACGTAATTGACCTTGGGAAGCAGCTCTTTCGGCTCGATGTTGGGGCTCTGGGCTGGAGTCTCCGTCAGGGTCTTGACACCGGGAAGCAGTTCGCCGGCCTGAGTGCCGGCGGGCTGGGAGGGACTTTCAGGCAGGACCTGTGCCCCGGTGAGGAGGTCATTGACCTGGATGCCTTCGCGCTGGCCGGGACCGTTGGGGAGCACCTTTTCGGCGATGAGGCCCGCCCCTCCCGGGGCTTCGCGCCACCAGACGCCATCGTCCGGTTGCTGGAACTGGGTCTCCTGGCGAAAATTCAAGATGGCAAGCACGAACAGGCCGGCCGTGGCCACGGCCAGCACAGTCGCCTGCAAACGGTTGAGAAGGTTGGTATCCATGGGGGACGATCTACATCGAGCAGTTTTGTTGCACGTGGATTGCCATGTGGGCGAAATGCGCTGGTTACTAAGGGACGAATTGCAATCGATTGAGAATACGCGAGATAGGGACGCCCGGTTCCGCAAAACGTCAACCGGAGTTTTAGAGAGATTCTGTAAACAATGCAGGAAATGGTAGGCGATATCCATAGAAAGGGATCAATCTATGGAAACAGGTAGGCTCTTGAAGGGAGGCGGGTTAGAACGCGGTTCGAGGGGCGGGAAGGGGGAATTGCGGCCCCGGAAATCGTTTTCCGGAGGGATTTGGCGGCGGGATCAGGACTGGCCGTAGGTGGCCTTGGGGCCGTGCTTGCGCTGGTAGTGGTGTTCGGAAACGTACAGGGGAATTCCGGAATCGGACGCTCCGAGAAGTACGCTGCGGAAGGCGAGGCGGGCGATGAATTCGAGGACGTCGGCGTGTTCGACGGCCTCCGCGGGGCTTTTGCCCCAGGTGAAGGGGGCGTGGCCGGCGACCAGGACGCCGGGAACGGCGAGGGGGTCGAGATTTTCCAGGCGGAAGCGGCGGACGATGACGGCGCCGGTATTGCGCACGTAGGCCTGGGCGACTTCCTGGGCGGTGAGGGGTTGGGTGACGGGAACGGGGCCGTGGAAGTAGTCGGCGTGGGTGGTGCCGAGGCAGGGAATGGGGCGGCCGGCCTGGGCCCAGGAGGTGGCGAACTCGGAGTGGGTGTGGACGATGCCGCCGATCTGGGGGAACTCGCGGTAGAGGCAGGTGTGTGTATCGAGGTCGCTTGAGGGGCGCAGGGAACCTTCGACGATGTGGCCGTCGAGGTTGGTGACGACCAGATCGGCGGGGGTGAGCGAAGCGTAGTCGACGCCGCTGGGCTTGATGACGACGAGGGGTTCGGGGCCGGAGCGGTCGATTCCGCTGGCGTTGCCGAAGGTGTGGGGAGCGAGGCCGCGGCGGGCGATCTCCTGGTTGGCGTGGAGGACTTGTTGGCGAAGCGCGTCGAGCAGCATGGGGTTCCTCCGGTTCCGGCGGAGCGGAAAGCGTTTTCTAAGACAGCTTACAGCTTACAGCGAACAGCGGGCAGTTGTCAGTGGTCAGAGATCAGAGATCAGTGGTCAGAGATCAGAGATCAGGGAAGGGCCCGGCTTCGGCAAACGTTGGCCTGGATGGTGACGTTCGATGGCCAGAGGTTGGCCTGGAGGGTGCGGTTTGGGGGCCAGAGGTTGGCGCGGAGGGTTGTGAAAAACTTCATTCACAACCGATGATGCGACCCCGGGTTGAAAATCGGTTGCCGAAAGGGTTGGGAATGAAGAATAAAGGTTGCATAGAATTACCCGAATAAGGTCAAAATAGGGCTAAACAGTTCATTTTTGAGCGTTTTCAGGTTGTTTTTTTCGCGTTATGCCGGCCTGTGGGTCCGCACTTAAAAAAAGGGGAGGGGGAGAGAGGATGAGGAGAGTACTGAGGGAGAAGGCGCGCATGGACCTGGAAGGTCAACTGCGTCCGTTCCGGAGGGCGCGGAAGGCGCGGCGGCCGTCGCAGGGGTGGTTGCGGGCGATGCGGCAGGCTATGGGGATTTCCGTGCGGGAGATTGCGGAACATATGAAGTTCACGCCGAAGATGGTCTTCCAGATGGAGCGGTCGGAGCAGCAGGACACGATCACCCTGGAGCGGCTGGGGGAGATGGCGCGGG
>JBEKZJ010000131.1:0-14422 GCA_049509995.1 Occallatibacter sp. | reverse complement strand
GCGGTGAATCTGCTGGACCAGCGAGGCGTAGTCTGCGGTGGGCGAGGCAAAGCTCCATTGCGGTCCAGAGGAGGTGAAGGGCATGAAGCTGATGGCATTGAGCGAGTCGCGGCTCCACAGGATGGCCACCTGGTTGTGAATCTGCAGGCCAACCAGGTGGGGACCGATCTTTTCAAGCTCATGAGCGGTTCGGCTCACCTCGCCGTAGGCGCGGTTCGGCTCCAGATCGTGCGAGAGCACGCCCTTCCAATACGTCTCCTGGTTGGCGGCGATCGAAGCCCAGTGCCAGTACTCGACCATGTTGGCGCCGTTCGAGAGATGGGTATAAACATCCTCGCGCAACTGGCCGTCGTAGGGTGGATATTGGAAGGCCGAGGTCCAATCCGTGGTTTGGGCGTTGGTCTCGGTGACCAGGTAATTGGAATGCTTGAGGGAGCGGGTGAAGTCTCCCTGGATGGACTGAGCCGAGCCGTCAAAATGACTTTGTGTCCCGTGATAGATATTGACGGCTGCGATATCGAGGGCTTCGGCGACGGCCTCTTCGTTCACGTCGCGTTGCATCATGCCGCCGTAGTCGGTGGTGACGAATTGGCGGGGCGAAGCGGCTTCGCGCACCAGAGCGGCCTGCCAATGGAGGAAGTCGGTAACCCGGAGCTGGCTCCAGCGGGTCCATTCGAGCTTGTAGCCGGTGCTTTGGGCGCCGTCGCGGTTCGGCAGGTCTTCCCAGGTGTGCAGGTTTTCACCCCAGTAGTTGAGGAACCATGCCTTGCTGAGCGCCTCGGGAGCTCCGAACTTCTTTTCGAGGTAGTGCTGGAAGCCGATGAAGACGTCAGGGTTGGCGGCGTCGTAGCTGCCCGTCTCGTTGTCGAGCTGCCAGCCGATGACCGTGGGGTTGTCTTTGTAGTGAGCCACGATGTGGCGGATGAGCCGCTCGGCATAGAAGCGGTAGGCCGGCGAGTCGGTGTCCATGTTCTGGCGCATGCCGTAGGTGCTTTCCACTGTGGGTCCGCCAAACACGCTGCGGTTCAGGCTGCGGGCCAGGATTTCGGGGTGTTGATGAGCCATCCAGGCGGGAATCGAATAGGTGGGAGTGCCCAGGATGACCTTGATGCCGGCCTTGCCCATGGCGTCGACCACGCGGTCCATCCAGGCGTACTCGAAATGGCCGTCCTCGGGCTCCCACAAACTCCAGGTGGACTCGCCCATGCGCACCACGTTCAGGCCGGCGGCCTTCATCAGGGCCACGTCCTTGTCCAGCCGCTCGTAGGGCATGTACTCGTGGTAGTAGGCCGCACCGTAGAGTACGGTGGGAAAGTCCGGGGCTACGCCTACAGAGGTTGAGAGCGTGTTCTGAGTGCTTTCCTGGGCGCCAGGCGCGACACCCCACGCCAAAAGAGCTATTGCGAACAGGGCGCGAAGACATTTGTTCCACAGCTGCATCGTTCTTTTCCTTTCCCACTCCTTGTTCGTTCCAGACAGAACGGATACCGAATGCGCCCGTTGTGCCGGTCCGTCGAGCGGTGCAAGTCTACCGCCGCCGCAGCTCAAAGTGGTGCGGCTTGGGATCGAGATCTTTGCGAATCGCCGCTGCGAGCTCGTCCTGCGCCTGCCGCAACTTGTCTTCCGCAACGCCCGAAGTTGCACTCTCCTTGACCTCGGCGCTGAGGATAAAGCGCGCTTGGTCGAGTGTGGCGCGCCGGTCCTCAGTCCAGTCGATTCCACGCGCCTGGTCGAGCATCGGCGTTTTGTAGAGAGCGAGATTGACCCCGCGTTGCAACTCTTCGCGCGAGAAGCCGGCGACGGGTTTCGCGTCTATTGAGAGCTCGTACTGCCCTGAATCGAGCGACTCGATCCGCAGAGTCATCAGATCGAACTGTGCGATATCTGAAATTTTGAGCAGCACCGGTGTCATGGCATTGTTGAAGTCCAGCGGAAGCGGAAGCGCATCGTCGAGCTGCGTCCATTGGAGGCCGTCCGTGGACCTCTCCAGATTCGTTGCCGTGGTCCGGTCCTTGTCGATCACTTCGGCGTTGGTCGCATTCAGTACCAGGCGGCTAACCACAGGGTTCACATGCCATGCGGACATGAGCGTCGCCGCCATGATCCAGTGGCCGATCTCAGCCGGATGAATGCGGTCCGGGACGATGAGCGGCGCAAGCTCGGGAAACTGCGTCTTCGCACGCTCCAGCGCATCCGTCATGGAACGATGGAAATCCGCAACCAGGACGGTTTTGTCCCCCGACGCTTCTAACTGCGCGCCCATCCGGGACACATCGTCTGCGAATTTGTCGATGATGTGCGAGTAGCCGGGGAACTCCGTACCGTGTGTAATCTCGTCGT
Source organism: Occallatibacter sp. (assembly GCA_049509995.1). Lineage (GTDB taxonomy): Bacteria > Acidobacteriota > Terriglobia > Terriglobales > Acidobacteriaceae > Telmatobacter. The sequence continues at coordinate 12,082 of JBEKZJ010000131.1, read as the reverse complement.
ACGGTGTGGGGCAGATCAGCGTGAGGGCCGCGCCCGAAGCGGCTTTGCGAAGCGCATCCAGCAGCGCGCGATAGCCCTTCTGGAAGTTCGGGTCGATCTCGGGCCCGCCATACCCCCACCCCCCGTCGTTCATGCCCAGCATCACGGTAATCATGGCCGGCCGAAACGGCGCAACATCGCGTTGAACGCGCTCGGCCATGGTCCCCGCGTAGCCGCCGTTCGTTGAATCCCCTGGAACGCCCGCGTTTACAAAGCGGAGATGCAGTGTGGGATAGCGTGTGAGCAGAAACTCCTCCACATCCTTCGTATAGAGGCGCTGCGCCGTGATGCTGTCGCCGTAAAACACCACCGTATCGCCATCCTTCAGAGCGAACTGTTGGGCATGTGTTGTTGTTGCGCAGGCGGCAAGCGCGAGAGCGCCCCAGCCGGCCAATGACCTCCAACGCTTCTGTGCCGTCAATCGAATCATTATCGCCATCCTGCTCTTCTGCCGACCGCCAACGATGCGGCAAACCGCACGCCGCGTGAACCCATCGATTGCCGGATCATTGCTCTCCTTCCGTGTGTGATGTAGATTGCATGGTTGCGAAGTGTGGAGCGCCGAGCCTCGCGCGCACCGCTCCGCCCAGGGTTGCGGCGTTCTGGAAGCCGCTCCATTCCTCAAGCAGACGGCCATCGGCCGCCAGCAGGCGGAGAACGCCGGCTTGTTTACCGTCGCGATCGAATCGGATCGGGCCGGCGTCCAGGTCGAGCAGAGCATTCGCTTGTGCAGCCGCCTCTGCCACGGAAGAATTTTGAGCGGCGTGTAGATGTACGGTGACGGCGAGTGCGACGGGACCGTATTGTGCGGCCAGGCTGCGCAGCACCATCAACTGGGCGCGCGGGCCAGGCGCCAGCAGGCCGTCGGCGTCCAGCGCAAAATCGACCGTTGCTTCTAGGCGCAGTAAAGTTGCGGCCTGCGCCGGCGCTGTTTCTTGTTCCACCGTTGTGCCCTTTTCGAAGCCGGCGGCCTGCAGAGCGGCGAGCGTAACTTCGTGCCGGTCGCCGAGCGTGAACCGCGCGTCGCCGGCGCCGGAGTAACGATAGGTGTTCGCCGACGGCGCAAACTGCGCGTTGGTGCGATAGAAGAGCGACGCGGCGGACTCGATCCGATTGCCGGTGAACGTGACCGGCGTGCCGCCGGTGCTTGCGTCGTCGACAATGGCCGCGGCCGTGGCGACCGGGGGGTTCCAGCGAATCGTGTTGTGCTCCATGCGCAGGCCGTGGAGCACGCCGCCGTTCCATGCGTGCAGGTAGACCGCGCCTTGCAGGGCCGCGAGCCTCGGACTCAGGCCGTTATCGATGCACAGGTTGTCGCGCACCACGCTCTCGCTGGTCACATAGCCGGCCGCGAACACCGCCAGGCAGTAGCCCTGGGTGTCGTGGGCATAGTTGCGCTCGACGGTGTTGCGCGTGTTGTCCCAGTCGATGTCGTATGCGCCGCCGTCCACGCCGGGGCTGTCGGTGAGGAAAGCTTCGGTATCCCGTACGGTGCAATCCGTGCAGGTCCAGGTCCAGATGGCGTTGGGTGTGCCGATGCTCTCGGTGGGTTGCATCCCGCTTTGCCAGGCGGTGCTGGTTTCGATCAGACTGTCGGAGTCGCGAAAAAGAACGATGCCGTCGCCGTACACATCCTGCACGCTGGAGTTGCGAACCGTGACGTGGTTGTTGAGCGGTGCATCCGGCGCATACGCGTAATTTCCGCCGCCGATGAGGATGCCCGCCCACTGATTGGTGTGCGCGGCCGCCACTCCATCCACCAGAACGTCGTTGAAGACTGCGTCGCGGCTGCTTGGGCCCACCACCACCAGGCCATTGTCCTTGTTCATCATCTCGCCGCCCTGGACATCGTGGACGAAAAGATTCTTGAGATAGATGTGGTGCAGTGTGCCCTTGTCGCCGCTCACGAAGATGCCATACTTGTTGGCGCCGGCGAGGTCGAGCGAGTCGATCTGCCAATACTCCTGATTGAAGAGGTTCAGCACCTGGCGATCCTTGGCGGTGGCTACAATGCGCGGTCGCGGACCCTGACCGTAGGCAGTCAGGCGAATTGGGCTGCCCTCGGCGCCTGAACCCTGCGGAGAAAAGCTGCCGTGGCAAACCGTGCCGCGCGCCAGCGCAATGCGGTCTCCGGCGGCAAATGGATGCGCCTGCGCAGCGGCCAGGCTGTTCCACGGATCGGCGCTGGAGCCATCTCCGGCATTGGCCTGCGAGCAATCGACAAACCAGTGGACCCCAGTCGTCTGCCCGCCCGCACCACGGCCCGCAAGGAGCAAAGCCGCGGCCAGCGCGAAGAGAATAGCACGTCTCAGAATCCGGTCCGAACGGAACCAACCCAGTGTTTTGATTTGCAAGGAAGGAACCTGGGCCTCCGCGGAATTGATTTCTGAATTCACCAGGCTCGAATGCCCCATTCTCCCGTGGGTTTTTGAGGGTGCGGGCTTCTGCCGGCACCCTCAAAGACCATCCATGTCATCGTTCCGGCAGCTCTGCACTAGAAGTCCAGCCGGATCGCAAATTGTCCGCTTCGCGGATTGTCCTGGACGCCGAGAATCTCGCCGAAGTTGGAGTCCCCAATCCCGGCGCGAGTCCCTGCGCAACCTTGAATGCCGTAGTAATGCCGGTTGAACAAGTTGTAGAAATCCAGCCGGACCGAGAGGTTGTACTTGCCGTCGGGACCAACCTTGTCGTTCTTAATCAGAGTGGAGTTCTCATTCGACTGCCCCGGGCAGCGCAGGCGCGAGGTGGCTGGCGAGGGCGGAAGCACTCCCGGCGCCGGATTGCTGGCTACCGTAGACGGCATATAGAAGTCCACCGCCGGAGGCGTTCCGCTGGCGCCGACGGGCACGTAGTTCTTCGGGCTTGACGGACCTTTGTACCCGGCCAGGTTGAATTGCGGGTAGATGTTTCCCCACAGAGGCCAGTATGGATCGGACGATCCGATCTCGAAGGGTTGCCCAGTATAGTAGTCGACCACACCGCCAAGCCTCCATCCGCCAACGATCCCTCTCACCACAGGAGTTGTTGTGGCGAGCCAATGCTGGCCCTTGCCGAAGGGAAACTGATAGGTGACGAAGCCTTTCAGCACTTGAGGCAGGTCATAGCCGGTGAGTGCATGGGCCGCAGCACGCATGTTGCTGAAATCCTCAACGCCGGTGTAACCGTTGTTGTAGTCCTGCTCGGCGGCGAAGGAGTTGCCTTCCTGGCGCGACCAGTCGTAGCTCAGGTCCATGGTCAGGCCGCGGCCGGTGCGCTTGACCACGTCGACAACCAGCGAGTCATAGAAGCTCTGGCCTAACGGGAGGCCTGCGTAGTTAATGTTGGCGCAGCAGCCGTACCAATAGTTGCCCTCCGCCGCGGCCATTTGCGGCAGCGGAGCCAGCGCTGCCAAAGGGGAACCATAGAAATTCGGATACGGGCAAGCTACCCCGCTTACGGATCCGTAACCCGACGGGCAATACATCCAATTCCAGATGCTGAACCCCGGGTTTTGGTCGACCAGTCTCAGGAAGTTCTGCGTGCTGGTCTCGTTCCAGGCCAGCGCTGTATCGGTCAGGCGATGGCCGCGGTTGCCGACATAGGAAATCTCCAGGCGCGTGTTGGGCGTCAACTGCTGCTGCACGCCGAAGTTGAAGGCCTCGCTGTATCCCAGGCGAAGGGCGCGCGGATCCACTTCCACCGGGAAGGGAAGCATGATGGAGGGATCGGTGGCCAAAGATGCCTTGTTCACCGTGCCGGGGAAGTTGAAGCCGCCCCCCGTTGCGTCCCAATCGAATGCATGTGCCGTGCTGTCTTGCCCCAGCTGCGGCGCGAAACTGTCGGGAACCCCGCCAAAGAAGGTGACGCCGACGGGGTTATAGATGAGGCCATACGAAGCGTGTATGACCACTTCAGGCAGGAACTGATAGGCGATTCCGATCGTCGGCCCAAAGTTTGCTGCGTATTCGTTCTTCTCAAAGCTGTCGCTGCCGCTGCTGGCGAAGACCAGCGATCCGGGAATGGCCGCGCCATAGACTGACGTGAGCTGCGCGTCGGTCACGGTCGGGTCGAAGTTGGCCCAGCGGCCGAACTTCTCATGGAAGCGCGTGTTGTAATTCCAGCGCAGCCCCAGGTTCAGCGTGAGTTTTGGAGTGACCTTGTAGCTGTCCTGCCCAAAGAACACGAACTCCCTTTGCCGGCCGTAGAGGTTGTTGGCCACAGGCACTTGCGCGCTGCTGACTTGTCCCAATTCGTAGGTGGCGAAACCGAAGCCGTCGTAAGGATAGCCAGCGCCGGCGGTGTTCTTGTAGGAGAAGTTAAAAGAATACGCACCCGCGCCGGAACGGTAGTTCACCTCATGGTCAATGAAATCTCCGCCAAAGCTGAAGCTATGACGGCCTTTGCTCCAGGTAACAGTGTCGTCGGCAGTAGCGGTCACCCCCGCTACATCTCCCACCCATGTGTTACCGATATACGTTTCGCTGATGCCCGCCTGGTTGTCGGAGAAGGAAATTTCCGGGAAGTTGTCCGCGCCGTTGCTTCCGATGCCGACTTGCGAGTTCCAATCGCCAGGATCGGCCGGGACGCTTGCATTGTCGTCGTAAGCATCGGTGAAGTTCAGCACGTTGAGCAGATTCGAGCTGAAGTTGTGGGTCTCGCTTAGCCGCCACTGCTGCTGGGTATACAACTGTTCCCGCAGGTTCGACAGCGGCCCTCCGTTCGTAGTCCCCGACTGCCACACACCCCCGCTATCCGCCTGAAGGCGCGGTCTGTGGTTGTAAATCCATGATCCGGAGAGACGATCCTGATCGCGCAGCACGTGGTCCAGCTTGACGACGAACTGATTCGGTGTCTGGCTGGGAGTGCCCGCGAGCAGCGTCCTCTCGTTGTTGGTGATTCCGCCCAGGTTGGGAGCGTAGTGCGCGTAATAGGTATTGATCTTCTGCGCAACCGCGCTGAGGCGGTTGGTAGGAATAATGTTACCGGCGAATTGTTCGACATTTCCATTTGGATCCTTGCTGGTCGGGTCGTAGATCATGTCCACCTGCGCCTGGACCTGCTCCCCCGTGGTGTTGTACACCATGAGCGCGGCCCCGCCGACCGAGCTGCACGGACCGATATTGCCGGCGTTGTTGCAAATTGTGGCGCCCAGCAAGCCGCTGAAGTTACCCTGCAGGAAATCCGCGGTGGGAACGGTCGCGCCGCCGCTGTTGAGCCGCCAGTCGGTCCTGTCAAATCGCTCGAAAGTGCCAAAGAAGAAGGTCTTGTTCTTGTGGATCGGACCGCCCAGGCTGAAACCGTAATCCCAGCCGCGGTCTTTGGCCTTTGGCACGCCCAGATTGTCGTTGGTCCAGGTGTTGGCATCCAGTATCTCGTTCAGCCCGTACGTGAAGGCCGAACCATGCAATGTGTTGCTGCCCGACTTCAGGTTGAAGGCCATCACGCCGCCGCCGGTGATCGCACTTTGAGCGTCCAGGCCGCTGGTCTGCGCCTGCAGTTCTTCCACGGCTTCCATGCTCGGTCCGCCCTCCATCGAATCGCCGCGGATGTTCGAAGTGCCCGACGTGCCGTCAATGGTGTAGTCCTTTACAAACCATTGGCCGCCGTTGACAACCGCACCGTACGGAGAGCTGACCACCGAATAACCGGGCGTGATGGCTACCGCAAAGTCCTCAACGGTCCGGCCGCCGCTGTAAATACTCAGCGGCAGGTCGTTCACGACATCGGCCTTCATGTTGGTGCCCACGCCTGCGGTGTCCATGTCCAGGATTGGCGCATCGCTGGTCACGGTAATGGTCGCGCTTGCGGCCCCAACCTTGAGCGCCGCGTCGATCCGGGCCACCTCGGTGGAGTTCAGGGTGATGGACGGACGCAGAAGAGTCTCGAATCCGTCCCTCTGAAACTCGACCGAATACGGGCCGGGGAATAGGTTCGGAATGACGTATATCCCTACTCCGTTGGAGACGGTTTTGGCAGACACGTTGGTGCCCGTGTTGGTCGCGGTGACCTGCACGTCTGCCACCACCGCGCCGGTCGAGTCGGTCACTGTTCCCGTGATCGTCGCACGGTTCGTCTGTGCCCAGGCAGTCTGACTGATTATGGCAATCAGAACTGCAAGCAGAAAGGGACATAACCATCCCCATTCCGATGTTCGCCTCATAGAGCCTCCTAAGCTTGCCGGTGCGAGCAAACGTTTGCTCAACCGGTCAAATCAAACACCAACATTCCACCGTTTGATTGCACAACAAGCGAATCTAGGAGCTATTCTGTCGGCTGTCAAGAGCAAAAACGAACACTGATAGGGAGTGACCCTGCCAATTCCTGGCAATCTGTGGGGCTGTTTTTGTCGTTGTCGTTGCTTCTGCCGCTTATCGAGGACAGAGCGAGCCGCGGCCGGAAGTCAGGAATCGACACAGAATGTCATTGGAGCGACTACTACTGGTCCCTCGGCCCATCTCTCAGCGAGACTGTCTTTGACGGCGGCCAGCGCAAGGCCACGCTCGTTCAGTATCGGGCGCAGGACAACGCCGATGTCGCGACCTGCCGACAGGCGGTCCTGAACGCGATGAAGGAAGTTGAGAATTACCTCGCCACGGTTCGCATTCTCAGCACCCGGATCCGTCAACAGGATGACGCCATTGCTTCCGCCCAGCGCTACTATGATGTGGCGAAAAGCCGCTATGAAACCGGGCTCGACATCTATTTGAACTTGTTGACGGCACAAAATACTCTGCTTACCGGCCAGCAGTCAGAAATTACTTTGCGCGTGAACCGGATCACCGCCAGTGTCGAACTGATTCAGGCGCTCGGCGGCGCATGGGATGCCTCGCAACTGCCCTCCGATACGCAGTTGAAGCAGAGTGCCAATGCCTCCGGAAGTCACGGGAAATGAGGACTGGAGAGACAAAAGATGGGAGCCGTCCTATGTTATGAAGAGCACCGGAGAGCACTCTTGTCCAAGACAGCGTTTTAGGTGAATCTGGCTGTTGATTTCAGAGGACATAGGCATCCTCTCCCAGCGATAGCGTCAGGTTTCTTCGATGAGTCGCACTGGATGGATTTCTACGTGTCCGGCATCCTGCTGTCCAAGTTGTCAGGCTACAGGTGCTGACCAATTGGATATTGCGGCGTTTCGCTCTGTCGCTGCTGTCCAACTCTCGGCAACCATGAGCGGGTCGTGTCGGATTACTACGAGAAGTCGCCGGAGCTTGAAGGCATGCTCGATCTCGAAGATCATCTCAGACTGGCCGAACGCGGCTACGAGATCTACAAGCTGGGAGCAGTCAGCGAGCTTGGTCCCTTTGAAACGTACTTAGACAGCTTATTGTCTGGATTTTGCAAAACGGAATTGTAAAGATAGCTCCTGAATCTTTTGTTGCGCTCACCGCGGGTCAATAGCTGGCCTTCTGCACGGTCAAGATACTTTATGAAGCCCGCTTCACTCTTGGTGGCGCCGTCCTCCAGGTTCTTGTACTTATCGAAGTCTGCGCCAAATTCAGAGCCCAGACGCGCAACCATGATGGAAGCAAAGAAGCGCGTCTGAGAGAAGTTGTCGTGCGCGGCAATCTTCGTGTCGTTGAGCAGACGGAGGTTTGGTTCAATGTATATCTTGCACTCGAACTTCCTGCGAGCGGTCCATAACCGTAACACCGGACGGACTGCGTGCATAGATACAAGCCCATTAAGTTCGGTGAAGGAATGCAACCCGGTACGGCCGAATGGGAGTGGAACCGGCGGATAGAGATCGAACAGCGAAACCCCTTAAGAATCCTACGGAGATCGCAAGGATCCTAGAGGCCATCGACCATACTTAGCCGAAGATCAATATGCTTATTGGTGAGTGAGGTCACCTTGGTGGACCAGAATCCGCAGTGATAAGGTCGGAGTATTACGCAGTGTTTAGCACCCGCCCGGAACTTCGGGCGGGCATTTGTGTGCATGGCATCTATCGATTAAGTCCATGTTCCTGTAACAAGTGCGTCGAGTCGTTCCTGCCTCCCCTTGACCCATTTGGCGTAATGACGCTCAGTCGTCTTTATCGACTCGTGGCCGAGAAGCTTTGAGACTTCCTCCATTGGGATGCCTTTCTCTAGCAGATCCACAGCGAAAGTGTCCCGGATTCGATGGCTCACCATGTGACCACTCGGCAGTCCTGCAGCATTAAATAGAGGTCGGAGGTAACGGTTTGCCCAGGTCTTGGCGATTGTCTCAGGTGTCCCCTCGCCGGTCCAGAAGAGGTACTCGCCTTCGGACACTGAGAGTATCTCCTCAGCCACGGCCGGAGGGATGGGGACGGACACGTCTGTCCTGGTTTTCTGACGGCTCGTAACCACACGGTAAAAGCCGGAGGCAGTCTGCTGGAAGGCTGAGCGGCGAAGCGTCACAGCGTCTCGGATGGCCAACCCGCTCCAGCGCATGAGCTGGATCAGCGCCCTCACTTTTGCCCGTGTGCTGTCGGTCAGCCCACGTGTGGACATCTTCCCGTCCCACCTCAGGGGATTCACCACATACAGCGCGTCCAGCAGTCGTCGGTACTCTTCGGTGCTGAGTGGAAGCGTGGGCGGCTCGTCCGCTTTGATCTTGGGAAGCTGGGGAATCCTGTCCAGCCACTGGGCCTCGTAACAGTACCGGAGGAAGCTCCGGAGACGTTCCCGGACTTTGTTCCGAGTAATGCTGGAGGGGTAAGTCTGCTCCCAGGTTGAGCAGTACTCGGTAAGCAGTTCACGGGTGAGCCCGGTCACGGTGTAGACTCCCTGGCGCACACAGAAACCCCGGAGCCGATCCAGCTCAAGGACGTATTTCTTGATGACACCCTGTGTGACGCCCTGGACTCTCTTGTCCTTGATGAAGAGATCCACGGCAGCCTCTACCGTGCGCATTTTGTCTTCCGCCTTCAATTCCGGGGCGCGTCCGGAAAGCTGGTCCTGAAGTTGCCGCTTTACCTCTTCCGCTTCCTGCCATAAACGGGTATCGGCTTTGCGCCGGTATTGGGCCCCATCCTGGGTCCAGCGGAGATGCTTCCGGCAGTTGCAGCGGCGGGAAAACTCATCCCCGGCGTATTTGCACCCGGCTGAGTGCCGGACAAAGATTGTGATTACGGGCGTGCTCATAGTGTTAGAGCCTCCATTTACCGTGAAATGGTAGCACAGAATTAGCACATTTTGCAGGATTGTTTCGTAAGTCGTTGATTCTAAATGTAATCTATTGTGGGGCGGCTAGTGGGGATCGAACCCACGACATCCTGAGCCACAGTCAGGCGTTCTGCCGCTGAACTATAGCCGCCGTGTTCCTTCGATTGTAGCATCGAATCAGGCAACCAGAACCACGCCGGCCAAGGAGGAAACGTTCGTGCCTGGCCTCGATTCAAACCCGCTCGCCCCGCCGCAGCCGCAGGGTCCGGCCAACCCGACAGGACCGGAACGGGCGCCGGATCGCTGGAATCGCGGCGCCTGGCTCTTCCGCGACCAGACCCTGCATGGCTTCGAAATCCTGTTGGACGAGGCCTTTCGCATCCCCGGCACCGGCATCCGCTTCGGCATGGTCGGGATTATTGGATTGGTCCCCGGCCTGGGCGACGTGCTGGCCGGCCTGCTCTCGCTGGTCATTCCACTCGCCGCCTGGATTCGCGGCGTACCCTACGTCACGCTGGTGCGCATGGCCGCCAACCTCGGCATCGGCGTGCTGGTGGGCTCGATTCCCCTCTTCGGCGACATCTTCGACATCGCCTGGAAGGCCAACCGCCGCAACTATCGCCTGCTTTGCCGTCACCTCGATGAACCCCGCCGCCACACCGGACACGACTGGGCATTTCTGCTGCTGCTGGCCGCGGCGTTGGGGTTGGTCTTCGCCATCCCCATTGCGCTCATCGTGTGGTTTCTGGTCTGGCTGGCCGGCCGTTAAGTGCTCCCGCTCAACCCCAACAAGAATCCGATCCGCGCTACAATCGAAGTAGAATGTCGGGGCGTAGCGCAGCCTGGTAGCGCATCTGCTTTGGGAGCAGAGGGTCGGGGGTTCAAATCCCTCCGCCCCGACCATCTAACTTCTTTCCTTTCAATAATTTTGACCGAGGAATGGAGGGGTGATACCAAGAGTGATACCACTTTGCCGGGAGTTTTCCCATGCGAGTGCATATCACGAAGTGTATCGACACCCCCGAAGGTAAGCGCTACTGCCCCGTTGTAGTAGGCCCCAATGGCCGCATCAAGCCCGATTGGGTGACGGTGAATGGCCGGCAAGAGAAGCACCTGGAAGGCGCCTACTATCTCGACCGAAACGAAGACGGAAAGCGCAGACGTGTGTCAGTCGGCAACGACGCCGCGGCTGCGTACAACAGCCGCAGCCGAAAACAGATGGAGTTGGATGCGATTGCCAACGGCCTCATCGTCTCCAACCCCATCGAAGACGACTCCCGCCTCCGTAGACATTCATCGTGGTCGAAACCTGGGCGTGCCGCATGAGCTTCTGCTGCACCCCCACAGGTGCGCCCGTATCTTCCAACCACGAACAGTAGGTGTGGCGGAAGTTGTGCCACCCCACACTGCCGTACTTCCCAGCCGCGACCCACCGCTCTTCATAGAGCGGTAGCCGCTTGCCGTTCGGCGTCGGGCTATCGGTCAAGCACCAGACGCCTGGACCCGCACCGCACCTTGGACACTCCATCAGCGGGCGCGCATTATGCGAGGCTACAAGTCGATGATGGCGGCGCTGCTCAGCTATCAAGGAAAAGATGGAACGTGGCGGCAATTGATCGATCATGAGGAAGCATGGCCGGAAAGTTCCAGCTCGGCAATGTTTACGTTTGCCATGATTACCGGGGTGAAGAATGGCTGGCTCGATCCCTACACCTACGGACCCGCTGCGCGAAAAGCATGGTTGGCGGTTATCGGATACATCGACCAGAACGGCGACGTGACCAGCGTGTGCGAGGGCACAGGAAAGCAGAACGACCTGGAGTATTACCTGGAGCGCAAGCGGAAAACGGGGGACTATCACGGACAGGCCCCGATTCTATGGGCGGCATCGGCGCTGTTGCGCTAGGTGGTGGCTACCTGGATTGCTGATGGTTGGCTGGAAGCTTCGTTAGACACGAAGCCAGAACGGCTTCAGAATGTTGAAGACCGACAATGAAGGTGCGATGGACGACGCTGCTGGTTGTTGTTCTTTTCGCCAACTCGATCCTTTGCCGCGCGCAGACACAACTGGTCAATGGCATTGCGCATATTGCATTACGCGTAAGCGACCTTGACAGCTCGCGAAACTTCTTTCACCGCCTCGGCTTTGAGGAGGCGTTTTCTTTTACCCGCGATGGAAAGACGACAGAAGTTTTTGTCAAAGTCAACGACCGTCAGTTTATCGAACTTTATCCACGAACCGAGGCGGGCCAACCTCTCGGATGGATGCATGTGTGCTACGAGGCGGATTCACTGGACGCTTTGAATGCGCTCTATGTTGCACGCGGACTTCGGCCCTCACCCGTAGTGAAGGGAGGCGCTGGCAATCTCATTTTCTCGCTCGATGATCCGGAGGGACGGGTGGTCGAATTTACACAATACTTGCCGGGCTCAATGCACTTCGCGGACCGCGGGAAGCACCTCGGCGAACATCGAATTTCAAACCTGTTGGTGGGGATCAGAATCGCGATCCCTGACCTGGTTGCAGCCGAGAAGTTTTACAATGCGGGGCTCGGATTTGACGAGCAAGATGCTAAAGCCGGAGTTCGGATGCGCATCTCAATCGAGAGTGATCAGTGGATCGAACTCGGAAATGCGAGTGGCAGCCGAGGAACTGAATTCCGGTTGCTGGTACCCAACACCGACCGGGCAGCGCGGCAGGCACTGGCACAGGGTCTCGCCGTGAAACGACTTCGACGACTCGCCTACGTGTCCGATCCGGATGGAAACGTCTTCGCTTTTGAAGAGGGATTCGTCAGAAGAGATCGTGGTCGAGTGGAGGTTCAGGAAGTTTGGCAAGTGAGTGATATGCGCGAGTTCGAGGACGGGGAAGGTGCGAAAGCCGTAGGATTTTCTCATGGTGACTTTGGCTTTGTTGTTGAGGCCTTCGACGA
>JBEKZJ010000130.1:0-14471 GCA_049509995.1 Occallatibacter sp. | reverse complement strand
CAAAAATGCCCTTGGCGCGAATGCCCCAACCTTCCCGCTAAAAGCGCGTCAAGGTTGGGGCATTCGGATATCAGTCAGCGATAAATAGTGGAAGGATCGGCTGCCCACCTAATCAGCGGTTACGGTCAGGCTCGCGCCGGCAGGTTCCTGATTGATGCCGTTGCTGGTCTGCAATGCTCCAGCCGGCAAATTGTTGAAGTAGTTGTTGCAAGGCGCGGTAACCAGAACGGTTATGGTACAGGAGCCATTTGCTGGAATTGCGCCGCCGGTAAGAGTCACCTTTGAGGTGCCCGCGGTGGCCTTGACCGCTCCACCGCATGTGTTACTCGCGCTGCCATGGACCACCATGCCCGCAGGCATGTTATCGACCAGTGGCGCCGTGAGCTTTGCGGCCAGGGCGTAGGGGTTCTTGAGGGTAATGGTCAGGGTTGAGATGCCATCATTCTTGATAGTGGCTGGGGAGAAAGACTTGAGCAGTTGGGGGCTCGCGCCAGCCGACGTGCTGACGATAAGAGATGCATTCGCTTGATTTGCATTGCTGCCGTTGCTGGTCTTCAGTGTCCCCATATGCAGCCAGTTGACGTAAGTCCCTGCTTTCTCCACGGAGACAATTACAGTGATCCTGCAAGTGCCGTTCGCCGGTATCTGGCCACCCGTAAGGGTTATGTACGTGCTGCCCTTGGTGGCAGTGAGCGTTCCACCGCAAGTGTTGTCCGGGACAGTGCTTGGGAGGCCGTAGACGACCATGCCGCTGGGCAAGGTGTCTGTGAACGGCGCCGTCAGCGTTGCGGCCTTGGCATCGGTGTTCGTCAGGGTGATGGTAAGCGTAGTGGCCGCTCCCGGCTTGATTTCATCCGGGTAGAAGAACTTGCTTACGGTAGGCGTACCGCCTGGGGCGGGGGCTTTGGTGACGGTTAAAGTGGCGACGGCCGCGGCAGCGTTACTGCCATTGTCGGTTTTCAGTGCGCCGACACCCACGGAATTGTAATAGGAGCACTCACAATCGGGAGTGACCTTGACGGATACAGTGCAGGAGCCTTTTGCAGGTATGAAGCCTCCGGTGAGAGTGACAACGGTGCTCCCCTGGAGAGCATCGACAATTCCATCACAGGTAGTACTGGCGGCACCGTCGACGGTCATGCCGGCAGGCAGGTGATCTGTGAGCGGCGCCGTAATGGTATCGATGACGGGGTTGCTGTTGCTCAGTGTAAGGACAAGTGTCGAAACGCCGCCGACAGCAATAGTCGTGGGGCTGAACGACTTTCCAAGTGTGGGCGGAACCATGGCGGGAGTGGGGATAGGAGTGACGGTCAGGGTGGCGACGGCCGGGGACACATTGTTGCCATTGCTGGTCTTTAATGCGCCGGATGGCACCGAGTTGATGTAAGTGCCCGCGGCTGGCGCGGTGACCTCCACCGTAACGGTACACTTTCCATCGGCCGGAATGGTGCCTCCGGTCAAGGTGACGGAAGAGTGGCCAATCGTAGCGCTGACAGTTCCGCCGCAGGTAGTGCTCGCTTTCCCGGAGACGAACATGCCCTTGGGAAACGTGTCAATCAGGGCCGATTTGATGGTGGCGGCGGTACTGTTTGGATTGCTTAGAGTCAGGGTAAGCGTCGAATTGCCTCCCTCGGTAATAGAGGGCTTCTTGAAGGACTTACCGATTACTGGCGCATGCAGCGGCGCAGCGCACGAAGTGACGGACACCGTGTTCGAATCCAGCGTGACCGAGCCGTTGCGTGCGAGTGCCCTGCCGGACAATTTGGCGTCGGTATCAAGAGTAATGCTTGTAAGAGCGATAACAGTACCAATAAAGTCGGTCCCCGTCCCGAGAGTCGCGGAACTGCCGACCTGCCAGAAGACTTCACATCGTTGCGCGCCATTGATGAGCGCCACGGAGGCGTTGCTCGCTGTGACGAGTTTGCTACCCACACGGAAGATAAAGGCGGCGTCGGGCTTGGCGCCGGCATCGAGGGTGAGCGTTCCGGTGAGGGCAGCAGAGGATGCGAAGCAATAGACACCCGGCACAAGCGTCTTTCCACCCAGGTCCGTGGGTACGCCATAGGTAATGTTGCAAACCTGGTCTGCCAGATCACCGTAGGCAGTAGTCGCATCCGCCCGAGCCTGCTGCGCTATAACGTCCGCCTTATAAATTGAGCCCCCGTCGACGATACCGGGCGGGAAACCGGTGACTGCTGTGCCTGGGCTGACACCGAGGTCGCCCGTAATTACGGATGGGCCGGTATTGGTCACTGTCAAGGAACCTAGTACCGCAAAGTTCTGGGCGGTGCCCAGGGATGGCGCGGTTTGTGCGAACGCCGGTTTGAACAGGCCCATCGTGAGAAGCAAGGTAAAGAATGCAACTGGGACAAAGTTTGCAAAACTCCTCTGAAGAGGGGAGGTCGGAATTTTTGGGGAAGTCATTGTAGTTTCTCTCATTTCTCGTGTAGCTTGGAACTGTTTGCCCTGCCCGGTGCGAACCTACGCAAACTTTGCCGCACAGTTAACTCGATGTTAGTCGCTCCGCAGGAGGCAACGGGGCGAAGCTGTAAGCTGGTCTTTTTGCTTCTGGGCTGGTCAATCCCTCCAAAACCCGCAAATATGACGTTAGGGTATCGAGTGAATTACAAGCCTGTCTGATCCATACCGCACACGCCCATCTATTTCGCCTACTCATCCGCATTCATGAATGAGGATGCAGCCACCAGGGGGCGCGTAGACCGTTGTAGCGCTTATCATCTGTGCGAGTGGTAGTAATCCTGCTGGAGACATCGCAGAATGAATACTTGCAGCTCTCGAAGGGAGGGCATCTCTCTAAACTTCCCCTTGCGACTGGACAATCATCTGATCGTGAGCAGCGTGCGAGAGACGCCAGTGCTGTCCGGGAGGCGGACGGCGAAGATCGTCCGATAGAGTCAATCGACGTTCCTGAACATCAAGGGGCCTCAAGCAATACGTCGCGGTCAATTCGCCAGTCACGAGGCTATTTCTTATTCCCCGGTGAGCTCTTCTCCGAAGGAGCGCCTTCGGAGCGAGGTGCAGCCTGTTGACGAGGGTCAGCTTGCGCCCGAGCTGCAGGCGCCGGACGGGGAGTGCTTTCCGGTCGAGCCTGAGGGCGAGTTGCAACCTCTCGACGGGGTGCGGGCTGCGAATGAGCCTGCTTGCTCTCATTCGAGCGAGTTGTAGCTGCCTTGCGCCCATCGGTCGACTGCGGTGACCGCCACCAATCTGCGCCAGCTCGGTGTAGAGGCAGTTTTTGGAGCGATTCTCCGGCACAACAGCGTGGCTGTCACCCAAGAGTCATATACAATGAGAAAAAGCTGTGGATCCGCAGCGTCCTAGCAGCAATTGCAGGCGCTCAAAAGGCGACTGTGCAACTAAAATGCAACCGAGGTCCCTGAACGCGAGGATGACCTCCTCGTAAGACGTTCAAAACAAAGCGGTTCTACTTGACGGAGAGATGGCCGAGCGGCTGAAGGCGGCGGTTTGCTAAACCGTTATAGGGTCAAAAGCTCTATCGGGGGTTCGAATCCCCCTCTCTCCGCCACGCATAAGAACGTAAATTATTGATTCTATTGCCATACACAACAAGCCAAAGCAATGATCCGCAAAATCGGGATGTGCCTGTGCCGCCCGGCCCGGCTATAGCGGTTCTCCAGTTCTGGGCAATCCTTACAGGGTTGGGTAAAAAATACACGGGCTGAGGTGTGAGCCCTAGGAGTCTACTTGACTTAAGAGTCTTGTTTTCAGATGGTTGGATCCGAATGGGTGTTTGGTCCCGTGGATGCACCTGGGTATTACGCGGGAGTGCCGGTTCGAGCGGCTGTTTTCGCCCGGCAGGCGAAAAGCCTGGCGGAAGAGAAGGAGCGGGATCATGAGCATATATCGACTTGGAGCACTCGGGTTGGCGGCGAGTTTGGCGGTGGCGGGCGCGACAGGTTGCGCAACCAAGAATTATGTACGCACGCAGACGGCGCCCCTGGTGGAACATACCGACCAACTGGACGCCAAAACGGCGGCGAACAACCAGCAGATTCGTAGCGTGGACGACCGGGCGCAGTCGGGCATTAAGCAGGCGCAGGGATCGGCGGACACAGCCACCCAGAACGCGCAGAACGCGAGCAAGGCGGCAGGCGATGCCCAGATCGCAGCCTCCGACGTCGTACATCGCGCGGATTCGCTGGACAGCGTCGTGAAAGGGCTGGACAACTACAAGCCTGTGGCCAACGTGACTGTCAACTTCGGTTTCGACAAGGCGGTGCTGACCAGGGACGACCGCGATCAGTTGGACAGCTTTGCCGCGCAGCTTGGTTCGGCCAGGAGCTACATCCTGGAAGTGACCGGCGGAACGGATTCCACCGGGCCGGCGCAGTACAACTATGAGCTGAGCCAGCGCCGGGCGGATGCCGTGGTGCAATATCTTGCGTCGAAGTATGGGATTGCCGCGCACCGGTTTTATCTGATCGGGATCGGCAAGGACAATGAAGTGGCGCCGAACACGACCGCGGAAGGGCGGAGGCAGAACCGGCGCGTTGAGGTGAAACTGCTGTCGAATATGAGCGATCAAGGCACGCAGTCCGCGTCGAACCAGGGCGGGGCGCGGTAGGGTTTGCGAACAGTCTTGACCCAGGCAAGCGCCTGGCGAGAAAGAGGGCCGATGCCATGGCGGGATCGGCCCTTTTCCCGTGGGTGGAGTCCGCGGGGTGCGATGCGCCGGTCGAGGATCAAGCTGCAGAGATGAGGCGGGTTCGTCCTCGGCGATGGAAAGGGATTGCCTGGTGGTCCTCGGGCCAATTATCGACCAGGGCGGCAGCGGGTTGGTTTCCGAATTGCTCGTCACTCGACCGCAATCCGTAACCTCGACGAAGATAAGCAGGCCGCGCTTCTCAAAGAAATTGCGAACTCAGATTGGGATCGCGATGACGTTGAACCTCTGCTTGATGCGACTGAACTGTACATGCCAAAGTCCAGTCGGTCCTTTCATGAAACGCATAGGCAAACGTGGGAGCAGTTTTGCTTTGATGTGCGTAACGACCCGCAAACCGCTAAACCGTTCGACGAGTTCATTCGAGAGGAACTGGCGGAATCCGAGGAAAGACTTCCTTTGGGAACGCTCCTCTTTCGAGCGAGACCTGAATTTAAGCTAGACGAAAATGATAAACGGCGTCCTTGAAGAGGAAGCGAAATACGCGCTCCTCCGCCAAACCTGGCCATCCGTTTCAAACCGGCTTTCAGTTTAGTTAGCGGACGATGTGCCAAAAGTGCCAGATGCCGAAGAAGCAGAATGCCACTGCAACTTCCAGACCGATTGCCACAAGGAAGCCTTTTGCGCAGCTTCCGTCCTTCGCACTGGATACGGACAGGCAGTCCGTCTCTTCGGCGAAAGAAGGGGCCTTACAATCGAATGGCGCCGATACAGAGCCGGCATAAGCATCCCCGAGCATAGAGGCCGTAGGACACATTGTTTTCTCTCCTTGTGCGGCTCTTTGAAGCCTGTCCACGTCTGAATGATTGGCTAGAGTTAAAAGAATTGAAATACCACTTAGACCTTACCTGGTGAGAAGCGGGTGCTATGGGCTTGCCACGAAAGTGGTAAGTGGGGAGAAACTGTGGCGTGGCGGGCGGCTCTTTCCGGTCTACCCGAGCCTTTTGGAGGGAAACGGATGCAAAAAGGATTGCCAGCGGAGGCAATCGGGGTGCATTTGGCCGGTTGCCGCGAGGCAAAATGGAAATTCCGGTTAACAGTGTTCTCTTTTGAACAGATTGCTCAAACCTCGAACTGTCAGGCTTCTCACCAACCTGGGCCTACGCAGGTCCGGCGCCGCGCCAGGAAGTGGCGCACTTTGCGGCGGCTCGTGAAGCGTTCCCTCCAGGCTGCCGCCAACCCTACAATTCAGCCCACGGACTTCAAAATGAGTCTAGATCGACGTGGGCGCTTACCGAGGGCAAGAAATCAAGGAGGAAACGTAATGAAAAAGACCATCTTGTTTATTTGCCTGTTAAGTATGGGCACCCTGGCCTGGGCACAGACGGCCCCGCCACTGGGTTCCGCGGAGACCTTTGCGGTCCTGGGAGCCTCAACGGTCACCAATACAGGCGCGACTGTCATCACCGGAGATTTGGGTGTGAGTCCGGGCACTTCATGTACTGGGTTCCCAGCCCCCTGCACTGGCGGACCAGGAGTAGTGAACGGGACGATATACGTCGGCGCGGGCTCTCTCGCTGGCCCGGCCCAGAGTGACGCCGCTATTGCGTACGGCGATCTGGTAGCGGAGGCCTGCGGGACCAACCTGACCGGGGAGATTCTAGGCACCACTCCCGGTGCGGTCACGCTCTCGCCTGGCGTCTATTGTTTTGATTCCTCGGCGCAGTTGACCGGAACCCTCACGCTCAGCGGCAGCGGTGTCTACGTTTTCCAGATGGGGAGCACGCTTACGACAGCGAGCGATTCCTCTGTCGTCCTGACCAACGGAGCGACGGCAGGGGATGTATTCTGGCAGGTCGGCAGCTCTGCCACTCTGGGCACGGGCACCGTTTTTGTTGGAAGCATTCTCGCCTACACCAGCGACACCGTCACCACCGGCACCAGCGTTACCGGCCGGGTCTTTGCGCTGAACGGTGCTGTGACGCTGGACGATAACGCGATCACGGCTGCAGCCTCCGTGCTGGGGGCGCCCCCGCCGTGCAAGGACTTCACCACCGGCGGCGGGTTCATCACCGCGCCATCCGGCGGCAAGGCGACCTTTGGCTTTGAAGCTGGATGCAAGTGCGGCAAAGATAAAGACAGAGACAGAGACAAAGATCAGGACAGCACGCTGCGTGGGGAGGTCGTTTACCATGACCATGGCATCGACCTCAGGATGAAGAGCACGAGCGTGACTGCATATCTTGAGATGGGATCGAATTCGCGGCGCATCGAAGGCACTGCCGAAATTAACGGGCTGGCCGGCACGTACCAGGTGGATGTGAGCGACAACGAGTGGGGTAAGGACAGTTTCGCTATCCGCCTGTCAACCGGCTACAGCGCCTCGGGTGACGTTAAAGGTGGGCACATCGAGATCCATAGTTGCTGCCACAAAGGCAACGATGATTGTGAAAAGCGCTGCCATAAGGACTGACGATCCTATGGACTGAAACTAACCTGAGGAATGCTCGGAGGCGCGGCCTGTCTCGCGCCTCCCGGCACTCAGGGTTATCTGTTGGAACTCGCGTAAAGCGTCGTGATAGTCCCCGCCTTTTTCGAGGGCGGCGGCCATCTCGTAATAGATGGTTTGTGTTACGACGATCCTAGTCAAGCGAACCCTATTGCTTTCAGTCCCTCAGGATTCCCTCTCTTGACCCCGTTTTTGGAGAGATGCGAAGGCGGTTTCGTGGGCTGCCAGCAGTCCGGTGCGCTGCGGTCGTTGGGGTTCGCGAAGATGGGAGGGAAAGAAGTTCCGCGGCCGCCGGCTGCGCCAGAATGAGCGAGAACAAGCCTCGATCCCGTGAGACTTCATCCAGCTCCCCGAAGCCGTTGGTCGCCGCTTCCGGCAACTACTGGTAGTTTCCGATCAGAACGAACGGCGCCCAGTAGAACGGGTGCGAATATCCGGCCTCGCGCGGCCCATTCGTTCCCTCCCGCGCGACATTGAAACCGCGCTCGCTTTCGGCAGCCGCTGGCGCGGCGGTTCCGCGCAGGAATGCAAGTTGCGCCTGGCGCAATGCCTCCGCCTTGCCGTCGCCCCGATGCTTCACCCAGCGCCCATAGAAGTCGCTCATCAGCCGGCTGGTGCTGGCGTCGTTCACGTCCCAAAGCGTGGCCATTACCGCTTCAGCATCCTTTTGCTGCGCGATCATTCCCAGGCTGTCCATCTCCATTCCATCCTTCGCCGCATCGCCCTTGGCCGTGCTGCACGCCGATAGCGTCAGAAGCTCGGTCCCATGGAAGCTGATGGTCGAATCCTCCATCTTCGACAGCGTCAGCGCATAGCCTTCCGCCGCTCCGCTGTCTTCTCCGCCCAGCATCAGGTAAGGCTCCTCGCCGCTGCCTGTCTCCTCAACAAAATGGCTGGCAATGTGCACCACGGGAAAGCTCTTGCCGGCGCCCAGCTCGGTCTTCAACGCGGCCAGCGTGAACTGCTCGTTGGGCAGCAGGATTCCCTCCATGGGGCCATGCGATGCGGGCACGGCCGGGTCGTGGACCACCGCATTCAGTTCCGGCATCACGCCGGGCAGCGCCGGCAGGCCGCCATAACTCTTCGACAATCCCATCGCCAGCACCCGCAATCCCGCGGAGTTCGCGCCCGAGGAGGCCGTCATATGCCCATAACTCTCGGGAGTAAAGAGAACATTGTTGAAGCGTTCGGCCATGTAGCGATGGCCATCGTAGAGCGCGGCCATGGGCAGATAGCGCAGCACGCCATCGAGCGACCAGAGCAGCGTGGGAACTGTGCCTTGCGCGGCGAGACTTGCGGCTTGACCTGGGGTACTCGCGAACCTCTGCTCCAGGGCTTTCAACTCTTCTTCCATGGGAGCCGCAACCATGGCATACAGCTCCGCCAGATGAGGCTTGGGATCGGACGTGGGCGAGCGCAGATCGTCGCGCACCTGCAACACCTTGCCGCGCAACTCCGCCGGCGTGGCCTTCAACTCAAACTTCTCCCTGGCGTGGGCCGTCACCACAATCGCATAGGCATGTTGATCGCCCAGCAGCAGCCGAATGCCCATCACCCGAGGGCCCAGTTCCGCGAGCGTGTTTTGCAGGCGGCTCACCTCGGATTTTTCCTTGCTCAATAAAGCATTCGCGTCCTGCGTGCCGACTTTCTGCGCAAGCTCGGCATAGACCGTGTTCTTGAAGAAGGCCGATACCTCTCCGTTTCCAGCTTCGATCTGCGCATCCAGCGCCTTCAGCCGGGCCTCTTCCTCGGTGGTATGCGTAAGCTTGGCCAGTAGCGTGGCATACTCCACGCTCAGATCCGCGACCGCCGCAGCCGTTTTCTCGGGAACAGCCAACTCACCCTGTGCCTTCTGCTGGGCTGCGGTCAGCTTGAGCGGCTCGAGCTTGGCGGCGGCGTTCGGGGATGCGCCGCGCACCACTTCCTTCAGTTCCTGCTCCTTGAGCAAATCGAGCACCTGCTCTGCTTCGCCCAGCCGGTCCGTCTGCACCAGCAATTCAGCCAGTTCGCGATAGGTATCCGATTTGGATTGCGCAAAGCCGGTTTGAATGTCCTTATCAAGGCCGGAGATATTCTTGCGGATCTGCTGGAAGGAGTTTACCGCATCCATTCCAAACAGGATTGCAACTTCGGGGCGCTTCTGATCGCGAAAGTAGCTCATCAATGAGGCATCGATCCCGCCTTGCATACCTGGATCGCCCACAGCCTTTGCCAAAGACAAGGCTGCCACTTCATTGCGGAGTCCGGTGCTTCCATCGCCCAGGCTGCCCATTGCCAGTCCGATACACCATAGCGTGTATCCTTCGCCGGAGCGGTCGCCCACCTCGCGCTCAATCGGGAGTGCCTGGTCGTAGTACTCCAGCGCCTTCTGCTTCTGCCCCTGCCTGTAATAGGCCAGGCCGATATTGCTCAGGGAGGTTCCCTCACCGCTGCGGTCGCCCACCTCGCGCAGGATCGGCAGTGCTTGTTTGTAGTACTCCAAAGCTTTTTCTTGCTGCCCCATATCGGAATAGATTTTGCCGATATTGCCCAGGGTCGTTGCCTCGCCGTTGCGGTCGCCCACTTCGCGCCGAATCGGCAACGCCTGTTTCATGTACTCCAGGGACTTCTCCTTCTGCTTCAGATCGGAATAGACCGCACCGATATTGCTCAGGGTCACTGCCTCGCCATTACGATCGCCCACCTCGCGTTCGATGGGCAACGTCTGGTTCAAGTACTCCAGCGCCTTCTCATAGTGGCCCAGAGAGTAATAGACCGCACTGATATTGCCCAGGGTCGTTGCCTCGCCGCTGCGGTCGCCCACTTCGCGATTGATCGGCAAGGCCTGGTTGAAGTACTCGAGCGCCTTCTCATGCTCGCCCCGAGAGTAATAGACCGCACTTATATTGCTGAGGGTCGCTGCCTCACTGCGGCGGTCGCCCACCTCACGCTCAATGGATAAGGCCTCGCTATAGTATTCCAGTGCCTTCTGCTTCTGGCCCAGGTCGTCAACGACCGCACCGATATTGCTCAAGTCCCCTGCCTCGTCGAGGCGGTCGCCCATCTCACGCAAAATGGGTAAGGCTTCGTTATAGTATTCCAGCGCCTTCTGCTTCTGACCCAGAGCGTAGTAGGCCGCACCGATATTGCTCAGGGTGTCCGCCTCGCTACGGCGGTCGCCTGCTTCGCGCAGCATCGGCAACGCCTGGTTCAGGTAATCGAGCGCCTTCTGATTTTGACCCAGGTTGGAATAGACCCCGCCGATATTGTCCAGAGTCTCCGCCTCGCCGCGGCGGTCGCCCAATTCGCGCTGCATCGGCAACGCCTGGTTCAGGTAATCCAGCGCCTTTTGATTTTGACCCAGGCTGGAATTGACCCCGCCGATATGGTCCAGAGTCTCCGCCTCGCCGCGGCGGTCGCCCACTTCGCGCTGCATCGGCAACGCCTGGTTCAGGTAATCCAGCGCCTTCTGATTCTGACCCAGGTTGGAGTAGGCCTCGCCGATATTGTCCAGGGTCTCCGCCTCGCCGCGGCGGTCGCCCACTTCGCGACGAATCGGCAACGCCTGGTTCAAGTACTCCAGCGCCTTCTGATTCTGGCCCAGATTGGAATAGACCCTGCCAACACCATTGAGCGCTGCTCCCTCTAATTTGCGTAACTTCAACTCTCGATAGATACCCAGAGCCTGATTGTCAGCAACCAGAGCCTTCTGCATCTCTCCCGCCTGCCAATGCAGATCACCTAGAGAGAGTAGTTCGGCCGCCTCATCCTTCTGGCTCTTCGCCGCACGAGCCTCGGCCAACTTTTGCTCATGCTCGCCGATCTGCTTCTGCAGCGTCGGAGCCTGTCCCCAGGCCGTTGGCCCACTCATCAAGGAAGCGGCAGCGGTCAACGCGATGAAGAGCGCCAACCGCGGCTGCCATTTATTGCGAATGCAAGTCATATCGTTCCTCGATTCCGTGCAAATGCCCGTATCTCGCACCATCCCGGCCTATGGACTTGTCTCGCCGCCGCCGGGACCGTTCTTCTGCCGCGCTCGTTGCAACGTCTCTAATTCACGGTCAAGGTCACAGTGCCGGTCTGCGTAATACTGCCCGAAACACCGGTCACGGTCCACACAGCAATGCAGCGGCCAGAACACGGATGGGGAGCGAACGGAGATTGGCCATGGTGGTATTCTTGAACCCTTTCTTCGGAGATAACTCCGGAAAGTCGGCAAACTGCCGTTTCAATCCAAATACATGGCGATCAACAGCGGCAGACCCCTGGATTTTGGGCGAAGCCTTGGATTGGTGTGCATGGTGTTGCCTTTTCCGGCACGCAACCAATGTGGTCAGCAGGAGCATAAACCCCGCTTCTGAATGTCCGATGGACAACGCGGCCCGCAAGAAACTGGGCCGTCGCCTCCGCGGGTGTGGCGTCGCAACTAGCGGGAAGTGCTTGCGGGACCGCTCTTCGGAGAGGCGAGGCGCACCAGTATTTGAGTTGGCCTCCGGAGCCTTTCGTCAGTGCGCCTGGTCACTTGGCAATGTGATTGGAGGAGCAGGTCGATCCCCACAGCTTATCCCCGAGGGCGTTCTGGGCTGCAACGGGCAACCGCGGTGAGCGGCACCGGCATGATCGCACCAGGAACGTGCGCGTCCCCGGCGCGAAACTCTGCACTCAGCGCCGCTCCGCCCCTGCTTGCTTGGCCACCAGATGATCCGGCCAAACCCAGATCACCTCAGCGGGCACTTATCGGCGCAGTTCCCCGCACAACGGACAGCCGGCGACGATGGACTGGAATGGAAAACTCCCTCGCCCCGGCGGGCACATGCCGGTGGCACCGTTTGCAGGTGACGATATACCCTCCGCCCTCGTTTCAGCGTGCCCTCAGCGTGGCGTACTGCTCCCCAGTCATGCTGAGGAACACACCGCCCCCTCCGGCCGGGGGGATGCTGCAGGGCGCCGTAGTTCAGCGATTCGAGGCCGGCCAGCACCTTCATCAGCGTGGATTTGCCGGCGCCGTTGGCGCCCACGAGCGCGGTTTTCTCCCGCGCGCGGATCAGCCAGTTGGCTTCCAGGAAAAGCACACGCGGCCCAAACCGCTTGCCGGCATTTTTCAGCGAGAGCATCTGGAACCATTTTCGCAGAGAGGCGGGCGGCGGCTTTCGGCGCGGGGAACTAGGGGCGGATTTCGACGGGCGTGCCGACCGGGACGAGGTTCCAGATCTCCTCGATCTCTTCGTTGGTGACTCCGATGCAGCCCAGCGTCCAGTCGTAGAGGCGGTGAGCCGGGCCGATCCAGCCTTTGCCGTTGGGAAGGCCATGAATCATGATGGCTCCGCCCGGCGAGACGCCCAGGCTGGCCGCCCGCTTCCGGTCCTCGGCGCTGGGATAGGAGATATGCAATGCGCGGTGATACTCGCTGGCCGCGTAGCGGGCATCGATGACGTAATGACCTTCCGGCGTGCGCCCGTCGCCCTCCCGCTGCTTGGGCGCCAGGCCGCCGCTGCCAAGCGCCACCTTGTAAGTCCGGATGACTTTGCCACCGGCCAGCAGTTCAAGCAGATGGTCCTTCTTGAGGATCAGCACGGAGTCGGCTTTCTGCGCCGGCGCCGGCAACTGAGCTGTCAGCGTGCAGGCGAACGCGCAAAGAGCAAGGCAAACCACAACGCCCGCCCGCCGGGCTGCGCTGCCGGCACAGATCCCGCGTAATTTCATGTGCCCACTCTACTACACGCGAGCTGCGCATTTTGGCGCAGGACCGCCCAAGCCATACAATGAATCCCAGACCAGGGCCTGTAGCTCAACGGTTAGAGCAGGGGACTCATAATCCCTTGAATGGGGGGCGAATCCCTTCGGGCCCACTAGAATAAATATCTTGGTGGCCACGGTTTCCATCTGCTTCACGGGGAGGCGGAGGCTCGTGGTTGGCGGCTATTGAGCTCCTTTGACGGCTCTGGTTGCTGGATTGCAGATCCGCGGGATGGAGGGGCGGAATGGCTGACATTCGTCACCGGCAGTTGGTGCGATTGCTTCTGTGGGTGGTGCTGGCGGCGGCCGGCCTGATGCAATCTTCCGCCGGGTGGGCGCAGACCGGCAAGTTGCAGAGTGAGATCAGCGAGCATGAGCAGAAGTTGGCGGAGGCGCGTGGAAAACTCAGGTTCCGGGAGGAGGCGACGGAGCTGAATCTCCTTGGTGAACTGTACCGGCAGGCGGGCAAGCCGCAAAAAGGGCTGGAGTCACTGAACCTGGCTCTGACCATCGAGCGAAGATGGCGGAGCCGCGGCGGCGAAGCACATACGTTGAACACGATGGGCAGGATCTATACGGACCTGGGGCAGGAGGACAAGGCTCTGGAGCTGTTCAACCAGGTGCTGCCGGTGTGGCGGGAACTGGGAATACGAATGGGCGAGGCGGCCACGCTGACCAACATGGGCCGCGTCTACAACGACCTGGGAAAGCGGGAAGAGGCGTTGAAGTACCTGAAAGATGCGTTGCCGATCTGGCGGGAAGTGGCCAACAAGAGCGGAGAGGCGAACACGCTGGACAACCTGGGCCTTACCTACTCCGACATGGGCCAGGGGACGGAGGCGCTCAGTTATTTCGACCAGGCGCTGCCCATCTGGCGGGAAGCGGGTGAGCAGGGCGGCGAGGCGCTGACATTGAACAATATGGCCAGGGCCTATGCCGATCTGGGCAAGAAGCAGAAGGCGCTGAAGTCCTACAACCAGGCGTTATCGATCTGGCGCGAAATCGGCAACCGCCAGGGCGAAGCAAGCACGCTGAACTACATGGGCCGGCTGTACCGCGACCTGGGGCAGCAGCAGACGGCGCTGGATTATTACAACCAGGCGTTGCCCATCTGGCGCGAAGTGGGAAGCCGCAGTGGAGAGGGGTTGGCTCTGAACGATATCGGCAGGGCCTATGCCGACATGGGTCAAGCGCGAAAGGCGCTGGAGTACTGCGAGCAGGCGTTGCCCATTTGGCGCGAGACGGGGAACCGGCGCGGCGAAGCGGCGACGCTGAATAACATGGGCCGGGATTATTCCGAACTGGGAGAGGCGGACAAGGCGCTGGAGCTTGACACCAGGGCGCTGCCGATCTGGCGCGAAGTCGAGGACCGGCGGGGCGAAGCGCTGGCGATGATGACCATCGGGTGGGCGTACTCGGAGCGGAAAGAGAAGGAAAAGGCGTTGGCGAGCGAACTGGCGGCATTGGCTTTGGCCAAGGCTGCGGGCGATCCGGAGATACAGGGTGGAATTGAAACCACGTTGATGATCGGCTTGCGCGACCAGCATCGCCCCGAGGAAGCAATCTTCTTCGGGATGGATGCGGTGAGCGCCTACCAGCAGA
>JBEKZJ010000013.1:0-52814 GCA_049509995.1 Occallatibacter sp. | reverse complement strand
TGCGGCCAAACTTCTCAAAACTCGCCTGCGATGCCAGTGTCTGCTGAAAACGCGCGATTTGCCTCATGCTTATAGTTTATTCAAATATGACGCGGGTTGCAGACTTGTGCAGAGGTTCCCTAAGTTATTGATAGAAATACTGATAGACTCAACAATGGCCTTCATCTGGGCTACTATTCCGGCCAAAAAGTTCAAAATATTTTGCGAAAGGTCCACCAAATGAAATCAATAACTTAGAGCTGTGGCTCGCCAAAAATACCGATCTGCCGTCGAATGAAGAAGATGAATGGACTGTCCGATTTGGTCAGTCTCCGTGCAAAACTGGTCTTATGCTGCGCCTGCTAAGACTTTTGCCTGTTTTGGCTACCCGATTGTTCCGCTCTCGCCGCGACCTTCTGTTGGAAAACCTGGCTCTTCGGCAACAGCGCGCCGTTTTGAAGCGGCGGCATCGGCAGCCGCGGTCTGGTCCTTCTGAGAAATTGTTCTGGGTGATCCTGCGGCGGCTCTGGTTTGGATGGAGGCAGACGTTAATTCTTGTCCCACCGGAGACCGTCTTCGGCTGGCATCGGGCAGGATTCAAGTTGTACTGGACCCGGCTCTCGCGGCATCGAACTTGTGCGGGCAGGAAGTGCGTCAGCATCGAACTGCGAGAACTCATCTTGCGCATGGTTGCCGAGAACTCAACGTGGGGTGCTCCACGCATTCACGGTGAGCTGAGGATGCTTGGTTTCGATGTTTCGGAACGAGCCGTCTTGCGCCGGATGCGAAAGGCTCCTCGAAATCCAGAGCCGGCAAAGCGCTGGGCGACCTTTCTGAGCGATCATCGTGAGGCCATCGCCGCAATGGATTTCTTCACCGTGCCGACGCTGACCTTTGGCGTCCTTTACTGCTTCTTCGTGATTGCGCACGGCCGGCGCTGGGTTTTGCACCTCAGCGTCACCAGGCATCCGAGCAGCCTTTGGGTCATTCAGCAGTTGCGCGAGGCATTCCCCTATGACTCGGCACCCGGCTATCTGATCTTTGATCGCGGCACAAACTTCAATGAAGAAGCAATCGACACATGGAAGAGTTTCGGTATCCAGCCCAAACGAACCAGTTTCCGAAGCCCCTGGCGGAACGGTGTTGCCGAGCGCTGGATCGGCAATTGCCGCCGAGATATGCTCGACCATGCGATGGTAGTGAACGAACGGCATCTGAAGCGCCTGATGAATGAGTACGTCCGTTACCAGCACGAGGACCGAACGCATCTTGCGCTGGCAAAGGAAACGCCAGCGGGCCGTGAAGCTGCTAAGACCTCTGATGCACACCGTGGAATCGTATCGTCTCCAAGGCTTGCCGGTCTGCATCATCGTTGCGATCTGGCCGCCTGAGGTCCGCTTCGAGCAGATCGCCTCAGAGTCGAAGATGAACTGCGGTGATAGGTGTGGCCGCCAATCTTACGCCGCCCCCTTGGCGGTGTCTTCATGATCCACCGAGGTCTCCGAAGCACCCGTCTCCTCAGTCGGAAATCCATGGCAAACTGATCCGAATTCAAAACTCGTGCCCTGATTGTGCCAGATGGAATTTTAGCGAAGCACACCGCCACGAGGGACCCATAGGCGGCGGTAGTTGAGATACTTTAACTTAGAGTTACCGCCGGCTTCGGAAGCTCATCGCCGCGCAGTTGATTGCTGCTTTCCACACTGCTCAATCCAAGCTGGCGATTCCTTCTCAAGTCTGCCATTTACCTTTTAAGGCCTCGCTCCCGAGCCCGAAAATACCCCACATCGGACCGTACCTGGATACGAAAGCAGGGGACTCCGTTGCTGCGCTTTCTATGGCGTGAGAGTACACGTCACGCCTCCACAGTGGCCAGCTTCTCCTCCTGCTTTGGCATCAGTGGATTCCGCAGTTTGCTCGCAACATCCGGGACGTTCAAGGGGCGACTGAAATAGTAGCCTTGAAACTCGTCGCATTTATGTTCCCTGAGAAACGACAATTGAGCCTCGTTTTCGACCCCTTCGGCGATGACCATCAGGTTCAGGCTCTTTGCCATGCTGATGATCGCGGTCGTGATCGCCGCGTCGCCGGGATTGTCTGCGATATCCCGGATAAACGAACCATCTATCTTGAGTTTTGTGACCGGAAATTGCCTCAGATAGCTGAAGCTCGAATAGCCAGTCCCGAAGTCGTCGATTACCAATTTCAACCCCAAATCTTTCAGGTCCTGAAGAACCTCGAACATCACGTCCGCATTTGACAAAAGAAGACTTTCGCTCAGTTCAAGCTCGAGGTATTGAGGGTCAAGGCCAGTCTCGTGCAACACCTGCTTGACAAATTCCCAGAAGCCCTCCTGACGAAACTGCACAGCCGAGACATTTACCGCCACCGGCACCGCGAGGAGTCCCTCGTCCTGCCATTTTCTTATCTGGGAGCACGCGGACCTTAGAACCCACTCACCGAGGGCAGAAATGAGGCCGCTGTTCTCAGCAACCCGGATGAATTTGTCAGGCATTACGAGACCTAGCTCCGGGTGGTGCCAACGGATGAGCGCTTCCAGCCCTATGACTCTGCCGCTCGCAATGTTAATTTGCGGCTGATAAACAAGGAACAGTTCTTCTCTGTCGATAGCCAAGCGCAGGTTGTTCTCCAGGGTCAATCGCTCCATGACCCGTGTGTTCATCTCATCGGTAAAAATGCAAAGTGCGTTGCATCCGTTTTCTTTAGCTCTATACATCGCCGCATCGGCATTCTTGATCAGGGATTCTGCGTCTTCACCGTGCTCGGGAAAAATGCTGATGCCCAGGCTGCCAGTAATGCTGAGTGAACGGTTCCCCGCACAAGCGTCTTTTGTCCATCCGGCTCCTCCAGTTCGACAATTATCTTGCGGCCAGTAACAGTGCCAAATACGCAATGCTGGTAAGTTCGCGAGCGGAGGCGTGCTTATACATCTGCTTCGCGTTCCAACCCCTTCGAAATCGTCTGCAGAATCGCGTCAACGTCAAAGACGCACCCTCCCCAGGTACCTCCGCTGATCTGTTGCAGGGCGGCCCAGAGGCGAGTCTCCGGCGGAAGCGCGGGGTCCGGTGCGAGATCAGGGCGCGGCGGCCGCGCAGCTAGAATCCTTGAGGCTTCGGCGTGATCGATCAGCGTGCCTGCCTCCCCGACGAAATTGACTGACCCCTCCAGAGAGTTCGAATCGATGATCACCTCAATCAGATCTCCGTCCCTCAACTTGCCGATAGGTCCAGCG
Source organism: Occallatibacter sp. (assembly GCA_049509995.1). Lineage (GTDB taxonomy): Bacteria > Acidobacteriota > Terriglobia > Terriglobales > Acidobacteriaceae > Telmatobacter. The sequence goes on along the minus strand of JBEKZJ010000013.1, from coordinate 49,582 downwards.
GCCAAGGCCTCCGGTGAGATGTGGCCGATGCAGGCGCCTGTCGAGACGCCGCTGAATCGCGCGTCGGTGAGCAGAACGACTTCCTTCCCGAACGGCAGATACTTCAAGGCAGATGTCAGCTGGTAGGTTTCTTCCATTCCGGCCCCGCGGGGACCACGACAGATCAGCACCATGATCTGTCCAGCCTTAATTTCCCCTTCTTTCAGTGCCTTCACGGCATCGGGCTCCGTGAGGAACACTCTCGCCGGCCCGGTCTTTCGATAGACTCCGTCCGAATCGATCACTGACGGATCAATCGAAGTCGACTTGATGACGGAGCCTTCTGGAGCGAGGTTCCCGTGTGGAAAGCACACTGTGGACTTCAACCCTTTGCTCTTGGCCGCTGCAGGCGTCAGAATCACGTCGTCAGGATTCACTCCGTCGCGATCCGCCAGCAGTGCTCTCAATCTGTTGCGCCGCTCAGAGTCTTTCCATTCGTCAAGAACATCGTTGACCGTGCATCCGCTCACCGTCTGCGCACTGATATCCAAAAGGCCCAATGTTCTTAGATGGAGCATTACTTCGGGAACCCCGCCCGCCAGGAACACTTGGATAGTCGGGTGGTTTCTTGGCCCGTTCGGCAGCGCATCCACGAGGCGGGGCACCTGTCGATTGATCCGGGCCCAATCCTGAGCATTCGGGCGCAGCAAACCCGCGGCGTGCGCGATTGCAGGTAGATGGAGGACCAGATTGGTCGACCCGCCGAAGGCTGCATGGACGAGCATGGCATTGGCGATCGAAATGTCGGTAAGGATGTCGCGCATCCTGATTTGCCGTCTTTCCATCTCCAACAGTGCCCGCGCCGACCGCTCGGCCATGTCCAGCCAGATCGCGTGTCCTGAGGGCGCCAACGCCGAATGGCCGAGGGACATTCCCAGAGCCTCGCCTACCACCTGCGATGTTGCAGCAGTGCCGAGAAACTGGCAGCCGCCGCCCGGGGAAGCACATGCATGGCAGCCGATTTCCGCGGCTTGTTCAGCCGAAATCAGTCCGTGCGTGAAGCGAACGCCGATGGTTTGAATCCTGCCGGCATCTTCTCCCTCTTCGGGCAGAAGAGTGACACCGCCAGGAACCAGGATGCAGGGAAGATCACGGGTCCCGGCCAATGCCATCATCATTGCAGGCAGACCTTTATCGCAGGTGGCCACGCCCATGACACCCCGCCGCGTCGGCAAGGATCGGATCAATCTCCGGAAGACGGTTGCCGCGTCGTTGCGAAAGGGAAGGCTATCGAACATTGCCGTCGTTCCCTGTGAGCGCCCGTCGCACGGGTCAGTGCATGCCGCGGCAAAGGGGACTGCGCCGGCGGCTTTGAACTCGCGGGCCGCAGCCTCTACCAGCAGCCCTACTTCCCAGTGTCCGGTGTGATAGCCGAGGGCAACAGGGGTTCCGTCTTCCTTCCGGATGCCTCCGTGCGTTGAAAGGATCAGGTACTCGTTTCCGTTCAGCGATGCCGGGTCCCAACCCATGCCGGCATTCTGGCTCAAGCCGAACAGGTCGCCAGATGGCCGCTCTCGCAACATCGTCTCGGTGATGGGCAGGATTCCCCGCGGACCCTGGACCCGTGTGTGGATGTCGTACAGTTCGCCAGATTTCGAGTCAAAATCACAGTGATTCATATTTCCTGTTTACCAGCCTCTCGCGCACCTTGCGTATCAGTATCAACGATTCTCTTTCGAAAAGCCTCTCCGCAAGCGCGGAATACACTTATAGTTTTCGGCATTGGACTGCGTTGCCATGGAAATCCCCAGGGTATGGTAGTCGCGGATGGAGCTTATTGAGCATGGTCAGATCGCTTGAAGGGCGAACAGCCCTGATTACGGCTGCGGGTCAGGGTATCGGGTACGCAGCGGCGCTGGCCTTTGCCGACGCCGGGGCAAGAGTCATCGCGACCGAGATCAATCCCAAGGGGTTGGAATTAGGACGCTACCTGCGTGTGACCGGAATGAGACCGGATGTGCCGGGAGTGGCGCTGAATGCCGAGGGCTGAGGTTCGGGTATACCAATCCCTGGGCCTGGCGCCCGAGGGAGTTTTCCGCATCCGGTGACGCCCGGCGGTTTTGAGCGTTGGCACTCCCTTTCGCGTCTGTCCTTTACGAGAACAGGCGGCTGAAGCTGGTACCCTGAATCCTGAGCAAACCACCTTGGAAAGGCCGGATCATCGCGACCGGCGACCGGAGCTATGGCAGAGTTCGTCATCAAGTTGGCCGATGAGCGTGGACGCGTGCAGGAACAGGTGCATACGGCGGCCACCGCCGATGAGTTGCGGACGCGTTTTGCCCATGCCGGGTACCATGTGTTCTCGGTGCGCGCGCGTTCGGGCTTCGGCGGCCTGGGGCGGCGGAAGGTCAAGCTGGAGCCGTTTCTCATCTTCAACCAGCAGTTTCTTACGCTGATCCGCGCCGGGCTGCCCATTCTGGGCTCGCTGCAGATGCTGGCCAAGGGGCAGAAGAATGCCCACTTTGCCGCCCAGTTGGACGACGTTTCCACCCGCGTGAAGACCGGCGAGGCGCTTTCGTCGGCCTTCGAGGCGCAGAGCGGTTTTCCGGTGATGTATACGACCACGCTGCTGGCCGGCGAGCGCTCCGGGAACCTGCAGGAGGTGCTGGAACGCTACGTGAGCTTCCAGCGGATCTCGCTCTCCTTCCGCAAGAAGCTGATCGCCTCGCTTATCTATCCCAGCGTGTTGCTGACGCTGGTCTCGGGGCTGATGTTCTTCATGTTCGCGGTGGTGGTGCCGCAGTTTGCGGTGCTGTATGACCAGATGGGCTCCAAGCTGCCGGCGATGACGATGGACCTGCTGGCCTTCGGCAAGTGGCTGAACCACAATCTGCTTTGGATCGGGCTGATCGCGCTGGGAACGGCCGCCGGGGTCTATCGCTTTGCCATTACCGAGCGGGGCAAGGATTTTATCGACGGCGTGCGCGTGCGGCTGCCCATCTTCGGCAAGATCTGGCTGAAGTACCAGGTGGCGCTGTTTGCGCGCACGCTGTCCACGCTGCTGACCGGCGGTTTGCCGCTGGTGCCGTCGCTGGAGACGGCGGCGCGCTCCATCAGCTCGCGGCGGGTATCGAAATCGGTGCTGTCGTCGATTTCGACCGTGCGCGAGGGCAAGAGCCTGGCCGAGTCGCTGACCAATACAGGCGTCTTTCCCGACCTGGCCGCGGAGATGATCACGGTGGGCGAACAGACCGGCGCCTTGCCGCAGATGCTCAACTCGGTGGCCGAATTCTTCGAGGAGGACGTGGCCACCGCGCTGACCGCCTCGCTGGCGCTGATCGAACCGGCCATTCTCATCGTGATGGGCGTGGTTGTGGTCTTCATTCTCATCTCGCTTTACCTGCCCATCTTCTCGCTGGGACAGGCGGGCGGGAGTCAGGGGTAACAAGCGATGGCAGACACATCCGTAATTACGCTTCCGATGCCGCTTCCCACCGGCCCGCTGCCCACGGGGCAGGACGAGCGGGCACAGGCCGAGGCGCTGGCGCGGCGCTATCACGCCGAGTTCGTGGACCTGAAAAACTTCAAGATCCAGCACGAACTGCTGCGCACGGTGCCGGTGGAGCTGATGTTCCGCTATAACTTTGTGCCCATCGAGCAGAAGGAAGACGCGCTGGTGATTGCGGTCAGCGACCCATCGCGGCTGATGGTGCTGGATGAGATTGCCGGACTGCTGGCGCACCGCATTGTTGCCAGGGTGGCCACGCTCTCGCAGATTACCGATCTGCTGAAGAAGACCGAGCAGTCGCAGCGGGTGCTGGACGAGGCCAGCGAGGGGCTCACCTTCGATGTGTTGACCGGCGAAGATAACTCCGACGAGAACATTTCCATCGAAAAGCTGACCAGCGAAGAGGACATCAGCCCCATTATCCGGCTGGTGGATACGACCATATTCACGGCTCTGGAGCGGCGCGCATCGGACATTCACATCGAGACCAACGACGATTCCGTGGTGGTGAAGTACCGCATCGACGGCGTGCTGCAGGCGGCCATGGCGCCGATCGCGCGCGAGCACCACTCGACCATTCTGAGCCGCATCAAGATCATGAGCGAGCTGGACATTGCCGAGCGCCGCGTGCCCCAGGACGGCCGCTTCCGCGTTCGCTACAAAACCAGGCTGATCGACTTCCGCGTCTCGATCATGCCGACGATTCACGGCGAGAACGCGGTGCTGCGCGTGCTGGACAAGGAGTCGATGAGCGAGAAGTTCCACCATCTGACGCTGGATGTGGTGGGATTTGCCGACGAGGACCTGAAGCGGTTCCGCCGCTATATTCGCGAGCCCTACGGCATGGTGCTGGTGACCGGGCCGACCGGCTCCGGCAAGACCACCACGCTCTACGCCGCGCTGAACGAGATCAAGAGCGACGAGGACAAAATCATCACCATCGAGGACCCGGTGGAGTACCAGATTCGCGGCATCACGCAGATTCCGGTGAACGAAAAGAAGGGGCTGACGTTTGCCCGCGGACTGCGATCGATTCTGCGCCACGACCCGGACAAGATCCTGGTGGGCGAAATCCGCGACAACGAGACGGCGCAGATCGCGATCAACTCGGCGCTGACCGGGCACCTGGTTTTCACCACCGTGCACGCCAACAACGTGGTGGACGTGCTGGGCCGGTTTATCAACATGGGCGTGGAGGCTTACAACTTTGTCTCCGCGCTCAACTGCATCCTGGCGCAGCGGCTGGTGCGCACCATCTGCGAGTACTGCGCCCGCCCCGTCCTCCACAGCGACGAGGAGCTGTTGGCCAGCGGCATGGACCCGGCCGAGTGGCGCGGCTTCCAGTTCCGCGAGGGCACCGGCTGCATGGAGTGCGGCGGCACCGGCTACCGCGGCCGCACGGCGATACACGAGCTGCTGGACCTGACCGACCCCATTCGTGAAATCATTTTGGCAAAGAAGCCCACCTCCGAGATTCGCAGGCTGGCCCAGAAGGAGGGCATGACCTTCCTGAGGGAATCGGCGCTGGATCGCGTGCGGCGCGGGATCACCACGCTCAGGGAGATCAACAAGGTTACGTTCATCGAGGCGTCAAGATGAGGAGGGTTGTGTGAGATTTCTTTTGATTGCCACCATTGTTTTTCTCAGTTCAATTCCCTGTCATTCTCAAGAGTCGACGCAAGGTCGGACTCAAGAGTCAGCGCAATATCGTGCTTGTATGGAAAAGGCAAACGATCAAATGAGTATGAATTCTTGCGCTGATGCTGAATATAAACGGGCTGATTCCGAAATGAATGGCGTTTATCAGCGATTACTATCAAAGGCGGAAAAGGCGCCGGGGGCTACTGCAAAAATCAAAGCCGCCGAGCGAGCCTGGATTCTGTATCGAGACGCCTACATGGAGGCATTGTATCCTGCGGAAGACAAACAATTAGCCTACGGTAGCATTTACCCGATGGAATATGCTGAGTTCCAAACGGCACTTACCCGGGAACATACAAAAGCATTACGAAATTTGATAAAGCAATACGACGATGAGGGGCAATGAAATCGATCCTGAGCAAGGCCAAACTCGGTTCCCAGCCTGGCGGACGTCCGCCGGCGGCGGTGGAAATTGCGCCCCAGGGGGTGCTGGCCGCTGCGCTGCCGGCGCCGTGGCAGCCGACGGCGTACGCGTTCCAGCCGCTCGCTGCGGGCGCGCTGATGCCCGGCATTGGCGAACCGAACCTGCGTGCGCCGGAGGCTGTGGCGGCCGCGATTCGCTCCACACTGGGGCAGGTTTCGCCGCGCACCCGGGCCGTGACGCTGGTGGTGCCCGACACCGTGGTCCGGGTGTTCGTGCTGGACTTCGATTCCCTGCCCGGCAAGGCGGCGGAGGCCTACTCCGTGCTGCGCTTCCGCCTGCGCAAGATGGTTCCGTTTGACGTGGAGCATGCCGGGCTGAGCTACCAGGTGCTGGTGGAGAAGAAGACCGAATGCAAGGTGCTGGCGGCCGTGCTGCCTGGCCCCGTGCTGGCCGAATATGAGGGCGCGGTGCGCGCCGCGGGGTACGAGCCCGGCGCGGTGCTGCCTTCCAGCCTGGCTGCCTTGGAGGTCATCGATTCCATGGAGGCGGCGCTGATCGCCAACCTGAGCCCCCAGGCGCTGACCACCTGCATCACCAATGGCCAGGACCTGCTGCTCTATCGCACCCTTGACCTGCCCGAAGACGCCGCCCCGCGGCTGGATGAGGTGCAACGCGGCATCGCCGTGGCCGCTGCTTACTTTGAGGACAAATTGGGGGGCCGGCCGCAGCGGTTGCACTACGCGGGAGCCGGCGGCGCCGGGGAATTCGCCCGCTGGATCGGCGACCCCGATCTGACTGTCGTCGATCTCGCGCCACGGCCGGAAACCGGAGCGGTCTCGTCTCTGGGAGACACAAGCATTGCCGGGGTGGCCGGCGCACTGGCGGGGGCAAGCTAAACCCATGCGCATCACGCTCAATCTCGCTACCCGCCCGTTTGCCGATCTGGGACCGGCCATCAAGCGCCTGCGCATCGCCATGGCGGTGCTGGCCGTGGCCGCCATCGGCCTGGGCCTGGGCCTGCGCGCCCTCCACCAGAAAGCCGAGGAGGCCCGCGCCCGCGACCATTCGCTGGACGGCCAGATTGCCCGCATCACCCAGGAACGGCAGGGCTACCAGGACCTGATGCGCCAGCCCGCCAACGCCCAGTTGCTGATCCAGGTGGAGGCGCTCAACCGCCTCTTCGATGAAAAGGCCTTCTCCTGGACGCTGGCCATGGAAGACCTGGAAACCGTGCTGCCCGGCGGGGTGCAGGTCTCCACCATCGAGCCGGCCCGCGATACGAAGACCGGCCACATTACCGTGAAGCTGCGGGTCGTCGGCCCCCGCGACCGCGCCGTGGAACTGGTGAGCAACCTGGAGCACTCCAGGCGCTTTCTTCTGCCACGCATTGTGGGTGAAAACGCCGAATCCACGGGAGGCGCCGGCGAAAAGCTGGAGCCGATCAGCGCTTCCAACCGCGTGGACTTCGATCTGCTGGCCGAGTACAACCCGGCCACGCCGGGGGAGCACAAAGCCGCCAGGAAGGCGTCCTCGAGTTCAGAAGACTCCGGCAGCCTGCCCGCACACGCAGCGCATGCAGCCCATCTGCTTCCCAGCCCCAATTCCATTCCGGCGCAGCGGCCCGGCCGTCCGCCCTATACCGGCCCGGCGCAGCCTGTGAACCCGGGGCCGATGATGCCCGGCCCCCAGACTAACCCCCCGCTTTCTCCCCATCCAGGTTCCGGAGGCCCGCAATGAACATCCGCCCGTCCTCCGCATGGCGCGAACGCCTGGCCTCCCCGCTCACCTGGCACTTTGCCGGGTTCGCCGTGCTGCTGGTGGTGGTGATCGGAATGGCGGTCAGGCTCGGCCTGGACTGGGCGGCCACCAACGGCCGTTCCACCGACGCGCTGGCCGGCAAACAAATTGAGCTGAAGGCCAAGGATCTTGAAACCGCTCCCCTGCGCGGCCTGGACAAGCGCGTGGAAGAGTCGCGCTCGCAGATGCGGACGTTTTATGCCAAGCGCATCCCGCCCAACTACTCTTCATTCGCCACCCGCATCGGCGAGTTGCAGGTGAAGTCGGGCGTGCGGCTCTCCAGGATGCAGTACACGCAGGGAGCCCCCGGCTCCGATCTGACTGAGGTTTCCCTGGACGCGGGCATCAGTGGCAGCTATCCGGATATTATGCGCTTTGTGAACAGCCTGGAGCGTGACCAGACCTTCTTTGTCGTCCGGGCCATGCAACTGGCCGGCCAGCAAGGGGGGCTGGTGAACCTGCGGCTGCGGGTCTCCACCTGGCTGCGGCCGGCCGATGCAGCGGCCAGCGGCTTGCCGCCCACGCCGGAGCCGGACAAGACAGACACACCCTCCGCCCCTGGAAATGCGTCCTCCACATCCGGAAAGGAGGGCGACTAGCCATGGCCATTGCTCTGGGAACGGAAAACAAGCGCCAGGTCTATCTGGTCGTCGGGCTGTTTGTGGTGATCGCCGTGGTCGGCGGCTATGAACTCTACAGCTCGTTCTGGGGCTCCCCGACGCCTGCGCCGGCTTCCAGGCCGGCGCAGGCTGGGCTCGCCAACAGCCGTGCGCCGGGAACCGCGGCGGCAGCCGGCGCACAGGATGCTCAAAAACTGACCAATGCCGGCCTCGACCCCTCGCTGCACTTCGACAAGCTGGACCAGAGCGAGCAGGTGGAATACGCCGGCACCGGCAGAAACATCTTCTCCGCCAATTCCACGCCGGTGCATATCGACAATCCGCTCGAGCCCGCGCGGCCCAACCAACCCAACGTGAACACGGCCTCGGCTCCGCCCGGACCGCCCAAGCCGCCGGCCATCGATCTGAAGTACTTCGGCTACACGCAGGCCAGGGACAAGACGCTGAAAGCCTTCTTCATCCACGGGGACGACATCTTCATGGCCAGGACCGGCGAGATTGTGGATCATCGTTACAAGGTGGGGGCCATCCAGCCGGGCAGCGTCCAGGTAACCGACCTGGGCTACAACAACACCCAGACACTGGTCCTGGCGACCAACTGAGAACGGGTCCCGCGATGAGAATGCAGCTCCCAACCCGCCATCGTCCCCAGCCCTCGGAAGAGGGTTACATTCTGATTGCGGTCATCTTCATGCTGGCGATTTTAATCATCGCCATGGCCGTTGCCGCGCCCAGGGTCAGGAAAGAACTGCAGCGCGACCGCGAGATCGAGACCATGCATCGCGGCAAGCAGTACGCCCGCGCCGTCAAGCTTTACTACAAGAAGTTCGGCACCTATCCGGCCAGCGTGGACGCGCTGATCAATACGAATCAGATTCGCTTCCTGCGCAAGAAGTACATCGACCCCACCACTGGCAAAGACGAGTGGAAGATCATCCGCTTCGGGCAGCAAAAGACCCAGACCTTGGGATTCTTCGGCCAACCCATCGCCGGAGCGGGCGTGCCCGGCGCCGGGCTGAACGGAGGAAACGGGCTCGGGGGCGCCTCGAACCTCGGGGGAGCCTCGAACCTCGGCGGCCTCAACTCTTCAACCGGAAACAGCTCGATCTTCGGTTCGACCGATTCCGGGAGCAACCCAAACTCACCGGCGGGCGCAGCGGGCAACTCCACCGACCCATCCAGCGGCCAGCCCGGCGGCCAGTCCAGCGGGGCCTCAAGCGCGGGGGGCGGAACGGATTCGAGCGGCGGCTCGACGACGGGCGGTGGTTCGACGCCGGGCAGCGGCTCGACGACGGGCAGCAGTTCGACCACTGGAACGGGGCTGACCGGACAGACGTTCGGCGGAGGGGGCATCATCGGCTTCTCACCCACCAGCCCCAAGCAGTCCATCCTGTTCTACAAAAAAAAGAATCACTACAACGAGTGGGAGTTCATCTACGACCCGCTGGCCGAACAGATGATGCAGGGAGGCAACACGGGAACGATCGGTCAACCGGCCGGCAGCACCACCACTCCTATCGGCGGCGGCTCGACCATCGGCGGCGGTTCGACCATCGGTGGCGGCTCAGCCATCGGCGGCGGGACCAATCCTGGAGGCAGTACGCCCACGCCCCAGCAATGAGCAAAGCCGACCGGACCCGTCTTCCGCGCTTGCACACCCACGCAGCAAGGCCCGCCCCCGAAACAGGGGCGGGCCTTTTGTGCGGACAACCAAATTCAATTGCGGGCAGTTACACGCTGAAGGAGGAACCGCAGCCGCAGGTGCTCTTCACCTGGGGATTGTCAAACTTGAAGCCGGCCGCTTCCAGCGTCTCCACATAGTCCACCGTGCAGCCGTTCAGGTACATCAGCGAGGTGGCATCGACAAAGACCTTCAGGTCTTCAAAGTTGAACACCTTGTCCATCATCCCGCTCTGGTTCTCGAAGGCCATGGAGTACTGAAAGCCGGAGCATCCGCCGCCCACCACGCCGATGCGCAGCCCTGCCGGAAGAGGATCCTGGGTGGCCATGATCTCACGCACCTTGGCAATGGCCTGAGGGGTCAGGTGGAGGGGTGCTTTCTTTTCGGTTTCCTGTGCGGGTGCAGCGGTTGCTGTGGCCATGGTTTCTCCCAAACTGTGAAATGCTTGCCGTTACCCGTAACTGTACCTGCTGAGCGGGCCGGGACACAAGCCCCATTCACATGATTATCCCATTGGATGCAACAGGAGGCGGAAAGGTCGCAGAAGGGCAGGCTCTGGCGGCGCCTGGACCGGGCGCGGAACCGGTTTCGGGGGCAGAGACGGGCGGATTATGCCGGGGGCAAAAATGCCTGTGATTTTTGTCACCACATCCGCACGCATTCGGGGCTATGATGGTCAACCGAAGGGGTTTCCTGCTTGTGGAAGCGTGCATGTTGACGAATTCGCAGGTATTCGAGGCCATAAGAACTCTTGGAGGTAGGCCATGACGCAGTTTGCTGCGGTGATTATGATTGTCTGGGGATTGCTGGTGTTGATTGCGGCCGCCGTTTATCTGTACCGGTCGAGGCTGCAACGCGACGAGGTGGACCAGATTGTCCTGGACGAATCCTTGGAGCATGAGAAGCGGGCCCAGGCAGTGATCGCAGCCAAGGTCAGCAAGGTCGAGCCGATCCTGCTGATCTGCAAGTGGGTCGTCGCCGTGGCAACGGTGTTCGTGATCGGGTACTGGATCTGGAACATCTATAGCCAGTTCCAATAAATCGCTGTTTCCCCCGCTTTTCTAAGGCGGCTGGCGGCGGCCCGGGGGCAGCCGCCAGCCGCCTTGTGTCTGTTTTCCCGTTCGTCCCGCTTCCAACTCTTACTCCACTTCCTGGCGGGCGCGATAGCCTTCACGGGCAATGATGTCGTATTTGAGCGGCTTGTGCTTCTCGTCCTGGATGCGCAGCGGCTGGCCCTCGTCGTCCACCAGCTCCACGCGCAGCTTGCGATAGGTGCCGTCCTGCTTGGCGTTGGTGGGGTGGTAGACCAGTTCGTATTTGGAGCGGATGTTGGCGTTGATCTGGCCAAAATCATCTGGCAATTCGCCGGGGAAACGCGGGAAGTAGCTGGCGCCGCCGGTGAGGCCGGAGAAGGTCTTCATCTCGTTGTCGGCCTGCAGCTGGGTCATGCTGTCGCCGCGGACCGCCCGCGCGAACCCGCCGGTTGAGATGGTGTAGATGGTGATGTCCTGCGCGGCCTTTACCTTCTTGATAATCTTGTCGAGCGTGAGCTTCGAGAAGGTGTCGATCCCGGAAGCGATAAGAATGATGTACTTGCGGCCTTCGATGCGTTCCAGCCGGTCGAGGCCCTCGTAGAGCGCGTCAAAAACATTTGTTTCGCTGAATCCGGGAATGCGGAGAGAGTCGATGGCCTCCATCAACTGCCGCTTGTCCTGAGTGAAGTCCAACTGGATCTGGTTGCGCATGTCGAAGGTCATCAGGGCTACGTAGTCCTGGGGACGCAACTGCTGCGCAAACGAAAATGCCGCATTGCGCATGTCATGGATAAGCATCCAACCGCTGTAGCTATACATGTTGCGGGGCGAGGCAAACTCGCAGATCATGAGCGCCGTGATGGGTGCCTCCACGCGCTTGAAGCCGGCCACCTTCTGCTGCACTCCGTCTTCATAAACCCTGAAGTTAGAGGGTTTGAGGCCAGGTACGAACTGGTGCGTCTTTTCCAGCAGCACGCCCACGTCCACCGTCACCTCGGGCACCTCAACGCGCAGTGAGTAGTTGGGCATCCCCTCCGGATTCTTCACCTTGGGCGCGGCCGGGGCGGGCGGCGGAACATCCTCCGGGGTGTCCTTTTTCTTGGGCAGGGCGATGACCCCGGAGTCGGCGCCGGGACCGCCTGCGTCGGGCGCGGCCTGGTCGGGCTGCTGCTGGGGCTGGGGCTGCTGCGGTGGAGGCGTGGCCTGGGACCGGGCCAGCGGCGCGGTTGTCAGGGCCACTAGCAGAAGCAACAAAGCTGCAAGCGGGAAACGGCGACGAGCGAATGGGGAGGGGCGTAACCTGGTCAGGCGCATATTGGACATGACGACCTCTGTGCTCAACAGCATACGGGATCACCGGGGTTCAAAGACAGCTTCCAGCCTCTAGCGCCGCTCCGGTCTCCGCAACAAGAAATCTGGTTACCACCGTAACCGGTTGGCCTTGTTTTGCGGCTTGCCACTGGCTGGCCGCAACATTTTACAGCAAACCACGGCGGCAGGCTGTACTCTTATAGACGTGAAAACCAGCTTGAAGGAAACCCGATTTGGCCTGGCGGCGCTGATTCTTGCGCTGGGCATGGCTCCAGTTATTTTGCTCTGGGGCGGCCTGTTGCTCGCGCAAAGCACGCCGGTTGCCGCCGGTCCGCCACCCTCGAGCGGCGGTATCTTTCCCCTCAGCGAGGTCCGGCGCGGCATGACCGCGACTGCATGGACGGTCTTCACGGGAAGCAAGCCGGAGCGCATGGAGGTGGAGATACTAGGCGTGCTGCGCGGGGCGCGCGGCCCCGGCCACGACATGATCCTGGCCCAACTCCACGGCGCCAGGCCCGAGTACACCGGCGTGGTGGCCGGCATGAGCGGCAGCCCGGTGTATATCGGCAACCGGCTGCTGGGTTCGCTCTCTTACCGCATCGGCCAATTCAGCAAGGACCCGATCGCGGGAATTACGCCCATCGAACAGATGCTGGAGGTGCGCGATCTGCCCATCGACGCCACCCTGAAGGCCTCCGACAGCCGGAACCAGGCTCCTTTCCCCAGTGCGGCCGCGAGCGCCGGCATCGGCCCATCCGCCGACGGCATGAACTTCCAGGCCATGGAGACGCCGCTGGTGATGAGCGGGTTCCAGCCGGAAGCGATACGGCTGTGGCAACAGCAGATGGCCGGCACGGGCCTGGAGATGGTTGCGGCCGGGGGCGTGGGCGGCTCGTCTGAAACGGGCTCAGCGATCGGTGCGGAGCCGTCAGCCGCCGCGCTTGCAACGGTGGTGCCGGGTTCGGCGGTGAGCGCGCAACTGGTACGCGGCGACCTGGAGATTGCGGCCACCTGCACGGTCACCTACATTGATCCGAAACAACTGCTGGCCTGCGGCCACCCCATCCTGCAGGCGGGGCCGGTTTCCTTGCCCATGACTACGGCCGATGTGGTGGCCACGCTGGCCTCACCGTTGAACGCCTTCAAGATCGTCAACACCGGCGAACTGATCGGCGCCTTTACCGAGGATCGCGACTCCGCCATGCGCGGTGTCCTCGGCCAAAAGCCGCGGATGATTCCCGTGCATATTGCGGTTCACTCGCCGGGAAGCGAACGCAAGCTCAACGTCGAGATTCTTGACCTGCCGTCGCTTACCTCGCAGGCGATGCTGGTTTCGCTCTACGAGGCGCTGCTCACAAGCAACGAAAACACCGCGGAAACCAGCTACCACGTTACGGGCAACATCGATCTGGACGGATACCGGCCCGCACCGCTCGACCTGTGGGTCTCGGCCGGCGATCAAGTAGCCGCGCCTTTGGCGACTGCACTGCTGGCGGGCGAGCGCTTCTCGCGGCTTTACTCAAACGGCGCCCGCCAGGGTACTGTGCGCGAAATCGATCTCCAAGTCGAGGCCATTCCCCGGCGGGTGCAGGTGGAATTGGAGACGGCGCGGCTGGTTTCAAACGATATTGTCCACGCCGGCGATACCGTGGTGGTGGAGGCGACTATTCGTCCCTGGCAGCAGCCGGCGCGCAATGTGCGCATTCCGGTGACGCTGCCGGCAAGACTGGGCGCGGGCAACCTGCGGATTCTTGTCTCGGATTCCGGTACGCTGGACCGAACGCTGGACCAGCCCCGGTTTTCAAGCCGCCCCGTCGATCTGGAGACCGTGCTGGCGCAGGCCCTGCGGCAGCACGCGGCAAACCGCATCTACGTGAGCCTGCTGGTGCCTGAAACCCAGGCAGGCGTGGCCGGCCAGACGCTTTTGAGCATGCCGTTATCGGTGGCCAACGCGCTGGAGCCGCTGCGCACCGCGCAGGATGTGAACCTGAATGGGGAGTCGGCGGAGGTGGCGGGCGAGGCTGCGGCCGGCGGGATCTTAAGCGGATTCCAGATTCTCAACCTGCGCATAGAGCCGGGCGGCGGTTTAAACTAGGATGAAGTTGAGGTACATCTTCCAATTTGCGGGCCGGCACCGGTTTTGGGTTTGTCGGCCTTTTTTCCACCCCCAGTGAGGAAGTCGGAACGGCCATGGCTCAAATTCAAGGACTTGCAGCACACGCGGCGGGAGCAGAACTGCTGCCTTTTCGCTATGACCCAGGGAAGTTGGGCGCGCAGGAGGTTGAGGTTGCCATCACCCACTGCGGCATCTGCCATAGCGATATTCACCTGATTTCGAACGACTGGGGCATCAGCCAGTATCCGTTCATTCCCGGCCACGAGATCATCGGCACGGTGGCGGCCGTGGGCGACGGGGTTCGATCGCTCGCGGTGGGCCAGCGCGTGGGACTGGGCTGGCAATCGAACTCCTGCGGCGAGTGCGAGTGGTGCACCCGCGGCATGGAAAACCTTTGCCCCGCAGCGGAAGGCACCTGCGTGCACCGGCATGGCGGCTATGCGGATCGCGTCCGCGCCAATGCCCGCTTTGTGATTCCGATCCCCGAGGCCCTCGCCAGCGAGCACGCCGCGCCGCTGCTTTGCGGCGGCATCACGGTCTACAATCCGCTGCGCACCCGTGGCGTCAACCCCTCTTCGCGGGTAGGCGTTGTGGGCATCGGCGGCCTGGGCCACATGGCCATCCAATTCGCGCGGGTCTTCGGCGCCGAGGTGACGGCCTTTTCCACCTCCGCCGCCAAGGAAGAAGAGGCGCGCGCGCTGGGCGCGCACCATTTCGTCCACAGCCGCGAATCCAAAGCGTTGAAGGAAGTGGCCGGGACGCAGGATTTTATTTTGAGCACGATCAACGCCGACCAGGACTGGGGGGTTTACATCCAGGCGCTGCGGCCCACCGGGACGCTTTGCTTTGTGGGCGTTCCGCCGTCGCCGATCACCGTGCACGCCTTTCCACTCATCTCCGGCCTGCGCTCCATCAGCGGCAATCCCACGGGGAGCCCCTACCGGATCAAGGAGATGCTGGACGTGGCCGCCCGCCACGGCGTGAAGGCCCAGACCGAGGCCTTCCCCATGTCCAAGGCCAACGAGGCCATTGAAAAGGTGAAGAAGAACAAGGTGCGCTACCGGGCGGTGCTGGCGAATTAGGCGTTTTGGGGCGTGCGCTCAAGCGTGCGCCATTGACTTGCCTGCCGCAGGTGCTTCTCGGTTCTGCCGCACCTGAAATGGGCTAATTGGAATTATTGAAGACCGTAGTTGAAGCAGGCCCTGGTCAACGGAAAATGCGTACCCATTGACGCGAAGCGGGCGTTGCGGCCGGTGGGTGGAAAAAATCGAATCCAATCACAAGATGGAGTCGTCCTGAGCGGAGTGCTCATGCGGCTCCGTGTGACGCCATCCGTGGGTGGGACAGGACGGAAAAGCAGGTTCTTCGAGGTGTTCTTCACCGCCAATCCGCAGGGTTCGGGCACCGGGCTGGGCCTCGAGATCGTCCACCGCATCGTGACGCCGAAGTTCGACGGCATGATCGAGAGTGGAGTCCGAACCGGATAACACGCGGTTCGTCGTGCGCCTGCCGTTGGACGGGCCGGCGAAAGCGGAGAGCCCGGCTAAGCCCGACTGAGTGGATCCTTTCCAAGTTGATTCGGACAATCCTCACCTGGCCTGAATGGGTCAGTTACCCATTCAGACCGCCTTCCCGGAATTACTGCGGCTGAGGTGTGGTGGTGGTCGTCGTGGTGGACTGCGTGGCCGGTGGTGTTACGACCGGAGGAGGAGCAGGAGTTGCCGGAGTCACTGTCGTGGTGGTGGATTGCGTGGTCGGTGGTGCCACCGGCGGCGGAGGAGCAGGAGTTGCCGGAGTCACCGTCGTGGTGGTGGATTCCGTGGTCGTTGGTGTCACCACCGGCGGCGGAGGAGCAGGAGTTGCCGGAGTGACTGTCGTGGTGGTGGATTGCGTGGTCTGTGCCGGCGCCGGCGTTGGCGCTGGGGCTACGGGCGGGGTTGCCGGAGTCACTGTTGTCGTGGTGGATTGCGTGGTGCCCTGTGCCATTGCCGGCAGCGAAAGCGCAAGCACGACGAACGACCCGAAGACCACGGCAGCTAGCATCTTGGTTTTCATTCGATTCTCCTTATGTTTCCCGGAATGTGGTACCTAAGTTAGGCACGGGTTTCCACCGTGGCGAACTGCTTCCCTTGAAGCATTCCTAGGTTCGCAGGTTTCGAAGCGCGATACTGTGCAGAATGGCTCCTCTCGTGAGCTAAGCGACAAGCCCGCAGGGTCGAGGACTGGCGCCATGCTGCGCAGGTTTGGCCTATCCGTTTCTCTCCGCTTCCTCTGAGAGTGCCTCGATTTCCACCCGTAACCTGGTTTCCAGTCCCCGCCGCATCAAACCGGCCAGGCGGATGTTCCGCATCCGGCATTCCGATCGCAAAGCCGCGCGACCCGTCCAGCTTTCTACTCCCAATGCCCGATCAGCGACAGGCTTGCGGTTCCCGGCGTTTCCGTAATGGAGCTGTTGGCGTTGACGTAGTAGCTGTGCATGATCAGAGTCACGCGCGTGCCTCCCGCAGCCGGCAGATGCACCGCCTGCGAAAGCACGTAATGGGCATTGGCGGTGACGGAACCAACCCTGTTGGCCGCAAATCCGGTGAACTGGTCATAACTTCCAATTACGGTGTTGAGATACCACTCGGCCGCGGACGCCAGTACCTGGTCGTAATCGGCCTCGGCGAACAGATAGTCGATGACAAAGGCTTTGCCCGCGGGAACGTTGATGCAGAGATAGCCCTTGCTTGCCGGCTGGGGATAGGTATCGAACTGCTCGAACTGGTCGTAGCCGGTGAGGCTGCTGGCGGGCGTAAAGCAGGACTGCGCCTGGTCGGAGGGGATCAGCAACTGGGGGTCGTTCGAGGGCGCGTTGGGATAGCGGGAATGACGCGGGTGAGGAGCCTGCCCGAGCAGTGGAATGGCGGCGAGAAGAAGACCTGAGGAGATCAGGGGAAAGACGCGAAGGTTCATTTTCGTTTTACCTGCGAAGCGAGTTTTTGGCGGCGATTGCACTCACCAGACGCGGCCAGGGCCGTTTCCGTTTGCGGCCGTCTCCGTTTGCGAACGATCACCGGACCGGCAGGCGCATCGGAGATCATCCTGCACCAAAACTCCGTGCGCTGAGATCGCCTTCGAGATTCTTCCAGACGGCGAAATGCCTGTCTCTTGTACGAGAATACAGATATGGTTTCCGTACGCATCGACAAATGGCTATGGGCCGCCCGCTTCTTCAAGACGCGGGCGCTGGCTCAAAAGGCCTGCGATCTGGGGCGCATTCACTCGAACGGCATCCAGGCCAAGCCGGCGCGCGAGGTGCGCGTGGGCGACATGCTGCTGATCAAAAACGAGGGCGGGGAGTTTCAGATTGAGGTGCTGTTGCTGAGCCAGATGCGCGGACCGGCGGCGGTAGCGCAGACCCTCTATCGCGAGACCGAAGCCAGCGTGGCGGCGCGGCTGAAGCTCAAGGAAGAACGCAAGGCGATGCAGGAGTTTGCGCCGCTGCCGGAATACAGGCCCTCAAAACGCGACCGGCGGCGGATTATTCAGTTCCGGGGCCAAAGGTAGCCCTGGGCAATGCCTTCAAGGGTGAGGCGCGGCTGCTGCATCGCTGTCTGCCCAATAGCCGCTTCGCGCGGTGACGCGCAGGCCGGGACGATCCTTCAGCCGCAGCTCGACGGAATGAAACCCTGGATGTGGCGACTGCGGTTGAAAACTCAACACATAGCGATTGGGCATGTGGTTGGAGATGGTGAGCAGGCTCCGCACCAGGCTGCGGCTGTTTTCAAACTTGAAATACTCGCCGCCGGTGAGTTGCGCCACCGTCTCGGGGACGTTGCGCTGCAGGCCGTCGGCGGCGCGGATGGCGGCCATTTTGGCTAGCGCCAGGGGAGGAATGAGCTGAGTGAGGCAGTCGTATGCCTGGACAGCCTTGTTCTGGGTGGCATCGGGGTTCGGGTCCTTGCCCATGCATCCATGCGGAGGGTTGGGGTAGGCGTTCCCAAGCCCGAACCCGCCTTCAGTCTTGTGGACGGGGAGCTCGTGGTAGCCGTAGTTCGCGGCGTCTGCCTTGCCGCTTGAGAAACCCAGACTGTAGATGGCGGTGTTGGTGTCGCTGATCGCGCGCAGCGCGTCCTCCGTCTGCGTCTGGCTGCCGTGGTCGATGGTTTCGGACACGAGCAGAATGGCCCGGCGATAAGCCGGCGGCTGCCGGCGCAACAGGTCCACGGAAAACTTGAGGCCGTCGAGGATGGCCGCTCCCTTGTCTCCGGGATCGAGATCATGGAGCGTGGCGCCGGCTGCATCCAGGTCGGGGGTGAAATCCTGAAGCAGGCGGGGCGCGCTGTCGAAGGCCACAACCGAAACGCGATGCGGGACGCCGCCGACCACGGCGGCAATCACCGCGCTGAGATTGCGATAGCTGTCGAGTTTGCGGGCGCCGGCACCGCCGACTTCGACGATCACGACGAGGGCAAGAGGTTCGCCGCCTGAATCCTGCTCCAGCTTGAGCTTCTGGGGAATTCCGTCGTCGGTGACCGTGAAATCGTCGGCAGCAAGCGTGAAAACCAGCTCCCCCTTGCCGTTCCTCACCAGGGCGGGAACCAGCACCACGGTGGATTGCGTGCGTAGCGCCGGCGCCGGCGGCGCAGAGGCCGGCGGGGCCTGTGCGAGCGCAATCGACGCACCCAGCAACGCGATTGCGGCACACAACCTCATCGGCACGCTCCCTGACGCTCAGTGTAGCCTTCCGGGCAGAGCCGCACGCGAGTGATCTGGAGCCCTCGCATCGCGCCCCCGCCGCGGCCGGCACCATGCCCGACTGCCCCCAACTTTAGTAGACTCAACGGCAGCATGTTTGTCTCAACCTAGTCTTGAACATGCCTTCTTGATGAGGTCGTGAGCAAAGCCGTTGAAGGATTGGTGTCAAAATGGCCGGGAATGTTGTTGGCTTTTACGAACAACTCGCCGCTTCCTATCACCTGATCTTCGAGGATTGGGACAGCGCGATCGAACGTCAGGCCAGGGCTATCGGCAATCTGTTGACCTCGCAGACCGCGGGGAATCCGCTGCGGATTCTTGATTGCGCATGCGGAATCGGCACCCAGGCCATCGGGCTTGCCAGGATGGGTCATCAAGTTGTCGCATCGGACCTCAGCGCGGCAGCCGTCAATCGCGCGCAGTTGGAGGCCCGGCGTCGAGCTCTGACGATCTCGTTTTGCGTCTCCGACATGACCTCGCTTCGGGAAGTCAGGGAGGGCGGCTTCGATGTGGTGGTGGCCATGGACAATGCATTGCCGCATCTAAGTGCCGGTCAACTTGCGCAAGCGGCGGCGGCAATCGCGTCGAAGCTCAAGCCAGATGGGCTCTTCATGGCAACGATCCGCGACTATGACACGCTCATTGTTGAAAAGCCTGCAATTCAAAAGCCGGCTTTCTACGGAGCGGCTGGCAGCCGGCGTATTGTCCATCAGGTGTGGGACTGGATCGAAAGCCCGAGGGAAAATGCGAGATATATCCTGCACCTTTACATCACTGTTCAATCGGACCAGGGATGGAAGACGCACCATTTTGTTTCGGAATACCGGTGTTTGCTTCGGCATGAACTCTCAGCCGTTTTAAGCGATGCGGGATTCGGAGACGTTCGTTGGCTTATGCCGCCGGAGAACGGTTTCTACCAACCCATCGTCTTGGCGAGATTGTCAGGGTAGAGTGAGCCCGCAAAGCGCGCCGCCAGGAAGTTTCGCGTTCTCCGATCGGTCCACCGCATCCACGCATATATGCCCGACTGCCCCCAACTTTAGTAGACTCAACGGCAGCATGTTTGTCTCAAAACCTACGACCTGCCGCTTCCGCTCCGCATGGAGCCTCGCCGCCCTTGCGGCGGTGCTTGGAATCGCCGTCGTCAACTCGCTTCCTGCCTTGGCGCAGGGCACCCACCTGTGGACCCAGTCCCGCATCGAGGAGTTTGAAAAGGGCACGCCGCAGGGGGTTGCGCTTACCAGCGACGGCCATTTGCACGAGGGGCCTGGCTTGACCGAGGTGCTCACGACGCCCTCGACATTCGTGTGGTCGGTAGCCATCGACAAAAGCGGAACGGCCTTTGTGGGAACCGCCGCGCCGGCCACGGTACTGCGCGTGGGCAAGGACGGCGAAGCGTTTACGCTCTTCGAGACCAGGGATGTGAGCGTGCAGGTAGTTCGCCTGGGGCAGGAGGGAGCGCTCTACGCGGCTACGCTGCCCAGCGGGAAGGTTTACAAGCTGAAGGCCGATGCGACCACGAAACAGGATGAAGGCAGCGCCACGGTGGTCTTCGACGCCGGCAGGCTGGATGAGGGAAAAGCTGCTGAAGGCAAGCCCCAGGAAAAGGCAAGCGAAGAGAAAGAGGCCGAGGAAAATCCAGGCGCCGACAAAGCGGATGAAAAGTCGCACTACATATGGGACTTGGCCCTCGACGCAACCGGGCGGCTGTACATCGCCACCGGTGGTCCGGGAGCGGTGTACCGCGTCGACCCCGCCAGGCCCGGCGCAAAGCCGGAGGCGTTCTTCAAGAGCGACGAGCAGCACATCCGCTCGCTGGCCTGGGACGCCAAGGGCAACCTGATTGCCGGCTCGGATGGTTCGGGGCTGGTCTACAGAATCGATCCGCAAGGCAAAGGCTACGTGCTGTTCGAGGCTCCAAGGCGCGAAATCACGGCGGTGGCCGTGGGCGCAAACGGGACCATCTACGCGGCCAGCGTGGGCGACAAGAGCCGCAATCCGCTGCCGCCGCTGCCCGTGCAGGGAGTTGGCACCGCAACCGTCACCATCGTCCAGCCGGAGTCGCTGCAGGAGGCTAACACCAGCGTCTCGGTGCCCGAGGGAAGCGAGATTTACGCGCTGGCTGAGGGGCAGGCTCCGCGCCGTCTGTGGGCCGGCAAGGATGAGATCGTCTACGCGCTGGCCGCGCGCCACGGAAGCTTGATTGCACTCACCGGCAACCGCGGGCGGGTTTTCACGATCATCGACGATGGTAGCTACTCCGACGTGGCCCACCTTGACGCGCAACAGGGGCTGAGCCTGGCCGCGGTTCCGGGTGCGGGAGACAGGGGCGGCATTTTCGTTGGCACGGGCAACACCGGCAAGCTGTATTCCCTGGGCGCCGTCGAAAAGCACGAGTACGCGAGCGACGTGCTGGATGCCGGCGCGCTGGCCCGCTATGGCCGCGTGGAGGTTGAGCCAGGCTCGACCGGGTTCGAGCTGTGGACCCGCACCGGCAACGTGGAGCAGCCGGTGCGCGGCCGAAACGACTGGGGATGGAGTGACTGGCAGCCGTTGAAGGACGGCGCAGTGGCTTCTCCGGCGGGGCGCTTCTTCGAGTGGAAGGCGGTGCTGCGCGCGGGTGGAACGTTGGGCAGCGTGGGCGTGAACTACCTGCCCGTGAATGCGGCCCCGGTGGTGGACGAACTGGTGGTGGTGACGGGTGCGCGCATCAATGTTCAGAACCAGCCCGGTAATCTGCCGCCGCCGGTCAACATCGCGCTTCCGTCGTCAAATCAGAGCGGGATGAGCTTTGACGCGGGCGCCACCGCACCTTTGCAGGCCGTCAAGGACCGCACCGCCGTCACCGTCCGCTGGGCTGCTCACGACGACAACGGCGACGACCTGATCTATTCGCTTTATCTGCGCGGGGACGGCGAAAAGGTCTGGCGGCTGCTGAAGGATCAGATTATCGACAAGGCCTACAGCTTCGACGCGACGCTGATTCCCGATGGCGGCTATCAGATCAAGGTGGTGGCCTCCGACGCGCCCTCGCACACGCCCGCCGACGCCCTCGCGGGTGAAAAGGTCAGCGAGCGCTTCGAGGTGGATACGACGCCGCCCGTGGTGAGTGGACTGAAGGCTAGCGCGGAAGCAGCCCCGCGCGTGACGTTTGACGCCGAAGATGCTTTCTCGCCCATCGCCCACGCCGAATACTCGCTGGACGCGGGTCCCTGGCAGTTCATCGAGCCGGTCGGCGGGCTGTCTGACTCGCGGCGCGAGCACTATGAGTTTCGCCTTTCGGCCTCAGCCTTCGACCCCAAGACCGGCGAGCACCTGATTACCGTCCGTGTCTGCGACCGGCACGACAATGTGGGCGTGGCCAAGACGGTATTTACCGCACCGGCGAAGTAGGCGCAATGCGATTCGAACTCTTTGTGGCGGCGCGCTACCTGAGGGCCAAGCGGCGGCAGGCCGTGGTCGGAGTGGTGACCACCATCTCCATCGCCGGGGTAGCCGCGGGCGTGGCCGCGCTGATCATCGCGCTGGCCATCACCAACGGCATGAGGCGCGACATTCAGGACCGTCTGCTGGGATCGAGCGCGCATGTGCAACTGATGCGTGTGCAGGGAGACGGCATCCGCAACTGGCAACCGCTGTTCAACCGGCTGCGCCGCTTGCCGCACGTGACCGCGGCTTCGCCGGGACTCTATGAACAGGTGCTGGTGGCGCGCGGAGCCCGCGATGGAGGCGCGCTGATCGAAGGCATTCTGCCCGGCTACGAACAGACGGTGAGCGACCTTTTGACGACAGCCACGCCGGGCTCGGTGCGTGCGCTGGAACCGCAACCGGGGCCGATCTCGGCCGTGAATGCGGAGCTTCCGCCCATCGTGCTGGGGCAGGACCTGGCGGAGACTGTCGGCGCAACCGTTGGCGATTCCGTGATGGTGATCAGCCCGCAGGGAGAGATGACCCCGCTGGGCATCTTCCCCAAGGTAGTGCGTTTTCGCCTGGCGGGCACCTTCCACTCCGGCTTTTACCAGTACGACGCGCAGATGGGGTTTCTGCGCCTGGCCGACGCCCAGCGGCTTTTCAGCGAGCCGGACCTGCTGTCGGTGATCAGCTTCAAAGTGGACGATCTGAATCGCGCGCCGGAGATTGGCCGCGCCATCGAGCAGGCGGCCGGCAAGGGCTTCATGACCTCCAACTGGATGGAGCAGAACCGCGAACTGTTCCGCGCCCTCAAGCTGGAACAGGTGGTCACGTTCATCGTGATTGCTCTCATCGTGCTCGTGGCCGCGCTCAATATTCTGATCGCGCTGACCATGATGGTGATGGAGAAGACCCGCGATATCGCCGTGATGATGAGCTTTGGCGTGGAGCCGGAGCAGGTGCGGCGCATCTTCCTGCTGCAGGGGTTCCTGATCAGCCTCATCGGCACCGTCGTGGGCCTGGCGCTCGGCTATCTCGCTGCCTGGGCCGGCGGACACTACCACTTCATCCAACTCTCCGCCGAGGTCTACTCCATCGACACGCTGCCCTTCGCACCGCGCCCGCTCGATGGGGTGATCGTATCCGCTGTCTCCATCGGAATCTCCCTCTTAGCCACGCTGTATCCGTCGTCGGCTGCGGCGAGAGTGCTGCCGGCAGAGGCGCTGCGGTACGAGTAGGCGCATAGCAGGGCGTCGGTTATCCATTGACAATGTGACACATTTTGTGCCACATTGAATCCATGCCAAGCGTAAACCTCCGCCAACTCCGCGACACCCGCCAACTCAAGGCTTGGCTCAAGGCCGGAGAAACCGTCGAACTCCGCGAGCGGAACTCTGTTCTGGGCCGGATCATTCCGATCATTCCCGAAAAGCCTGTTGCCTCTCCTGTCGAGTGGCCGGATTTTGAGGCTCGGCTCAAGGCCATTTTCGGCGACCGCGTCCTCCCCGCAGTGGAAGACTTGATTGAGGATAGGAATAGCCGCTGGTGACCACCTATGCGGATAGCAGCTTTGTCGTACCTATTTACGCAAAGGACGTTCACACCTCCGAGTCGCTGCGCCGAATGTCCTCAAGGCCATTCGTGTGGCTGACCCCGTTTAACCGGACCGAACTTGCGCATTCTCTCAATCGGCAGGTCTTTCGCACACGCATTTCTGCTTTGGAAGCTCAACTTGCCTGGGCTGTCTTCGAGCGCGATTGCGCGCAAGGAATCTGGATTCCGGTCAGTTTGCCGGAAAGGATCTGGGAGACCAGCATCGATCTTGCGCGAAAGCATGGTCCAACGCTCGGCGTCCGCACCCTGGACTCGTTGCACGTAGCCTGTGCACTGGAATTGAAAGCCCAGCGCTTCTGGACCTTTGATGAGCGGCAGGCGAGGCTGGCCGAGGCAGTTGGGCTCGATACGAAGGCGTGATCCCCTCCCGGCAAAGCCCAATGACGGCGTAATCATCCAGTTCAGGCGCGTTGCGGCATCGGCCGTTCGTTGATCAGCATCCAGGATGTGCCGAACTGGTCCCGAAACATGGCAAAGCGATAGGCGAAAAACGTCTCCTGCATCGCCATGAAGATCTCGCCGCCCTCGCTGAGCAGGACATAGATTCGCTCCGCTTCGGCAATACTGTCAACGGAGAGCGAGAGATAGGCGCTGCGCATCGGCTTGAAGCGGTCCGGCGGAACGTCCGCGCCAAACAGCGCGGTTTCGCCGAGGAGGATGCGGGCATGCAGAACCTTGTCTTTCCAGTTGGGGTCGACCGAGCTTGGATCGGGCATCTGGCCGTGGGTCGTCATCGCGATGATTCTTCCTCCCAGGTGCTCTTCGTAGAAGCGGAAGGCCTCCGCGCAGTTGCCGCCGTAATTGAGATAGGTGTTGAGTCTCATGGATTTTGGAGTTCCCTTCAGAAAGTGGCGCATGCCGTCCGTTGACGCCGAAGTCTATGCTAAGGTGGGATTCCCCGCGCCGGCAAGCCTCACTGCGGCGTAATAATCCCGCCCAGCGCGTGACGGCGCGGCAGCACGATTCCGCGATGATCGACCTCCTGCGGCGCCCTCTCCGGCTGGTCGAGTGCGGGCAGGTTGGCCCGCTCAATCAATGCTCCGCCGCAGGCGGGACACCAGTCGGCTTCTGTCTCCGGGGCAAGCACGGCGTGGCAATGGCTGCAAATGCGTTCCATCTCTCCAAGCCTAACGGATGCGGCCGGCCCCCATGCAACATCCACGCTACGGAGCCTTCTGACGCGCCAGGTACAGGTCGATCTCGCTGCGCAAAGCGGGCGCGCGATTGGTGTCCTTCGCCTTGGCCAGATTGTCGGCGGAAACCGCAATCGACCTGTCCGCAATGCCTTCCAGGTTCTTCAGATTGCGTTGCCAGCGGGCAATCACGGCCGGAGGCATCGTTCCCGGCCCCGCCGGAGTGAACGCCCGCGGCGGAATCTGCGCCGTCAATCCCCGCGCGGCCAACTGCCTGCGCAGTTGCGGCAGGTGACCGCTGCCGAAGACAAACACAATGCGCATGCCGGGACCCGCCTCCGTCAGGCAGTTTTCCACGATCTTCCGGTTGCGCTCGTGCCAGGCGCCGGCGGCAATGTCGGAGGGCGTGTTTTCTCCAATCACCTCTTCAAACATGTGATCGACCATGGCGAGATATGGCGTCGAACCGCTCGTATAGTCGTACAAGGAATCACCGGAGAAAGCGGCAAAATAGGCTTTCGCCTTGTTCTGCGCGGCGTCCACCTCGGCGGCTTTCACCTTGTCCCTGGCCTCCTGCTGGCTGGCGCGATCCTGCCACGAAAAGCTGACCCGCCAGTCGGCGGGAATGAAGCGCGCGCCCCAGCCCGGAGCCATCTGGGCCAACATGGCCGCCTCGGGTGGAAAGTTTCCTTCCATCGGCCCGTTGAAAGCCTCCGGCGTGATCTCTCCGCACACCACATCCGGATGCAACGACCTGACCTGCGTCTGCAGGTCGATGAGCGAGTAGTGGTAGCGCTCCTCGAAGTGCATGTGGTGCACGCTGCCGACCAGGAAAATCTCCGGCGCGGCAGAAGGAGCCGGCAGCGCCGGGTTCTGGGCCAACAACGGACAGATTGATCCCAGAGCGATGACAGCCAGCCCGCACTGTTTCATGGCGCAACCATAGCAATCCTGCAGTCCACTGCGTATGACCGGGGTCACAGGCTGGAGCCACGCCTACGCCCCCAGCCTTCCCACACTACCGGTACACTTAAGACATGCACGCTCCCATTCGCCTGGTGGCGATTGACATGGATGGAACGCTGCTGCCGACCCTCGGGCGGGAGATCAGCCTGCGCACGGCAGCGGCGCTCAAGGCGGCGCAGGAGGCCGGACTCACGGTGGCCATTGCCACCGGGCGGCGCACAGCTTATACGGCGCCGCTGCTCGACGGCCTGGGCCTGCGAGCGGATACGCCCCTGATTACGTCCAATGGTGCAGTGATCCGAACTCTGGGCGGCGAGCCGATCGACCATTGCCGGCTTGAAGCGCGGGTGGCGCGCGGGCTGTGCGGGCTGCTCAGGCCGTTTGGGGCAGTAGTGTTTACGTTTGACCGTCCGGGGCGCGGCGAGTTGGTGCTGGAAAACATGGAACAGGCGCACGGACGAATCGCTTTGTGGATCGAGGCCAACCGCAACGCCATCGAGGTGGTCAAGCCGCTGGAGCGGGCTCTCCCCGACGGCGAGGACCCCATTCAGGGCATGGTCACGGGAACCCTGGGAAAGATGCGAGAGGCCGAACAGGCGCTCCAGGCGAGCGAGTG
This sequence comes from Occallatibacter sp., assembly GCA_049509995.1. Classification (GTDB taxonomy): domain Bacteria; phylum Acidobacteriota; class Terriglobia; order Terriglobales; family Acidobacteriaceae; genus Telmatobacter. The sequence goes on along the minus strand of JBEKZJ010000013.1, from coordinate 22,991 downwards.
GAGCGGAAGTTGCGAGTGCGTTCGCACCCAGTATCCGGCGCGCGACCTGTCGATTCTGGACCTGATGCCGCTTGGGGTTACGAAGGGATGGGCGCTGGAGCGGCTGGCCGGGTGGCTGGGCGTGGACCGCAAGCAGACCATGGCTATCGGCGATAACTGGAACGACGTGGATATGCTGGAGTGGGCCGGCCAGGGCGTGATGATGGGCAATGCGGTGCCCGAGCTGCGCGCCATGGCCGAAAGGCGCGGCTGGCGGCAGGCCCCGCCCAACGACCAGGACGGCGTGGCCGTGGTGCTGGAAGCGGCCGTGACAGAGTCTTCTGCTGCCGGGGCGTAAGCGTAAGATAAGGATAGGGAAGGGCGATTGGGAATGCGCGGGAGAGTCTTCACCACGGTAGGGACCCTGGCGGCCTTGGCGAGCCTTGCGGCGCCAGCGCGGGCAGCCGAGCGCGTGACCCTGGACAACGGCTTCGAGATGCGCTGCGACCATCACGCTGCGGTCGAAGGCCGCATCCGGCTCTACCTGAGCGCGGGCGAGGACAACTACATCGAGCTCGCGCCGCGGGAGATCGCCGGGTTCGAGCAGGTTTCCGACCCGCCGCCGGCGCCTGCAACCGCAGAGCAGCCGGCCGCAGCCACATCGCCGGCCACCCTTGAGGCCGGCGCGGACGTAAAACTCTCTCCAGGGGACCTGCGCGAGATGCTTGCCAAGGCCGGCACTGAGCACAATCTGGATGTGGAACTGCTGGCCAGCCTGGTGAAAGCCGAGAGCGGCGGCAACGCCCGCGCCGTGAGCCGCGCCGGTGCGCGCGGGCTCATGCAGTTGATGCCGGGGACGGCCGCCGGACTGGGCGTGGAAGACAGCTTCAAGCCGGACCAGAATGTGCGCGGCGGCTCGGCCTACCTGGACGCGCTGCTCACCCGCTATCACGACCAGCTGGCCCTGGCGCTGGCGGCCTACAATGCCGGCCCGGCCGCGGTGGACAGGTACAACGGCATTCCGCCCTACCGCGAGACCCGGGCTTACGTGGCGCGCGTGATTCACGAGTTCAACCGCCGCGTGAAGGTGCGCGAGGCGCAGGCGAAGCAGACGGTTGCGTCGGCGGCGGCGCCGGACGACAAGGGAAACCGCTGACAGGCTTTGAGACCTGGCAAAGCAGGAACTTTGCTTCCGGCCTTTCGGTATGCCCTTGCATGATTTGCTGAGCATTTAACCGGATTCCGGCGCTTGACAAGGCGCCTGCCTCTACCTGCCCGCTGCAGCCTATAGAATTTATGAGACCGCTCATCCGCGGAACGGAGAACGCTTGAAGAAGTACCAATTGATTCTGGGCTTGTTAGCGCTGGCGGCGCTGGCGGCGCTTTTGTTTTGGGGACGCGACAGGATTCACTTCGACTTTGGTGTGTTCCGCTCCCAGATTGCGCTGGCCGACTGGCGCAAGATCGGCATTGCCACGGGCTGCATTTACTCTGCCTACGTCTTCCGCTCCGTGCGCTGGGCGTTGCTGCTGCGGCAAAACAGGAAGGTACCGCTGCTTTCGCTGCTGGGAACGCAGGTGATCGGCTTTACGGCCGTGGCGCTGATCGGGCGGGTCGCTGACCCGGTGCGTCCCTACCTGGTCTCCAGGAAGACCGGCCTTCCGCTCAGTTCGCAGATCGCCGTGTACATCGTGGAACGGCTCTTCGACGCAGGATCGATGGCGCTGATTTTCTCTTCTGTCATCCTGTTCACCGCCTGGTTCGGTCTGCCGGGCGCTCTGCCGCATCCTGAGATCGTCGAGAAGGCCGGCTACTGGGGGATGGCCCTCACTGTCCTGGGCGCGCTCTTTCTGATTGCCGTGCGCCTGGCCGGCGGGGTGGTGGCCTCGTTCCTCGAAGGAACCTTTGGCCTGGTTTCCAAGCGCCTCGGACATGCCGTGGGAGAAAAGGTTCGCAGCTTCCGCACCGGCCTGGACACCATGCGCACATTCTCCGACTTTGCAGTCGTCGCCGCGCTCTCGCTGGGCATGTGGGGGGTGATCACGCTGGCCTATCTTGAGACCACGCGGGCTTTTGTCGCCAGCCCGCAACTGGCGTCGATGACATTGGCTAAGTGCATGTTGTTGCTGGCTTTCAGCGGCGGAGCCAGCGTCTTCCAACTGCCGGTACTGGGCTGGTTCACGCAGATCGGCCTAGTGGCCGCGGCCATCTCCAGCTTCTACGGCGCCCCGCCCGAGGCCTCCACCGCCTGCGCCGCAACCCTGCTGTTGGTCACCTTCCTGGGCATCGTCCCCGTGGGCCTGATCTGGGCGCATTTCGAGCATGTGAGCCTGCGCAAGATTACCGTGGAGAGCGAGCACGCGGAAGAGGAACTGGCGGAGGAGCAACCCGCTGACCACAAGGCGCCATGAAAAAGATCCCTTTCGCATATTCGATCCATCCCGGTGACATACTCCAGACCGAATTCATGGAGGCCCTTGGCCTCTCCAGGTACCGGCTGGCCGGGGAACTGCACGTCTCCGCGCCGCGGGTGAACGATGTGGTGCGCCCCAAGCGGTCGATCACGGCGGATACCGCCATGCGCCTCAGCACCTACTTTGGCACCTCCGCTCAGCTCTGGCTTGGTTTGCAGATGGATCACGATCTTTGGGTTGCCGCGAAAAACAAGTCCCTTGCCAAGGTCAAGCCGAGAGCGCAGGCGGCGTAGCCTTCTCCTCCGCGGGAAGTGCGGGCTTGGTAAACCGTATGGTATCCGGCCCCACGGCCCCGCCCGTCATCAACATGCTCATGGCCTGCTCCATGTTCAGGTCGGTCTCGGTGACCCACGCAATGGGAAGGATCTGCAGCAAAGCCGAAGTCGGGTTGATGGAATTGGGCAACAGCACCGCGGCCAGCAGTTCGCCGGTAGTCTCGTCGATCAGCGTGCGGGTGAGAAATCCGATACTCTTCTGGCCCGCGATGGGAAAGTCGACCAGCACCACGCGCTGGCTGGACTCCTTCTTGGCCGTCATGCTGTCAATCAGTTGGCGCACGGAACCGTAGATTTTGGCGATAAAGGGCAGCCGGTCCAGCGCCGCCTCGAAGAGCTTGATTGCCTGGCGGCCCACCACCTGCGAGGTCACACGGCCCACCACGTAGAGCACCACGAGGGTGAGAACGACGGCCATCAGCCACTGCAGCCACGGCTGGCTGAGCCAATCCCCTGGGAAGATGGCGGCCAAGAGCTGAATCACAGGCAAACCGGCCTTGGCCAGGACACCCAGAAGGAAGCTGAAGATCAGGTACGTAACAAACAGTGGTCCGATGGTGATGATGCCGGCCAGAATGTTGCGTTGCAGGCTGCGCAGGGTGTGGGCAAGGACTGGATTCACACGCTTCTCCTGGGTACGAGGATACGCGACCGCAACCAGCGTGTTCGTTCAGAACAAACCACATCGATCTCTCCCCGCGGCGCGCATGTGTTTGCCGAGGTCGCGACCACCCGCTCTGCGCGCCCCGAAAGCAGGCCAGACCGGCCGCAAATGGGCTCCGGCGCCGGGAATTGATTCGGAACCGGATCAGGGTACACACTGCGGAAATCACTGAAACGGGACGAATTCCTTTATAGTGAATGGAGAAGGAAGTCCATGAGCGGCACAGAGGGTTTTGGCTTGAACGGAGCAGTCGAACAGGGCCACCGGGGACCAAACTCCGAGGAACCGCATCCGCGTGCCATCGGATCCCCGCTGCCCATTGGATCCGCGAGCCCTTCCCCGCTGCCGGGCGAACAGCAGCGCCTGAATGCTCCTCCGCCTCCAGGGCGCGCCCTGGCCAACCCCTCCTCCGTTTCTCCGCTTGAAGTTCCCTCCAGCATCCAGCGCGCCGTCGCTACGCTGCGCGCGGTGTTGCCCTTCGTGCAGAAGATTCTGCCTCTGTTGGACGGAAATATCGGCACCGCCGTCTCCAATGTCCTCACCCCGCATCACCACCCGCCTCCGCCTCCGCCGCCGGTCAACCTGGCGCCCATTGAGGACGGCCTGGCCGAGCTGCAGACGCAGCATCGCGAGCTGCGCGACCAGGTGGTGGAGCAGAATTCCTCCCTGAAGCGGGTCGAGGATCAGTTGGAGATGGTCCGCGAAGCCACCGACCGCAACACGCTGGAGCAGCAGGAACTGCTTGAAGACCTGAAGGGTGTGGGCAGCAAGGTGAATGTGTTTGCCCTCATTGCCCTGGGTCTTCTGGCCGTGTCCATCCTGCTGAACGTCATTCTCTATCTCCACATCCAGCGCGTCCTGCCCTAAGAGCGCGTTGCCAATAAGGCGTTTTCGACTTAGAATCAATGACTTACGGAAAATTCTCAGGTCTGTGGGTTGTTGATCCTGCAAGACGCGAACTCCATTCCCCGCAGACTCCCGGAGCGAATGAGCGTAAGCGTCTGCTTGCGGCGCGTCTCCCGGGCGGCAGCTTTTGCTTCCACCCCAACGGTCAGGACCCAGAGCCGCGGACCACGGTCAGGAAAAACGCCACTTGGCGGGCTTGCTTTCGGGGGAAATCTTCTCGTAGCTGTGCAATACTGGAAATGCGAGTCACCCGCTCCAAAATCGTTGGTTGAAATGCTCCCGCGCGGGCTATCACTTTCCAAAATAGATTGGCTGTCCTGAAAGGGACTCTTTTTCGCGCCATCAACCATTTTGTTGCTTATGCAAATACAAATATCGTCGATTCTGCTGCCTTTATCAATCTACGTGATGTGCGATGTTGCCAGTCGTATTTTCAGAGGGCTAGTATTCGGCATAGTTGATCCGGGTCCGCTCTCAACCGCCCGGCCAGATGCCCGCTATGCAGTTGTTCCCCAGTTCACAGAGCTTTACCAACGAGCGGCGCCTCCCGGCGCACGCAGACGGAGTGTTTCGTCATGGCATGGTATGCCTACTGCATCGGTGAAAAGCAAGCATTTCCAGAATTGGCCCGTCATCGCAAACCTGTTCCGATGGAATCTGTCCTCGGAGTTAGCGGCAACCAGGTATTTCTCTACCCCGCCAGCGATCTGGCCGTAATCGTCAGCGAGCACAACCCCGCGGAAACCCTGAACCAGCGATCCGGCGTGGACCACGCACGGGTGATCGCCGACTGTTTCCAGCATTCCACGGTGCTGCCATTTCGCTTCGGCACCGTTTTCAACGACGACGACAGCCTGCGCAGGTCCATCCGTTCCAACCAGCGCCAGTTTCTGGGCAACATCGATAAGCTGCGCGGCAAGGCCGAGATGCACCTGAAGGTCTTCGTCGACGACTGCTGTGGCCGCGAGGTCGACCGGCATCTGCCGGCTGAGAGCGTAGGCCGGGAGTATCTCAGCAACCTGCGCGAGAACGCGGCGCGCACCCGCGAGCGCCAGACGCGCGCCCGCGCGGTCAGCTTCCAGATGCACCGGCAATTCCAGCCTCTGGACGAAGAGGTCAGTTGCCGGCTCACCGAAAGCGGCAAGATGGTGCTGGATATTGCCCACCTGATCGACCGCAAGTACGTGGAGCGCTACCAGAACAAGTTCTCCACCACCAGCGCCATGATGCGCGAGTGCCAGATGCAGCTCTCCGGCCCCTGGCCGCCCTACCACTTCGTTCACCAGCTCACGCGCGGAGCCCATGCGCAGCCGGCGGCAGCTCCTGCCACTTGTCCAACGTCGGTTGCCGGGCCGTTGGTCAGCATCCCGGAACCGATTCCGGTCATGGCCTGACGGCAGACTCGACGTGTTCCATATGTAAAAAGCCCCGGCCATGGCCGGGGCTTTTTGCTGTGCCGTATTGATGTCGCAGTGGTCCCCATCAATCGAATGCATCGGGTGACGATGTTTGCGGCGCCGTTCGCGTGGACCCTGCACAGGCTGAAGATTCCGCTGGGAGCCACGCAGGCATGGCATACGGTCTCCAACCTCATGCTGCGATTCTGGCACTGAGGGAAGCGGCATTCCCGCTCCCCTGTTTCCAGCTACCACAATCAGTGTCAAAGCATCGAGTCCTGTTTGAAGCATGAGCCGAGCTGATGAGTTGGACGCGAGTTCACGAGATGCTCGGGCTCTTCCGCCGTCCCAGCACAAACGCCTTCCGCCGGTCCTTCGAGGCATGGTCGATCTGTTTCCAGAAGCCGACAAAGTAATCGATCGCCGAGATGACCGAAACCAGCACCGTGAAGTAGATTGCGGCCACGGCAATCCAGTTGACGGGGATGACGAGAACCCCGAACTGCCACTTGTCCCAGTGGTGGGCCAGGATGGCGGCGACGACGGCCACGATCTGGGTGACCGTCTTGAGCTTGCCCAGGTCGCTGGCCTGGATGGTAAAGCCCTCGGACGATGCGATCGAGCGCAGGCCGGAGATGAGGAATTCGCGGCCGATGATGACCACCACGATCCACACCTTGACCACCTGGGGGTTGTAAGCCACCAGGGCAATCAGCGCCCCGGTCACCATGATCTTGTCGGCGATGGGGTCCAGCAACATGCCCATGGTGGTGATCTGGCCGCGCTTGCGTGCCAGGTAACCATCCAGGCCGTCGGTAATCGAGGCCAGCACGAACAGTACCGAGGCCAGGATCTCCTGCTCGCCATTCGCTTGCCAGGGAAAGTGTGTGGAGAGGATCCACAGCAGCAGCGGGATCATGACGATCCGGCTCATCGTGATGGAGTTGGGCAGGTTCATGCGGCTTGCGCGATGCCGGAAGAGGGGCCTCCGGCCTAGCTCCATTATCGCACCGGGAGACGGATTGGCGTCTTGGCACTTCGTGTGCCACAGCGCGCAAAAGCCAAAGCGGGATGGGCTTGAAACCCGTCCCGCTCTTCTTGCCGAGGTCAGCGCGAACTCTATGCGTATATTCCGCGCTGCTTGATGGTGAAGGCCACGCGGTCGATGGCCAGCATGTAGGCGGCGATGCGGTTATTCACGTTGTGGGCCTCCGCGTAGCGCACCACATCGTCGAAGCTGTCGCGCAGAATCGTCTCCAGTTGCTCGTTGACGATGGCTTCCTTCCAGAAGTAGCCCTGCCGGTCCTGCACCCACTCGAAGTAGCTGGCGGTGACGCCGCCGGCATTGGCCAAAATGTCCGGCACGATGAAGATGCGCTTGTCGGCCAGGATCTCATCGGCCACGGCGGTGGTGGGGCCGTTGGCGCCCTCGACGACGATGCGCGCCTTGATCTGGTCGGCGTTGCGGCTGGTGATCACGTTCTCGGTAGCCGCGGGGATGAGGATTTCGCACTCTGAAACCAGCAGCTCCTCGCTGGGCGTGGCCTCGGCGCCGCGGAAACCCAGGGTGGTGCCGTTGCGGTACTTGTACTCGATCAACTGGTGAATGTCGATGCCGTTGAGGTTCGCGAGACCCCCATCCCGCTCGGCGATGCCCACAATCTTGTAGCCGCGCTCCATCATCAGCCGGGCGGCATTCGAGCCCACGTTGCCGAAGCCCTGAATCACCACCCGGCAGCCGTCGATGGGTATATTCAGGTAGCGCAGGCTCTCGTCGCACACCACCAGCACGCCGCGCCCGGTGGCCTCGAGGCGCCCTCGCGAGCCGCCGATGTTCAGTGGCTTGCCCGTGACCACGCTGGTTACGGTATGCCCCATGTGCATCGAGTAGGTGTCCATGATCCAGGCCATGGTCTGCTCGTTGGTGTTCACGTCCGGCGCGGGAACGTCCTTCTCCGGCCCGATGAAGTCGATGATCTCCGAGGTATAGCGGCGGGTCATACGTTCCAGCTCGCCCTGGCTCATCTTCTTGGGGTCGCAGATCACGCCGCCCTTGGCGCCGCCGAAGGGGATATTGACCACCGCGCACTTCCAGGTCATCCAACTGGCCAGCGCCCGCACCTCGTCCAGGGTCACATCGGGCGAGTAGCGGATGCCGCCCTTGCAAGGGCCCCGGGCGATGGAGTGCTGCACCCGGAAGCCGGTGAACATCTCGATCTGGCCGCTATCCAGGGTTACGGGAAAGTGCACGATGATCTCGCGCGACGGGGTGCTCAGCACCTTCCACAAATTGGGTTCCAGATTCAGTTTGCGCGCCGCAAAGTCAAAGCGGGCGCTTTGTGCCTCCCAGGGATTGATCTCCTGGTCCAAAGTCACTGCCGGGGTTGCAATTGCCATACACCTCTCCAATTTTTGATTGCCTGCCTCCAGGCGCGACGGATGCGAAGGTCGCGGGGGACGATTCTCTCCCCACGTCCCACTCGCAAGGCTTAGATGCAGCAGGGTTCCCTCCCGTCTCGAGGGAGGATTCCCCACCCGGCCCTCATCCTGTTCCCGTCCGCCGGCTGGTTCGGCCTGGGGATCGTTCCGCACAAGCCCAAACCCCAGTGAGTCTAGGCCCGCCAGACAGCGCCGTCAAGCCTGCCGGAACCATGCTGGGAACCCCTTCCCGCCCCGGGCTCGCCCCTTCACTATCGGCTCCGAAGCGGGAAAATTCGTTCAGAGTGGTGATGAACCTGTCGATACAACCCAAGAAATAGCCCGACCAACGTGGTTGTTGCGGGATGCCGGCCAGTTGGGCACTGCCATGAAAACGCGTGGAATGCCGGAACCCGCCTGCCGCGTCAGGGCCTTTTGCGCAAAATGCAGCTCCAGCGCAGTTACACTGGTCTGAGTGAAAGCCCGAGTCCATCCCGTCCAGCCCAGCCGCAAGGAGTTTCTGGCGCTCGCCAAAGAACACACCCTGGTGCCCGTCTGCCGCACGCTGACGGCCGACCTGGAAACGCCGGTGGGGGCATTCCTGCGCGCGGCGTGGCCGGAGCGGGAGTGCTTTCTGCTGGAGTCGGTGGAGGGCGGCGAGCAGGTGGGACGCTACACCTTCATGGGGCTGGCCCCGTTCAAACGGATTGTGGCTCGCGGGCGCGCGATCACCATTACCGAGGGCAGGAAGGTGACCCGCACGGAGGGCGATATCTTCGACGTGCTGCGGCAGGCGCTGGGCGGGCACAAGCCGGCCCGGTTGCCGGGGCTGCCGCCATTTACCGCCGGGGCTGTAGGCTTTTTCTCCTATGACGCGGTGCGCCAGATCGAGCGGCTGCCGGCGCTGGCCGCCGACGAGCTGGGTGTTCCCGACGCCTGCCTGCTGTTCTTCGACGAGGTGCTGGCCTTCGACCACGTGCGCAAGGAGATCTGGCTGGTGGTTACAGCCGACGTCACGCGCCGCAAGCCGGCCGGTGCCCCCGCGGCAGCCTATGACAGGGCCGTGGAGCGGCTCGATAAGCTGGAAAAGCGGCTTGCCCGGCCGCTGCCCAAACTGCCTGCACAGCACGGCAAGGGCAAGCTGAGGGTGAAGCACCGCACCCGCAAACGGGATTTCCTGGCTGCCGTGGCCCGCACCAAGGAGTACATCGCCGCCGGCGACATTTTTCAAGCTGTCCTCTCGCAGCGCTTCGACGTCGTGCCGGAAGCGGACAGCTTCCAGGTGTACCGGGCGCTGCGCACCGTCAACCCCAGCCCCTACATGTTTTTCCTGCGCTTTGCGCCGGAGGGGCCGCTGGGCGGGCTGCCCGACCAACCTAAAACCTCCTCCAAAAGGTCAAAGGGGTCGGAGACCCTGGAGTTGGCGGGGTCGTCGCCGGAGCTTCTGGTGCGCGTGCACCGGGGCAAGGTGGAGTACCGGCCCATCGCCGGAACCCGCCCCCGCGGCGCCAACGAGAAGGAAGACCAGGCGCTGGCCGAGGAGATGCTCCACGACGAGAAAGAGCGCGCCGAGCACGTGATGCTGGTGGACCTGGGGCGCAACGACGTGGGCCGGGTGAGCCAGTTCGGCAGCGTGAAGGTGGAGCGCCTGATGTTTGTCGAGCGCTACTCGCACGTAATGCACATTGTGAGCACCATCGAGGGCCGCCTCAAGCCGGAACTGACGGCCGTCGATGCCCTGCGCGCCTGCTTCCCTGCCGGCACGCTGAGTGGCGCGCCCAAGGTGCGTGCCATGGAGATCATCGAGGAACTGGAACCGGCGCGCCGCGGCACCTATGGCGGCGCGGTGCTCTACGCCGACTTCTCCGGCAACCTGGACTCCTGCATCGCCATCCGCTCCATGCTGGCCATCGGCGGCAAGGGCTATGTGCAGGCCGGGGCCGGCATCGTCGCCGACTCGGTGCCGGAGCTCGAGTACCAGGAATCGATCAACAAGGCTCGGGCGGTGATTCGGGCGATTGACCGGGCGAGAGAGCTGTAAAGGCAGGGATCAGGGATCAGTTGGGGTATTGAACCGGCGCGGGGCCTCCGAGAGCACGAGGAAAAATGATCAAACTCATGAAACTTCCGGCGCTCGCGCTTCTGGGGTCCGTTCCAATCGGCCATGTGCTCGCCGCGCAGATGAATTCGGACTCCCTGCGGCAATCCCTCCGCAATCGCGGCATCGTTTCAGCTTCCCGCTCCGCCCGCGCGCCCTCCTCCGAGCCGCAAAGACAGCTCCGGCCAGCAAGCTGGGGCGGGTCGTGTGATCTGCGCCCTGACCGAATAGCCGACTTAATGACAAAAGAACAACCTGCACAAGTGTGATGTAGCTCACAGCGAGCTATTATTTCCCCTGCGTACCTTCGCTCAAGTAAGTCGGCGAAGCTCCCGGGCCTGATCATGCCGTTCCTCCGCCATCAGGAGCTTCTCCGATACCTGCACAGCGAGCGAGGTAGGCATGGGTAACTCCATTTGGCAATCAATGCAGCAGAAAGGCTACAGCCGCAGAGACTTTCTCCAATTCTGCGCCGCGGCCGCAACGGTGACCGGGCTGGGTCAAACCGGCGTCGCCCAGGTTGTCTCGGCATTCGACAAGAAAGAAAAACCGGCCGTTGTGTGGCTGCACTTCCAGGAGTGCACCTGCTGCAGCGAGTCGTTCATTCGCGCTTCCCACCCCATCGTGGTCGATGCGCTGCTGGATGTGCTGGATTTGAACTACACAGAGACTTTGATGGCGGCCTCCGGTTTTCAGGCGGAAAAGTGCCTGACTGACACCATCGAAAAGAACAAGGGCAAGTACATCGTGCTGGTCGAAGGCGCGGTGCCCACGGGCAACGACGGCGTCTACTGCATGATCGGCGGCAAGACCGCGGAATCGATTCTGCAGACCGTCGCCAAGGATGCGGCCGCGGTGGTGGCGTGGGGCAGTTGCGCCTCCAACGGTTGCGTCCAGGCGGCCAAGCCCAATCCAACCGGCGCCACGCCCATCTACAAGCTGGTCGACAAGCCGGTGATCAACGTGCCCGGATGCCCACCCATCGCCGACGTGATGATGGGCGTGGTCACCCACCTGCTGGTGCTGGGAACGGTTCCGGCGCTCGACAGCCAGGGCCGGCCCAAGGAGTTCTACGGACGCCGTGTCCACGACACCTGCTACCGCCGGCCCAACTACGACGCCGGCCTGTTCGTCGAGTCGTGGGACGACGAGAACGCCCGCAAGGGGTACTGCCTTTACAAGATGGGCTGCCGCGGTCCGGTCACTTACAACGCCTGCTCCGTAGTCAAGTGGAACGAGGGCACCAGCTATCCCATCCAGTCCGGCCACGGATGCATCGGCTGCAGCGAGGCGGGCTTCTGGGACAACGGTCCGTTCTACCAGCATCTGGCCTCGTTCCCCGGCTTCGGCGTCGAGAGCACCGCGGATACGGTGGGCGCTGTGGTCGGAGTGGCCACGCTGGCCGGAGTTGCGGCCCACGCAGTGGTGACCAACATTCGCAAGCGCAAAGTGATTGCGGAAGTGCACGCTGAAGATCAAAAGGAGTCGTGAGGGGCTATGACACGCGTAGTCGTCGATCCGGTAACTCGTATTGAAGGCCACCTGCGCATTGAGGCAGTGGTGGAAAACGGCAAAATCACCGACGCATTCAGCTCTGGCACCATGGTGCGTGGCCTGGAAAAGATCCTCATCGGCCGCGATCCCCGCGATGCCTGGGCCATCACCGAGCGCGTCTGCGGCGTCTGTACCACCGTGCATGCGCTCGCCAGTGTGCGCGCCGTGGAAAACGCGCTCGGCATCGCCGTTCCGCCCACCGCCGAGCTCATCCGCAATATCATGCTGACCACGCAGTACGTGCAGGACCACGTGATTCACTTCTATCACCTGCATGCGCTGGACTGGGTGGACATCGTCAACGCCTTGAAGGCCGACCCCAAGAAGGCCGCGGAGCTGGCGGGCTCCTTCTCCAAGTGGGACAAGAACACCCCCGCCTATTTTTCCGATGTGCAGGACAAGATCAAAGCCTTTGCCGCCAGCGGCCTGGGCATCTTCGCCAACGGCTATTGGGGCCATCCGGCCTACAAGCTGCCGCCGGAGGTGAACCTGATCGCGGTGGCGCACTACCTCGACGCTCTCGAATGGCAGAAAGAAATCGTCAAGATCCATGCGGTCTTCGGCGGCAAGAACCCGCATCCGAACTACCTGGTGGGCGGCGTGCCCTGTTCCATCAACATGAATGAAGTGGCCGCCATCAACTCCGATCGGCTCAACCTGGTGGCTCGCCTCATCGGCCAGGCCGACGAGTTTATCAACCAGGTCTACATCCCCGATCTGCTGGCCGTTGCCTCCTTCTACAAGGATTGGGCCCAGTGGGGCGGCGGGTTGACGAACTACCTCAGCTATGGCGAGTTCCCCACCAAGGGCTACGCCCAGCCTGATTCGTTCAAGTATCCCCGCGGCGTGGTGCTTAATCGCGACCTCAGCACCGTGCACCCGGTCAACGCAACCGATTCCCAGGAGATCAAGGAATACATCGCCAGTTCCTGGTACAGCTACGAAGGCGGAGACAGCGTCGGTATCCATCCCTGGGCCGGCGAGACGAAGCTCAACTACACCGGACCCAAGCCGCCCTTTGAGACCCTCGAAGGCCACCAGAAGTATTCGTTCCTGAAGACTCCGCGCTGGAAAGACAACCCCATGGAAGTGGGCCCGCTGGCAAGGTTGCTGGTAGCCTTTGCCTCCGGCCGCACCGACGTGCAGGAGTTGGTAAAGGACACCCTGGGCAAGCTCAACGTTCCCGTGGCTGCCCTGTTCTCCACGCTGGGCCGCACCGCGGCTCGCGGCCTGGATGCGGCGCTGGCCATGATCTGGCTCAAGGAGTTCTACGGCGATTTGATGGGTCGCGTGAAGATCAATGAAGTTTCCACGTTCAACGGCGAGTTCTGGGAACCGAAGAGCTGGCCCGCGGATGCGGAAGGCGTAGGCCTGGAGGAGGCTCCGCGCGGCTCGCTGGCGCACTGGATCAAGATTCACAACGGCGCCATCGAGAACTATCAGTTGGTCGTGCCCACCACCTGGAACGGTTCCCCGCGCGACGCCAAACAACAGCGCTCGTCCTTCGAAGCCTCGCTCATTGGCACGCCGGTGGCGAAGATCGACGAACCGGTCGAGATCATTCGCACCATCCATTCCTTTGACCCGTGCCTGGCCTGCGCCGTGCATTTGTACGATCCGCAGGGACGGCACCTTCACCAGGTTTCCTTCGAGTGAGGGCTATGAGTACCCATGGCATTGGCGTAAAGGACGCGTTTCGACCGAATGGCGATCAGCCTGTCGAGTACCGGCGCGTGTACGTGTGGGAACTCCCGGTGCGCGTCTACCACTGGATCAACGCGGTGGCCCTGGTGCTTCTCTGCGTCACCGGCTACCTCATCGGGGCGCCCATTCGCGCCTTCTACGCGGCTGAGGCCTATCAGCAATACTGGTTCGGATGGGTGCGTTTCATACACTTCCTGGCCGCTTTCGTTTACGTCTTCAACTTTCTGGCGCGCCTCTACTGGGGCTTCGTCGGCAACAAGTACTCCAGTTGGCGTGCCTTCTTTCCGCTCAAGCCCGCACAGCGCCAGGAGATTGTCGACGTCGTCAAAGCCGACGTGCTTGAAACCAAGCTGCACGGGCCCATCTCCACGGGGCACAATGCGCTGGCCGGCGTGATCTACTTCGGCACCTTCCTGGCGTTTGTCTTCCAGTCCATCACCGGCTTTGCCCTCTACTCCAGCATGAGCAACTCGTGGCTGCCGCGGATGTTTACCTGGGTCGTGCCGCTGATGGGCGGCGACTTCGGTGTGCGCTTCTGGCACCACACGTTCCTCTGGTTCTTTGTCACCTTTGTCATCATTCACGTCTACCTCGCCTTCTATCACGACTACATCGAGGGCCGCGGCACGGTATCCTCGATCATAGGCGGATGGAAGTTCGATCGGGTGGAGAAGGGTGACAAATAGCGGGAAGAAGACGCTGGTGCTGGGACTGGGCAACATCCTCATGGGCGATGAGGGCGTCGGCGTTCACGTAGTACGGGCTCTGGAACAACGCACTCTGCCGGCAGATGTGGAGTGTCTGGACGGCGGCACTGGCGGCTTTACGCTGCTGGAGCCGCTCCAGAGCGCCGGCCGCGTCCTGCTCGTGGACGCTGCGGCGGACGGCAACCCTCCCGGAACCGTAACCCGCACCACGCCGCGCTTCTCGCGCGACTACCCGCCCACGCTCACCGCCCACGACATCGGCGTCAAGGACCTGCTGGACGTCTTCTATATCCAGGGCGGAGGCCCAGAGGTGATCCTCTACGCCATTAGCATCGATCCCCGCCAGCCAATCAGGATGAGCCTGTCCGCAGAAGGCGAAAAGGCCGCCGCCGTAGCTGTCGAGCGGATTCTGGAGGAACTCGAAGGCAACTTTCCAACCAGCCCCCCTGCTGCGCAATAGACCTGCGTTTTCCTCCTGCGACTTTGCCGTTGCGCCGCCTTGCTTCCCTCAAATCCAGATCCCGCCGAGGCGGATTCTCAAAAACAGAATTTGCTTTTTCGCAAAGCCCGCAGCTATCATCTTCGTATGCAAGAGAACCCTTGTTGTCGCCTCTGTATGCCGCCTCGCGCGCACAGGTGACCTGGGTCTGAAAGTCCGATCGATTTTTGAAGGTTTCCTGAAAGCCCGCGATGCAGCCACGCTGCCGCGGGCTTTCTGTTTCTGCTGAAAAGGAAAAATGGCCGACATTGTTGAAATAAAAGAGACCAAAGCCCAACGTGCTGAACGCCTGAAGCGCGAAAAGAACCCGTGGGAAGCCTTTGACGAGGTCCGCGCATTCGCTCGTGCCGGCCGCTCCAGCGTCGTCCCCGAGTGGGCTTCCTACTACTTCAAATGGTGGGGCATCTACACCCAGGGCGATGGCGTTGGCGCCACCGGCGGCAAAGGCGGCGAGGGACTGGCCTCCGATTACTTCATGATGCGCATCGCCATCCCCAACGGCATCGTCTCCGCCAAACAGCTTCGCGTCATCGGCTCGCTCACGCGGAAATCCGCCCGCAACCTCGCCGACATCACGGTTCGCCAGAACATCCAGCTTCACTGGCTTACCATCGAATCGCTCCCGGAAGTGGTGGACGCTCTCCATGCGGTTGGACTCTCGCCCCAAGGCGCCTGTGGCGACGTGGTGCGCAACGTGACCGGCTGTCCCCTGGCCGGAGTCGCCGCCGATGAGTTCATTGACGCCTCGCCGCTCGTCGCTCAGATTGCACATCTGCTCACCGCAAACTCTGCGTTCTATAACCTGCCGCGCAAATTCAAGATCTCCGTCACCGGCTGCCCCTCCTGGTGCACCTATCCCGAGATCAACGACATCGGCCTCACCGCCGTGAAGCACAACGGCGAAGTCGGTTTCTCGCTCCGCGTAGGAGGCGGTCTCTCCGCCGACCCGCATCTCGCCGTCCGCCTCGATGCCTTTATCCTCCCTGACCAGGCTCTCCGTGTGGTTCGCGCCGTAACTGAAATCTTTCGCGACCAGCAGGGCCTGCGCGAAAGCCGCGACCGCGCCCGCCTCAAGCATCTGTTTCTTAAGGAGGGTTGGACAGCCGGCAGCTTCCTGGCCGAACTCCAGTCCCGTCTCGACTTCACGCTATTGCCCGCCGCACCCGAGCAACCACCCATCGATGTCTTCCGCGACCATGCCGGCATTCACCGCCAACGCCTGCCGGGCCTCAGCTACGTCGGGGCCACGGTCCTTCGCGGCCGGTTGACTGGAGAGCAGTTGCAAGCCATCGCGGATCTGGCAGACCGCTTCGGTAGCGGCGCCCTCCGCACCACCGTCTCCCAGAACCTTCTGTTCATCGACATTCCCTCCCGCAAGGCCGCCGAGTTGGTCCGCGAGCTTGGTCACATCGGCCTCCAGGTCGAGGGCTCTCCGTTCTGGCGCGGCGCCGTAGCTTGCACAGGCACTGAGTTCTGCAAGCTGGCCATTACTGAAACCAAAGGCTTCACCCGCTGGCTGGTCGACGAACTCGAGGAGCGCCTGCCTGAATTCGACCAGCAGCTCAAGCTCAACGTAACCGGCTGCCCCAACAGTTGCGGCCAGCACTGGGTCGCCGACATTGGCATCGAGGGCAAAAAGATCAAGCACGATGGCAAGCTCACCGACGCCTATTACTTTTGTCTCGGTGGAGCGGTGGGCCTTCACGCTGCAATCGCTCGTCCGGTCGGCTATCGATGCCCCGCGCCGCTCGTCCCCGAAGCCATCGAGCGCCTGCTCCGTCAATACCTGGCCACCCGTCTGCGCGATGAGAACCTGCGCGCCTGGTTCAGCCGCCATTCCAATGAGGAACTCCGTGCTCATCTGGCCGGCGAAGTTCTAACCGCCGTAGAACGCGACGTTCCTGCCGGCCCCGTCCCGCACGGCGTCGCAGACTAACTCGTTTTGAAAGGGCGCGGCCGGGTACCGGGGCACCCTTCAGGGTCGGGGTGCCGCGCCGCCCAGCAACTTAAGTTCCTGGGGCTTTAGCCCCCGAGGGAATGCATCAATGAGCCTTCTGCCCATCTTCCTCAAACTCACCGGCCGCCGCAGCCTCCTCGTCGGCGCGGGCAATATTGCACTGGACAAGATCGGCAGCCTGCTCGGCGCCGGACTCCAGCTCCGCGTCGTCGCCCCCCAGGCCCGCCCTGAAATTCGGCAGTTGGCCACTGACGGCAAACTCGAATGGATCGAGCGCCGTTTCCAGCTCTCCGATCTGGACGGCAACTTCCTGGTCATCGCCGCCACCGGCTCGCCTGAAGTCAACTCAGCCGTTTATCGCGGCTCTATCGAGCGAAACATCCTTTGCAACAGCGTCGACGACATCCCCAACTGCGATTTCTTTTTCGGTTCAGTGATCAGCCGCGGACCCCTTCAGATCGCCATCTCCACTTCCGGAGAAAGTCCCGCCGTCGCCCAGCGCCTCCGCCGCGAAATCGACGAGCAACTGCCCGACAACCTTGCCGCGTGGCTTGAAAGTCTCGGCCAACTGCGCCGCGAGGTTCTCGAAAAGCACCCCCGCTGCGAGGCCCGGAAATCTCTACTGCATCAACTGGCCCAGCGCCAGGTCTGCGAGTTCACTTCCTGCCCATCGCGCCAGATGGCCCTCGCGCCGCTCGCGGAGAAGCAGACTGCCGATGCTCACACCGCAATCCTCGATCTCAACTCCACTCCTCCACAGAGGTCATTCGAAGGCGCTCTGCAATATCCCCAGCATTGCAGCGGAACCGTCTATCTGGTAGGCGCAGGCCCCGGCGACCCCGACCTGCTCACCATCAAGGCCATGCGCCTCATGCGGGCCGCCAACGTCATCCTCCACGACGATCTTGTCCCGCCGGCAATTCTTGAGCACGCCTCGCCAGGCGCGGAAATCCTCAACGTCGGCAAGCGCTGCGGCAGCAAGACCATCACTCAGGACGAAATCAACGCGCTCATGATCGACCACGCGCGCGCAAATCGCCGCGTGGTGCGCCTCAAAAGCGGCGACCCGCTCATCTTCGGCCGCGCCGCCGAAGAGAGAGCTGCCCTCGCCGATGCCCGCGTGCCCTTTGAGATTGTCCCCGGAATCACCGCCGCCTTCGCCGCCGCCGCTGCCGTCGGTTGCTCTCTTACGGACCGCAACAGCGCGTCGAACGTAATCTTTTCCACCGGCCACCACGCGCAGTCGCACAACCAGTCTCCTCTGCCCGAACTGGAAGACTCAACCCGCGTCGTCTACATGCCCGGCCGCGACCTTCATCTGCTTGCGCAGGAATGGCTCCAGCAGGGCCTCCCGCCGGACTTCCCCTGTGCCGTCGTCTCCCGTGCGGCTCAACCCGGCCAGCAAGTCCGCTATGCCACTCTCGCCGCTCTCGGCGACGCCGCTCCCACCCTCGCGCCCAGCCTGCTCATCGCCGGCTGGGCCATCCGCGAGATCGTTGCTGCAACCCGCCCGGCTTCAGACTGCATTCCAGTAACAGCCTGAAATCCCCGCGGATCGTTATCTGCACCTGAAACTGCTTCCCTATCCACCGGCCCAGAGTTATAACTGGATCGGCCTGCTCCGCAGACCATCATCCTGCCAGGAAGACCACTTCCAGGTCCAAGTTTGGTATACTGCTAAGCAGGCAGCAGCCTGATCCCGGTTCTGCGAGAAGGGAGTTGCGCGTTGCTTGCGGCCACGGTCTGGGAGAGAACCTGTGAACCATGCACGATCTGTCATGGCAACTCCCTGCTCGGACCAACGCAAATTGCGCCTCGCGTATTTTGTAACCCATCCAATTCAGTATCAGGCGCCCTTGCTTAGAAGAATCTGCCAGGAACCGGATATCGACCTCAACGTATTCTTCAGCTCCGGTTTGTCGATTCGAGGCCATGGCGACCGGGAATTTGGCGTTCGCTTAAAATGGGATACCCCGCTGCTGGACGGTTACGAACGCGAGTTCTTGCCCGTGCTTGGCAGACTGTGAAAAATCCCTGCAAATCCCCTTTGGAAATCCCAATCCTGTGCCATTTCATGAGGATTTTCCAATAAGAGGAATTCCGGCCTCCCTTATCCACAAAAACCCCGCCTGCCGCCGTTGACCCTGCACCTCCGGCTCCTTAGAGTCTGTAGTCAGGTAACAATATTTTTCCCACCTGAGCGGCATTGGAAGTTGCGGCCGCCCTTTGGATCAAAACGCGCACAGCCCTGTCCACTCGGAGTTAACATGCTGAAACTAAAAAAGATACACATCCTCGGCTTTAAGAGCTTTTGCGACCGCACGGAGCTGACCGTGCCGGGCGCGGGCATTGCCGTGGTGGTGGGGCCAAACGGGTGCGGCAAGTCCAACATCCTGGACGGGGTGAGCTGGGTGCTGGGGGAGCAGAGCGCTAAATCCCTGCGCGGCACACACATGCAGGACGTGATCTTTGCTGGAACACGCGACCGCAAGGCACTGGGCATGGCCGAGGTGACGCTGACCCTGGCCGATCCCGAGGTCTATGAGGGGCCTGTGCCTGTAGAGCCGGAGGTTGTTGTCGAGCAAGACGGCCCGGCCGACTGGGATGAGGACGAGGTGCGCCGCCAGCGGGCAGTCGAGGCCGAGGAGGTTATCGCCGCCGAACAGCCGGGCCAGGTCCTCGATGAGGATGGGCCGGACCAGGCCAACCCTGTGAGCACAGGCGAGGGTCCGCAGGCGGTCGTGCTCAAGATCCGACGCCGCAAGTTCCAGCGCACGCCGCAGAAGGGCGAGATCGTCATTACCCGCCGCCTTTTCCGCACTGGGGAGAGCGAGTACCTCCTGAACGGGAAGCTGTGCCGCCTGCGCGACATTCAGGACATTTTCATGGGCACGGGCCTCGGACCGGAAAGCTACGCCATCATCGGGCAGGAGCGGATCGGCCAACTGCTCAGCTCCAAACCGCATGACCGCCGGGCCATCCTCGAGGAAGCGGCGGGGATTACGCGTTTCAAGACCAAAAAGCGGTTGGCTGAGTTGCGTCTGGAGAGCGCCAAACAGAATCTGGCTCGCGTGGACGATATTTTCGAGGAAGTCACGCGGCAGATGAACAGCCTGAAGCGGCAGGCGGCCAAAGCGGAGCGGTTTGCCGCGGTTCGCGACGAGTTGCGTGGACGGCTGCGCGTGGTGCTTGCCAGCCGCATGGCGCTCATGGACGCCGAGCAGGCCCGCCTGGAGCGGGAGATTGCCGCCCTGACGGATCGAATCGACCGCTCAGCCGCGGAGATCGGCGACTTGGAAGCCAGCCAGCACAACCTCACTGAGCGCGGCTATGAGCTCGACCGTCAGGGCCAGGAGGCGCAAAATCGGGCCAACGAAGCCGCCGTCGAATTGGAGCGCGCCACAGCGCGGGAACGCGCCAATACCGAGCGGGTAAGCGACCTGGAGGCACGGATCTCCGCGGCTGCGGCCGAGCTGGAGGTTACGCGGACACAGTTGGGCGGGATCGCCGAGGAGCGAGCGCAGCAACACGCGTTTCTTCAGACGGCGGCTGGCGAAGCCAGGGCCTTTCGCCAAAACGTAGAGGCCCGCCAGCAGGAGGCGCGCACGGCTGCCGAAGAGGTCTTTGCCGCGGAGCGGCAGTTGGAATCCACCCGCCGCCACGCCATGTATTTGCTCACTCTGTCCGGCAACGCGCGCAACCACACCGCCCAGGCGGAAGAGAGCCTGGCTGCCTTGGAACGCGAGGCCCAGCGGTTGGAGTCGGAGATGGGCCAGGCGCGGAGCGAGCAGGAAAACCTGGGCGTCGAAGGTGGGCAGGCCAGGCTGCGCTTTGCGTCCGCAGCCGACGCGCTGAAGCGGCTGGAGAGCGAAATTGACGCTCTTCGCGAGGCCCTGCAAACAACGCGCGCCGAGGAGAACACGCAACGCGCGCGCGCCAACCAGGTGCGCGGCGAACAGGCTGCCGTTGCCGGGCGCCGCGACTCGCTCCAGGCGCTGATTCGCAATCACGGCTACTCCACTGACACCGTGCGGCGGCTCTTGAAGCCCGGCGCGCTTGGCCAGGGAATGGCGCCTGTTGGTACGCTGGCGGATTTTGTCGAGGTAAGTGGGGCGCATGAAGCCGTAGTAGACGAATTCCTGCGCGAAGAACTGAATTATGTGGTGGTCGAGAGCTGGGTGGCTGCCGAGCAGGGCGTCCGGTTGCTCAAGTCCGGCGTCGATGGCCGCGCCACTTTTCTGATTCATCCTGCGGAGCAAGGCGCGCTCTTTGAGGAAGACACAGACCCGATCACTGGCCCCGGCCTGACCCCGCTCAAGGACTCGATCCGGGTGCTGAACGGCTTTGGCCGGTCGCTGGAATCGCTCCTGCCCAAGCTCAAGCACGGCTACCTGGTCGAAGACCCCGCCGAAGCACTGCGTCTGGCTTCGCAGCACGCCTACGCCTTTTTTCTCACTCCTGGGGGCGAATGTTTCCACCATGCGACGGTAACCGGCGGCAAACCTGCCAGCGAAGGCCCGCTGGCTCTCAAGCGCGAGTTGCGCGAGGCCGAAAGCCGCCTGGCCAGGCTGGAGACAGGCCTGGCGCAGGCGGAGACGGAAGCAGCGGCGCTGATCCGGACCATCGAGGAGATGACGGTACAACTGGAAGTGCGCAGCGCGGAGCGGCGGCAAGCCGAGACCGAAGCCGCCAACCAGGGCGCGGCGCTGAAACAGATGGAGGCCGAGGAACAGCGCGTCGAGCGGCGGCTGCAGGAATGGGCCGCGCAGGCCGCCCGCAACAAGGACGCGCGCGAAGCCAAGCGCCACTCCATCAGCCAGCATAGCCTGGAAACCGCGCGTCTGGAGGCCGAGCATGCGCAATCCGAGGCTGCCCTCGATGAGTTGCAAGCCCAACTGGCCCTGCTGCGTCAGACGCGCGAAGGCCTGCAGCAAGAGGCGGCACAGGTAACCGCGGAGCTGGCCGGCCTGGAGGAGCGGCGGCGTGGCGCCGAGGCGGCCTTCCAGCGCATTGACCGGCTCCATGCCGACCTGGAGCGCCGTGTGCTGGCCATCGAGCAGCAGCGGGTGGCCGCCGAGGCGGAGCGCGAAGAGCGCATCGGCGAGAGTGCCGCGCTGGCCGGGCGGCAGAAGGAACTGGCGGACGTGCGCGCCGAAGCCCTGGCCCTGGCGCAGACGTTTGCCGGCCAGGCTCAGGCTCTGCGCCTCCAACTGTCGGCAATCGAAGCCCAGCTCAAGGCTGGCCGTGCCTTTCTGGATCAGCTGCGCGAGGACCGGGCAACCCATTCCAGCCAGTTGGCCAAACTGCGCTCCGATCTCGAGCATCAGGAGGCAAGCTGCCTTGCCGAGGTAAACGTTGAGGCCCAGGTATTGCGCGCCGATGGCCACATCGAGCGCCTGGCAGACGAGGCTCTCGCCGCCGAGGAGGAGACCTGCCACAGCCTGCGCCAGCGCATTGAGCAGATGGGCCCCGTCAACATGATGGCCCTTGAGGAGTACAAGGAGACCGCCGAGCGCCACGGATTCCTCGAAACGCAGCGCAAGGATCTCATTGAGTCGATCGAGAATACGCAAGAAACCATCAAGGAGATCGATCTGATCTCGCGCACCAAATTCGACGAAGCCTTTGCCAGGATCAACGAGAACTTCGCCCACGTCTTTGCGCGGCTGTTCCAGGGCGGTCAGGCATTCCTGCGCCTCACCGACGCGGAGAACCAGGCCGAAAGCGGCCTCGATATCGTGGCCTCGCCGCCGGGCAAGAAACTGCAGAATGTGCTGCTGCTCTCAGGTGGCGAAAAGTCCCTCACCGCGCTGGCCCTCCTGGTGGCCATCTTCCAGTTCCAGCCCAGCCCCTTCTGCGCGCTGGACGAGGTAGACGCCGCGCTGGACGAGACCAACGTCGGTCGATTCGCAGACCTGATGCACACCTTGAGCAAGGACACGCAATTCCTGGTCGTCACACACTCCAAGCGCATGATGCAGTGCGCCGACATGATCTACGGCATAACCATGCAGGAGCCCGGCGTCTCCAAGGTGGTCAGCGTTCGCCTGGGCGGCCACGATCGGCAGCGCGCCACGGCGTAGCCCCCTACGAACGACTGTGCCAGATTAATCGCGTTCTTATATCACCCTTAACAGTCAAAGCAGCCGTAGTTATAGACACCGGATAAGTGTTGAAGATACACAGCGCCAATGACGAGATTTGACGGCAAGTTATGAGTATGATATAGCAAAGCTGGATTCCGGGAATGGACGGTGCTAAGAGGTCTGGCGCCTATATCGCCGGACGCGATAACAAGAACGATTCTTTCAGAGCGGCCGATTTGACGGGAAGCGGAACTAGTCGGACCTTCTGGGGAG
>JBEKZJ010000129.1:0-14525 GCA_049509995.1 Occallatibacter sp. | reverse complement strand
GGTTCACAAAGCGTCGGGCCTGGGAGAAGGCCTCGGGGCGGAAGCCGGTGTTCGCGTGCATCTGGCCGCAACAGGTCTGTCGCGGCTCAAAGCTGACTTCAACTCCGAGCCGCTCCAGCAGAGCCACTACCGCCCGGCCCGTCTCAGGGTAGAGTGTGTCGTTGTAACAAGTGATGAAGAGCGAAGCCCGCATGGGTGTATCCCCGGGTTACGGTTGAACTGCTTCTCGCGAACGCCTCCGCCGCTACGCTGCAGCAAGGGCCTCCATAACCGCTTCGGTCACAGCCTTTACCAGCGCTTCCATGTCGTCGTTCACCGATTTTCCCGGACTTCCGTCACAGGGACAGGGAGTGACCGCAATTGAGCCTGTCATTTCAAGGTCAGACAACTGGCACTCTTTCATGCGGGTGGGGTCGAGGCGGGCGTCGGGCAGGCCGAGTCGCTTCTTGATGGCCAGCAAATCGGAGCCCTGCTGCGCAGAGATGTAGGAGATGGGTGCCCCGAGCTGTGCGGCAATCGTAAGCGTCCAGCAGTAGGTCTCCAGAACTTCGGCGTACCACTCGGCGTGGGTCACTGAGTCTGCCCAGCATACGATCCCGTGATTCGCGAGCAGAACGGTGTTGTGCTCCTTGACGAAGGGCAGGACGGTCCGCGCGAACTTGGCTGTTCCGGGCGTTTCGTAGGGGGAAATGGCCACCTTGCCGACGAAGACTTCGAACTCGGGAATCACGAGGTTGGGTGGGACGCGGCCAGTAATTGCGTAGGCCGTAGCATGCGGAGGATGGCAGTGAACTACTGCCTTTGCTTCGGGAACAGACTTGTAGATTTCCAGGTGAAGGAAGATCTCGCTGGTTCGCGGCTTGGTACCTGCGATTTGGTTACCCTCGAGATCGACCAACGATAGATCTTCGGGCTGCAGATCGAATTTGCTAACCAGCGTGGGTGTGCAGATGACCTCGTTGGGCCCGATACGGTACGAGATGTTGCCGCCGTTCCCGTCGACAAACTGACGCATCCACAGCTTGCGGCCGACGGCACAGATCTCCTTCTTGATGGCCTCCGCTTCGGACGTGGTGAAGAGCCGCGGATTGGGCGCGGGACGGCCGCCCGAGGGAAGCGTGGCCGTTACCGGTGCAGGTGTGGAAGCGGAAGCAGTTGAGGAGCAAGCGCAGGCTTCAGCCACAGCGATGCCGTTCTGGGCTAGGAAGTCACGCGCCGAAGGAGTGATCACGGAGCCCTTGGCAATGGTAATTGTGCCGGCGCCGGCGGCTTTTGTGCTCTCGGCATCACGCAGCGAGATGAGTTTCTTGCCGGTGAGATCGATGCTCGTATTCTCGTTTTTCACTTCCGCACCTCAGTCGTATTTGAAGAAATGGGTGATCACTGCCTTACTTCGATCGAGTCGACAATCAGGGCGCAATAAGCGTCGATGGGCACGGCGTCGGGCCAAAAGGGGTTAGCGGCTTCGCGACCTTCGGTAAAGGCCACCATCTGGCCTTCAGCAGCGCCGAGCAAGTCGACCGCAACCAGCGCCTTGCCGCCTCCCAATCCATTTGCAGCGCGCAGGTTCTCGTGCGTGACGGGTTCGACGACCAGCAGCGTTCTGCCGCGCAGGGATTCAAGGGCGAGATTGAGCGTGACGTGCCCGCGCACGATGCCGAGTCTCATGCCAGTGCTCCCTTCCCCATATGAATCCTGTCGACCAGGCCTACAACAACCATGCGGGCCGGCGTGGTGTTGCCCAGCTTGAGGCGGGAGATGTCGCCGTCGGTGGAGACCACGACGGTTTGGCCCCGTGCCGCGCCGAACCAATCAACAACGACTATCGGCTCCACGGCCGGGGTTCCATCGGCTTCGAGCCGTTGCGCAACGAGGAATCGGCAGCCTTCAAGTGTCTGATGCTTGGCCGCGGCCACTACCGCTCCCTCGATGCGAGCAAGAAACATGGCTAGATGATCCTCAGCGCTCCGCCGACGACGATCTGGCGTTCACGCGTAAAGGTGAGCGGCGTGGTGATTCCTTCGCCGGTGGGGGTAGCAATGGTGTGACTGAAATAACCCGGGCCATCGACGCCGAGCGATGCCGGAGAAGCTGCATTCTGGATGAAGAGCGTCGTGTTCATGGCGCGCGCCATACGCGTAGCAGTCTCCAAATTGCGTGTGTGAATGATGGCCGTGTGCCGGTAGCCGTGCTCAGCCCTCACTGAAGCGGCGATGGCCTCTTCGACGTTGGGCACGCGGACGACGGGAATGAAAGGCATCATCTGCTCTTCCTGCACAAATGCATGATTCTCGTCCGTCTCGCCGAAGAGCAGCTCGGTTGCAGCTGGCACCTGCACGCCGGCCGCGGCTGCAAGCACGGAGACATCCTTGCCGACGAGGTCCTTCTTGACGTGGGCCCTGGCGCAGCCTCCACCTCCGCCGTCGAAGGTGAAGGCTGCCTTGGTCAGGCGGTCAATAGCCGCGCCATCGAGTTGATAGGCGCCGGCGCGGCGCATGGCCTGAATGAAGGCACCGGCCACCGAAGAGACGACAAAGACTTCCTTTTCGCCGATGCAGAGCAGGTTGTTGTCAAAGGCAGCGCCAGCGATGATGCATTCGGCGGCTCGATCCAGGTCGGCCGTCTCATCAACGACGACCGGAGGATTGCCTGGTCCGCCGGCGATGACGCGCTTGCCGCTCATGGCCGCAGCTTTGGCCACGGCGGCTCCGCCCGTAACGCAGAGCAGCGCGACCTTCGGGTGATGGAACATCTGTTCTGCCGCTTCAATCGATGGCGCGCGCACCGTGGTGAGCACGTTGGCCACGCCCAGCTCACGCTGAATCTCGCGATTGAAGATCTGCAGCGCGTACTGCGCAACTTTGGCGCCCGAGGGATGCGGACCGAAGACTGCTGTGTTGCCGGCGGCAAGAATATTGATGGCGTTCGTGGCCATGGTGGGTACCGAGTGCGTTACGGGCAGCATCATGCCGATGACGCCCCAGGGGGCGCGCTCGATGATACAAAGGCCCGTCGAATCGCTGCGCGCATCGCTGCGCATGGCGTCAACGCTCAACACATAACGCATGTTGGTGAGCTTGAGAATCTTGTGATCGAGCCTGCCGACCTTGGTCTCTTCCAACTCCATGCGGCCGAGCTCTTCGCGCCGGTCGTTGCAGACGCGGACAATGATGCCGGTCATGCGGCCGCGCTCGGCCAGACTCATTGCCTCAACCTTCTTCTGCGCCTCGAAGGCCGCATTCACGGCCTCGTCGACGGTAGCGAAGACGCCGTCGCGCGGAGCTTCAACAGCCGTGGCGGGTGCGGCGGCCTGGGGCTGTAGCTGGATGCGCAGCCGGGCCACTACTTCTTTCGCGATTTCTGAAATGACCTGCTCTTGAATTTGCATTTATGGCTTCTCCAGAACCGCGCCTTCCACCTCGACGGTATCGACAATGCCAACGATGACGGCGTCAACGGGCGCATCCTTGGTCGCAGAGGTCAGACGCGCCGAACTGCCCTGCGTGAACAGGACGCACTCGCCGACGCCGGCTCCGACGCTGTCAACGGCGACCACCGAACTGCCGGAAACCTGCAGGCGGCCGTCCTTGCTGATATAGGGCTGCACCAGGAGCAGTTTCATCCCGCGGAACTTCTCGTTCTTCTGGGTAGAGACGACATTACCGATCACTTTTGCAATGAACATGGCGGCTCACCTTGCGGAGCGGCAGGTTGCCCTGCGCGTTCCGAGTTATTTGCCCACGACCGAGCTGAGGGTCGCATGGGGCCGCGCGATCACATGCACGCTCCGGACCTCGCCGGCCGCGCGGGCCGCGGCGGCTCCGGCATCGACTGCGGCTCGGACCGAGCCCACGTCGCCCTGCACGAAAACCGAGCACAGACCGCTCCCTATCTTCTTCCAGCCTACAAACTCAACGCTTGCGGCCTTGAGCATGGCGTCAGTTGCCTGTACCAGGGCCACAAGACCCTTTGTCTCAATCATTCCAATCGCTTCATTGGCCATTTTTTCCTCCGTTCGCCGTTGCAGGCGATTGTTACTTCAACATGCTTTCGACGAGAGCGTCGTGGGGACGCGCAATGACGTGCGACGAGACCAGCTCGCCGACGGTCTTGGCGGCGCTTGCGCCCGCGTCGACGGCGGCGCGCACACTGCCCACATCGCCGCGAACGATAGCGGTGACAAAGCCGCCGCCGATTTGCACGGTCTTCACCAGTTCCACGCTGGCCGCCTTCACCATCGCGTCACACGCCTCGACCAGACCGACGAGGCCTTTTGTTTCGATCAATCCGATTGCCTGGCTCATAGGTTCCTCTCGTTCACTTTCCGGCCGCAGCCTTGGTGGCGGCGGTCTTCTTTTCCTGCTGGACAAAGGAGGGTAAATCGTCGTGGGGACGCGAAATAACCTGCACGCTCACCACCTCACCCACCCGGGATGCCGCTTCAGCGCCCGCATCCGTGGCGGCCTTGACGGCTGCCACGTCTCCTTCAACGAAGGCGGTGACGAGCCCCGAACCAACGGACTGCCAGCCGGCGAAGCTCACGTTTGCGGATTTGAGCATGGCGTCAGTTGCCTCGAACAAGGCCACCAGCCCTTTGGTCTCAATCATTCCAAGCGCTTGTTTCATCGCTTCCTCTCTTCTTCGGTTATTGCTTTTCACTTGCTTGCTACTTGAACAGCTCCACATCTTTGGTCATGTGCAGGCCGCAGGCATTCGCCTCATCGGTGTCCATGTGGACGTTGAGACGGGAGGTCGGATCAATGCGAACATGAACGTTGTTGAAGGTAAGGCCCGCCTGCCCGCCTATGCGCAGCTTCATGAGGTCACCCTTGGCGACGCCGAAGTATGCGGCTTCAGAGAGATTCATGTGGACGTGGATAGCGGCGCGAATCACGCCCTGCTTGAGCTCGACGACGCCCGCGGGTCCGATAATGATGGCCCCCGGTGTTCCTTCGATGTCGCCGGACAGGCGCACGGGAATGTCGTTGAAGCCCAGCATAATGGCGTCAGTAAATGCGAGTTCGACCTGGGACTGCTTGCGCATGGGGCCAAGAATACGAAGGTTGGAGATGAGCCGGCTGCGCGGCCCGACAATGGTCACGGTCTCCTTCGCGGCAAAGTTGCCTTCCTGGAAGAGCGGGCGGTCAAAGGTCAGCTCCGAGCCGGGGCCGAACAGAATGTCCATGTCGTCGCGGCAGACGTGCATGTGGCGCGAAGAGGTCTGCACGGTCAGCGCCGGTGCGGCAATTCCCTTGCTGCGGCCCAGGTACTCGAAAGCTACCTGCCGGACGATTTGCTCAACGATCGATCTGTCAACTACCGAGGTACCCATAACTAACCCTGCACGGTATTACTGCGTTTGCGCGGCAACGGCGCGCTGGACTACGGCCGCTGTTTCGCGGGCCACGATGAGCTCTTCATTGGCCGGCACGACGAAGATGTGAACGCGCGAGCTGTCTGTGGAGATTTGTCCGTCGCCCTGGAGCGCGAAGTTGCGCACTTCGTCGAGCTCGATGCCAAGTTCGGTGAGGTCGCGGAGGACGGCGGAGCGGATTTCGGCGCTGTTCTCGCCGATGCCGCCCGAGAAGGTGATGGCGTCCACGCCACCCAGCTCAAAGAGGAAAGCGCCGACGTAATGACGGATGGACCGTATGAACACGTCAAGTGCCAGGCGTGCGCGCCGATCGCGCGGCGCTCGTTCGGAGAGGTCGCGCACATCGCCGCTCGTGCCGCTGACGCCGGCCAGGCCGGACTGACTTCCCAGCAACGCGGCCATCTGGTCGGGCGATAGGGAGAGTTTCTTCATCATGTGCAACACGGCAAAGACGTCAATATCGCCTACGCGGTTGTTCTGCGGCAGGCCCGACTGCGGCGAGGCGCCCATGCTCACGTCGATGCCCACTCCGTCGCGGAATGCCGCCACGCTGGAGCTGCCACCAAGATGGCAGGAGATGTGGCGCAGCTTGTCTGTCCCCAGTTGGATGCGGATGTTCTCGCTGGCGGCGCGGTGGCTGGCGCCGTGGAAACCATAGCGGCGAATGCCATAAACGGTGCGCCATTCGTAGGGGACAGCGTAGGTGGTGGCGGCCTCGTCCATCGCGCGCCAAGTGCCCGTTTCGATGACGGCGACCAATGGCACACCAGGTAACACAGCACGGAAGGCTTCCATGGCGGCAATGTAGGGCGGATTGTGAGCGGGAGCGAGGAAGATGAACTCGCGCATGGCGTCAAGAAATGCGTCATCGACGATCTGCGCAGCCGTATGCGGGCCGGCATGTACAGCCTTGAATCCGACGGCGTCAATCTCGGACAGGCTGCGCAGCGGCTTGCCCTCGCCGGAGATGTCCGCAATGCACTTGCGGATAGCCGCCGGATAATCGGCGCACTCGCCGCCCGGTTGCGCTATTCGCTCCACGCGGCCCTCGGCCAGAACCCTCTCCTCCGGCATTTCAAGCACACGGTACTTGAAGGACGTGCTGCCGATATTGGGAATCAGGCACTTCATACACGATGAATCATCTTGAATTCTTATGAATAATAATGTACATTTCTATTCAAAGTCAATCGTAATTGTGCAAAACCTTGGAGCTTAATTGAAGATGGTAGCAGACAAACGGGTTACGCGCGAGGCAGCAGTGGCCGGAGCGGCGAGCATCGGTCGTCTGGAGGAACTCGGCATTGTCGGCGCCGGCGGTGGTGGGTTCCCGGCGGCGGTCAAGTTCAAGGCCCGGGTAGGCACACTCATCGCCAACGCTGCCGAGTGCGAGCCGCTGCTGCATAAGGACAAGGAACTCCTGCATCACTACGCCGCGCCCTTCCTGAGCGGCATGGTCAAGGCGATGGAAATGGTCGGCGCCTCTGCGGGTGTGATCGGCATCAAGGAGAAGTACCAGGAGCTGATCGAATTGCTTAAACAACAGGCTCCGGCGGGAATCCGCGTGGTTCCGCTGCCGGACGTCTACCCTGCCGGCGACGAGTTCATCCTTGTGCACATGGTCACCGGCCGGGTCATTCCTCCGGGCGGGCTGCCCAAGGACGTCGACGTTGCGGTCTCCAATGTGGAAACGTTGATGAACATTGGCCTTGACCGGCCGGTCACGCACAAGTACCTGACCGTTGCCGGAGCGGTGAAGACGCCGGTGACACTGCGCGTGCCCATCGGTGTTTCCATTGGCGAGGTGATTGAAGCTGCGGGGGGAGCCACGGTGGAGGAGGCGGGAGTGTTGCTGGGCGGCGTGATGATGGCCCGCCCTGCCACGAGCCTTGACGATCCGGTCACGAAGACGACGGGCGGAGTCGTGGTGCTGCCGGCCACTCACAAACTCATCCAGCGGCACAAGGCGCCGGCCATACAGATACGCCGAATCGGGCGATCGGCCTGCGACCAGTGCCGCTTTTGCACCGAGTTCTGCCCGCGCTTCCTGCTTGGCCATCCCATTGAGCCGCACCGCGCCATGCAGTCGCTGGGTTTTGAACTGGGAGTTGACGCAATGGTGTCCACGCTCTACTGCTGCGAGTGCAACCTGTGTACCATGTACGCCTGTCCGGAGGACCTGGATCCGAAGAACGTCTGTGTGCAGGCAAAGCCGCTGGCGCGGGAGCGGAATCTGGTCTTCAAGGGATCGCCGGATTCGATTACGCCGCACCCCATGGCTGAATTTCGCCGCGTGCCCATGCGTCGGCTGATTGCGCGGCTGGGACTGGGCGAGTTCAACAACGTCGGTCCGCTGGTGGAGTTCAAGTTGCGGCCGCGCATGGTGAAGGTCCTGCTCAAGCAACATGCCGGCGCACCGGCCGTGCCTGTAGTCAAGAGCGGCGACAGGGTGAAGACCGGCGACCTGGTGGCCGAGCCGGCAACGGGAAGCCTGGGCGCACGGGTTCATGCCAGCATCGACGGTATCGTGACGCTGAGCTCCGATGCGGTGTTGATTGAAGCGTAGGAACCCACAGAAGGAGCGAGGAATCGTGGCGCAGATCGGCTCAATTGGACTTATGGAACTCTCCAGCGTGGCCCAAGGGTACGTGGTCCAGGACGTCATGCTCAAAGCAGGATCCATTCAACTGCTGCTGGCCCGCAGCATATGCTCGGGCAAGTTTCTTATTGTCGTCAACGGCGACGTGACGTCGGTGGAATCGGCTTTACTGGCCGGCGCGGCGGCGGCGGGACCCTCCCTGATTGAGCGGCGTCTGATTGCGCGGGTGCATCCGTCAGTCCTGGCGGCGATTGCCAATGTTGTTGACTTCGATCCAAAACAGCTCCGCGCCATCGGCGTGGTCGAAACGTTCTCGGCGGCGAGCATCATCGAGGCGGCCGATGCGGCCATCAAGGCCGCCAATGTGACCCTGTTGCGCATGCACCTGGCCATGGCGCTGGGGGGCAAGGGCTTCCTGTTGATGACTGGCGACGTTTCCAGCGTGCAGGCGGCAGTAGCAGCAGGTTCGAAAGTGGCTGCCGAAGATGGAATGCTGGTGGGACGCGGAGTGATCGCGGCGCCCAGCGAGGAGCTATTCCGCGACTATATCTAGCGGCTGAATGCGAGCCGGGAAAATCAGCGCGTTCCGCAACTGGCTGACCAGTTTAAAACTGCTCAACCTGGCTGAAGAGACCCTATGCTAGGATGTGCCAATGAATCAGTTTGAACGTCATGCGAAGATTCGTGGAGCATTGGCTGAAAAGGAATTCATCAGTCAGCAGGAGCTCTCGGATCTGCTTGGCGTGTCAAAGGCGACCGTTCGCCGGGACCTGATGGAATTCGAGATCCAGGGGCTGCTGAAGCGGGTCCATGGCGGCGCGCTGGCGCTTTCGCAGGCCAGGGATGAGACACTCGACATCAAGTTTCTCTCCGCCAGTTGCCCGGAAGAGAAGGCCCGGATTGGCCGGGTTGCGGCGGGCTTGGTGGAGGAGGGCCAGACGGTGCTGTTGGGCGGCGGCTCGACGGTTCTGGAGGTGGCGCGCAACCTCTTCGACCGGCAGATCCAGATCATTACCAACTCCATTCCCGTGGTGCAGGTTTTTTATGACTGCCGGCAGGCGGAAGTAACGCTGACCGGCGGCTATCTCTATCCCCGGCTGGGGCTTCAGATCGGGCCGGTGTGCGAGCGGATGGTGAAGAGCATCTCGGCTGATCTCGCCATCATGGGCATCCGCGGAATCTCGGAAAACGGGCTGAGCGACAACAATGCGATGGTGGTGGAATCGCTGCGCGCGATGATGAAGGCAGCCCAGCGGGTCATCATTGTAGCCGACCACACGAAGTTCGGGCGCAACGCGATGATTCGCGTTGCCGGCTTCAACGAGATCCACCAAATTATCTCCGACCGCGACCTTGAACCGCAGTATCGCCAGATGCTCGACGACCGAAAGGTGAATTACCTACTTACGTAAAGCATCTGCCTAAGGCTTTGGAAGAGGTGAAGCTCGACCCCGATGGTTCCACAGAGAAGCACCGCAGCATGATCCGGATCCCCGACGGATACATCCATCTAGAATCGAGAATCCGATTGACAGGTAAAGGTTCAATGAGGTAATGTGCTTCCACAGAGAAATTGTTTCATTTGATAAATGCGCAGGTTGCTTGAGATCTAGCTTCCGTTCCTGTGGACTCCCGACGCGGCACAAGAATATTGGGAGCGTGAGGTGAGTAGTCGGCAAGCGTCTCGCCCGCTGGCTAAACAGAGGGAGCGGAGGATGCAATAAGGCGCTGGACGGGGATTGCAACCGCCTGGAGCGAGGAGAGCGAATGGCTTCAGTTGTTGCTGGTATCGGATGGCACATTGTCGGCGCGTCCATGGCCGCTTCCTTTTATGCACCCATCGAGCGAGTGAAGAGGTGGTCCTGGGAGACGACGTGGGCCCTTGCCGGCATCTTTTCCTGGATCCTTTTGCCCATCGGCGTCAGCCTAGTGCTCCTGCCTGACTTCCGCGGTTTCTATGCGGCAATGGGCTGGCCCCTCCTGCTCCAAGTGGCGCTTTTTGGCGCCATGTGGGGAGTGGGCAACGTCAGCTACGGCCTGACCATGCGTCACCTGGGGATGTCGCTCGGCATTGGCGTGGCCATCGGTGTCACACTCATTGTGGGAACCCTGGTGCCACCGCTGAGGCACGGCCAGGCGGCCATGCTCTTCACCACCCGTAGCGGCCTGACTACCATGGCCGGCGTCCTGGTGGCCCTGATCGGCGTAGCCGTCGTCTCCTGGGCCGGGCATCAGAAGGAAGTGCAGTTGAAAGGGCATCTCGAGGAGTTCAATGTAGGTCTTGGCCTGGCCCTGGCGGTCATGTGCGGCATCTTCTCCTCGGGCATGAGCTTCGCCATCGACGCCGCCAAGCCGCTGGAGCAGGCTGCTCTGCACCTGGGCGTTAATCCGCTCTACGCCGCGTTGCCGAGCTATGTCGTGATCATGGGAGGCGGCGCCATTATCAACATGAGTTACTGCTTTATCCGGCTCGCGGCCCTGCCCCGCCTGTCGCTGCGCGCTGACCTGCGTCTGCCGGGAGGCCTTCTGGCCAGAAACGCAGCGCTGGCTTCAACCGCCGGCATCATGTGGTATCTGCAATTCTTTTTTTACGCATGGGGTGCATCGAACATTCCCCAGCGCCTTTCCTATGTGAACTGGATGCTGCACATGAGCATCTATGTGCTCTGCGGCGGACTGGTGGGCCTGGCGCTGGGCGAGTGGGCAGGGGTTAAGAGCCGTTCTGTGCGGCTCCTTTGGGCCGGAGTGCTCATCATCATTGCCGCCGCCAACCTTGTCGGACTTGGAATGGCTACTTAAAAAACCCGGGCATGACCGGGAAGTTGGTGTTGCGTGCGGGATGCATGGCAACCCAGAGTAAGAGGAAAGACAAGTGAAACTAGTTCGAATTGGAAGGCCCGGCAATGAGTACCCGGGAGCAATTGATTCCGAAGGAGGACTTCGCGACCTCTCCACGATAGTTGCCGACATTGCGGGCTCGGCTCTGCTCCCTGGATCCCTGGCAAAACTGCGGGGAATTAACCTTGCAACTCTGCCCCGTGTCTCCGGCTCGCCAAGACTCGGTCAGCAGCGTCAGTTAGTCGTTCCATTTGCTTCTCCGCAGAGAGAGGCACATGGGCACGAAAGTGCTCTCTCTTTGGCTACGCCAGCCGTCCGGTGAAAGGAGAGACTGTGGCACCGCACATCCAGGTTCCAAGTGTGGTAAGGAAAGCAAGAGAGTGCGCGTAGGGACAACGGGGCGTATTCGCTTCAATCCCAGATGCAAAAGGAAACCCCACAGAGGTAGTATGAACCGGGGCACAAAGCCATGGCCAGCAGGGGACAAAGCCGCTTTCTCAGCCTTCCGGGTTTTGCCGCCAAGTTGTACGACGGCCTGACGCAAACGCGAGCGATTCAATGCCAATATCAGGAGATCGCATGTGACTTAGCATCCAGAACGGATTGCGGGCGGATACTGGATGTGGGCGCCGGGCCAGGCCGCCTACTCTTCGAGCTTCATAAGCTCAACCCCGCTTTCGAGTTGTTCGGTCTGGATATTTCCCAGTCCATGGTTGAGGTAGCACGAAAGAAACTATCCGGCCTAGGGATCGACATCCGACTTGGCGACATTCAGCATACCGAGTATGAAGATAACGCCTTTGACGTGGTTACCTGCACCGGCAGCTTCTACCTTTGGGACTTCCCAAGAGAATGCCTGGAAGAAGTTTTTCGCATCCTGAAGCCGCACCATTCGGCATTTCTCTTTGAAACATACAGGGACTGTGACATGCGCGAGGTTCGCAATGCATTGAGGATCAATCTCCGCGGAGAGAATGTGATCAGACGGGTTCTCGCACCTCATCTCTTTATGCAACAATTGCGGATGACGTATTTCACAGACGAAGTTGCTCTAATCATCCAGCAGACCAGCTTCGCTCACAGCTACGCAATTGATCCTGTTCGTCTAGGGGGGCTGCCGGCCTGGCTGCGAATCAGGCTCACGAAGGAAACGTGAGCTGACCAGTCACGATTCGCATGAGACATTCAACCCATTATGCATACTTTCTCGTCCGTAGCATCACCGCCTTCGCGAAATGAGCTGCGAAACGATGCACAATGAGCCCGGATCAGGAGATAGACATGTTTAAGACCGACAGTTATCTACATCCTCGCGAAGAGCTTCTTCATGCGATGGAGCGCATCTATCGGTATCGGATGACCACGACCAGCGGTGGGAATCTGTCCATCCGTGAGCCCAACGGCAATGTATGGATCACCCCTGCCCGTGTGGATAAAGGCTCCTTGCGACGCGAGGACATCGTCTGCGTCTTGTCGAGCGGGGATATCGAGGGCTCACGAAAACCCTCTTCTGAGCTGCCCATCCATCAGGAAATTCGACTACGCCGCCCCGACCTCGGCGGCGTCGTGCATGCGCACCCAACTGCACTTGTGGCCTTCAGCCTGGTCCATGAGGTTCCGAATACTCGCCTCTTCCACCAAGCCAGAAATGTCTGTGGCGAAGTAGGTTTCGCCCCTTACGAGTTGCCCGGCAGCGCCGCCCTCGGTAGGCGGGTCGCTGAGGCCTTTCAGCGAGGATATGATTGCGTCATTCTAGAAAACCACGGTGTTGTCACGGCAGGGACGACGTTTCAGGAGGCATTCCGCCGCTTTGAGACGCTCGAATTCACTGCCAAGACAATCATCAAGGCAAGGTTGCTCGGCGGAGATATCCGTTTCCTCGATGACGATAAACTCGCCCTTGAGAAGCAGCGGAAGGTAAGTTTAGAAGAGTTCGAACCGTCCTATCCCTCAAGCCAAGAGAACGAGCTGCGCCGAAGACTCTGCGAATTCGTGCGGCGCGCATACCGCCAACGCCTGTTTATCAGCACACAAGGAAGCTACTCTGCTCGACTTGACGGGTCGAGCTTTCTCATCACGCCTCACCAGGGGGATCGTGGAACCGTGGAAGTGCAGGATCTGGTCCTGGTCAGCAATGGTCGCGTGGAGACGGGCAAGACGCCCAGCCGTGCAGTTACGATCCATGAAGCCATCTACCGGGCTCATCCGGATGTGGGCGCCGTCGTGAATGCCTACCCCGTAAATGCGACGGCCTTTAGCGTTTCAGGTGCTGCGCTCGACACTCACACGATTCCGGAAAGCTACGTTGTCGTCCGAAATGTCGGCCAAGCCCCATTCGGCATGCAATTCGGAGATGGAAGAGATCTTGCAGCAATGTTCTCGGCGAGCCGCCCCGCTCTGTTACTGGAAAACGACGGCGTCCTGGTAACGGGGGGCGACATTCTTGAAGCCTTCGATCGCCTTGAAGTGCTTGAGTCGACAGCTGAGGCCATCATCAACGCCCGCGCTATCGGGGTACTGCATCCCCTTGGCCATGAGGTGTCGAGGGAATTGGACCGGGCATTTTTTGGGATCTAGATCCACGAGCTTCAAAGTATTCTGCCCTATGATGTTCCCCGGCAAAGTGAAACTCGCTTGCTTTCGCGGAGGCAGGCGGCCGGAGGGTAGCATGATCACCGCTTTGGGTGGATCGTCGAAAATTGAGAATGAGGATTGCCAATCTCGAATGAAAGCCAAGATAGCGGAATGTGCCGAAGGCGCTTCATCCGCTGTGAATTGGAGATCCGCTTCTTGCACGATCATGGCCACGAGCTGAACCTCGAGTTCCACAATTTTCTCCTGGATTTTCCTGCAGGGGTGGACAACAATTGGACAAAATGGAACCGGATTTCATATGCAGAAAGCCGGGATGCAGCAGCTGGACAGTGGTCCTGGCGGCAGGCAATCCATCGTAACCTCAGAGGAGATCCGTCTCATGCCAGATCAGTGGAACCGCCGTGAAGTTCTGGGTGCAGGAGTCATCGCCGGCGCAGCAGTTGCGCTGAGACGACGCGCGTGGTCCGACGAAGTACCATCATCCCTGCGCCTCGAAGATCGAATGACTCCCTACCCGGCCACCTGGTATCGGCCCTACGTCTCCATGCCCGCCGCCAGCGCTTCCTCCTCAGCATGGGTGCAGATCGATCTTGGCACAGCTGTTCAAATCGAGGCGTTACGCCTCTATCCAAACTTTGACGACGCACGCAGATCTCTCGGTTTCCCTGCGCATCTGAGAATTGAAGGTGCCGACACTCCGACCCTTGAATCTGCAAGCCTGCTCTTCGATTCCGGCTTCACTGATCTGCCCGAGCCCGGCGACCGCATCTCATTTTTGACCGTCTCCGGCGCCAGGCCTGTTCGATATTTACGGCTCACGGGCACTAACCTTCGGCCGATCGGGAAGGCCGAAAACGAAAAGGCTCCGGCCTATGGCCTCTCCTTTGCGAAAGTGGAAGTGCTCGCAGCCGGTCGCGACATCGCA
Source organism: Occallatibacter sp. (assembly GCA_049509995.1). Taxonomy (GTDB): domain Bacteria; phylum Acidobacteriota; class Terriglobia; order Terriglobales; family Acidobacteriaceae; genus Telmatobacter. The sequence goes on along the minus strand of JBEKZJ010000129.1, from coordinate 194 downwards.
GAAGGACGGCCGGCCTCTGCTGACCCTGTCACAGCGAATTCGGGCGATCTTGCCCAGCTCACGCGCAAGCCCCGTCCCGTGGGCGAAGGCATCGTCACAGATAATCCGCAAAACGTAACCGACCATCGTTCCTGGAAGCTGGTTTCTTACCACGCCGAGGTGCCTCTTCGTGGCGTGGAGCTCGGCGACGGACT
>JBEKZJ010000128.1:0-14608 GCA_049509995.1 Occallatibacter sp. | reverse complement strand
GTACGTTCCAGGCTGACGAACTCTTCGTCTTCCAGACGCTCGGCCTCGCCCGATTCAAACCGGATCTCATGCTCGATGGCTTCAGCCTGCTCGGGCCTTTTCACGGCGTCCAGTTGGGTGCGGAAGCGCGCCGCCTTCTGGCGGTGGCCGGCGATCTCGCGCTCCAGGCGAGTGCGCAGCGATTCCTCGCGGCTCAGCGCATCCGAGGCTTCGGCGGCTTGGCGTTCGGCCCCAGCCAGCGCAGCCTCGGCCTGGGCGATTTCGGCCGGAAGGGCGCGCGCCGCAACGGTTAGCCGGGCACGTTCCACATCCACGCTTTGCAGCTTGACGAGATTTTCAATGTGCGTTTGCATCCGTGCTATGGAGTCTACGCCATGCACCGTCTATTAATAAAATGAGGAGCGCCGCCGAATGGAGCTGGGTTCGTGGTTTCCCACCTCTTGCGCGATGCATCTCAAGCAAATGTGGGGTGCACGGCGCTCGCGCAAGGGAAAGAATCCAGCCCCAGTCTCAAGCCGCCAACGCTCTGCGACAATGGAATCCAATCGGGAGGCAGGTTTGGCGAACACTGGGGCATCTTTCTGGCGCAGAAACCGGTGGTTGAAGTGGGTCGCGGGCGGGTTGCTCCTGCTGGCGGCGGCCTTGGCCGTCATTGCGGACCTGGCGTTGCACCGGGCCGAGCCCTTCCTTCGCGCCCGCATCGTCGGGACGTTGCAGGAGCACTTTCACGCCCGCGTGGAGCTGGATACCTTTCATGTGTCGCTCGTGAATGGACTCCGGGCCGAGGGTCACGGCCTGCGCATCTGGCCGCCAGCCCAGGTTGAGGGCGTTACGGTGCCCCCGGCCAAAAGTTCGGGCGACCCAATCATCCGCCTCGACGAGTTTCGCTTTCATGCCCCGCTCCACTACCAACCCGGCAAGCCGTTCCACATCTCGGTGGTCGAGTTGAAGGGGCTCGATATCCATCTCCCGCCCAAATCCCACTTTGGCCACGCTTCTGCCGCGGCCCCTGACGCACAGAATGAGGCTGCCGGCCAATCCGTTGCTGCCCAACGCACGGCTTCCGGCCCGTTGCTGCGCTTCGCGGTGGACACCATCGAATGCACCGGGGCCCACTTTGTGCTCGAAACCAGCAAGCCCGGCAAGCTGCCCCTGGACTTTGCCATCGCGCAGTTCAAGCTCACCAAAATCAGCTCCGGCGGAGCCATGGGATTTGACGCCGAGCTCACCAATCCCCGGCCGGTAGGCACGATTCACTCCACCGGTAGCTTTGGTCCATGGCTGGTAGCGGATCCCGGCGAGAGCCCGATTACAGGCAACTACACGTTTGACCACGCGGATCTCGCCGGATTCAAGGGCATTGCGGGAATTCTCTCCTCGACCGGAAAATACCAGGGCACATTGCGCGACCTGGTCGTGGATGGCGACACCGATACGCCGGACTTCCGCCTCACCCACTTCGGCAACCCGTTGCCCCTCCACACGCACTTCCACGCCAGGGTGGATGCCACCAATGGCGACACCTGGCTCGATCCCGTGGATGCGACGCTGGGCCATTCGCACTTTACCGCACAGGGGCAGGTTGTTCGCGTGGCGGCCGTGGAAGTTGGCAATACCGGGGCCTTGCCGCCCAGTAAGGGCCACGACATTGCGCTTACGATCAACGTGGACCGCGCGCGAATTGAAGATTTTCTCCATCTCGCCAGCCACTCGGCTACGCCGCTGCTCACCGGCGCGGTGACCATGAAGACCACGCTGCACATTCCGCCGGGACCAGCGCCGGTGCACGAGCGCCTCAGCCTGAAAGGCGCCTTCAATCTCGATCAGGCGCGGTTCTCCATCGTCAAAATCCAGGACGGCCTCAGGCAACTCAGCCTGCGTGGCCAGGGCCGGCCCCAGGATGTGAGATCCACCGACCCGGCCGCCATCCACTCCACCATGCAGGGCGATTTCCAGATGGCCGGCGGCGTCATTACCCTGCCCGGTCTCACCTACACAGTTCCTGGGGCCGCCATCCAATTGAGGGGCACGTATGGCGTGGAGGGCGGCGCGCTGGACTTTACCGGAACGGCGAGGCTGCAGGCCACGGTCTCGCAGATGGTGGGTGGCTGGGCGGGTTTGCTGCTCAAGCCCGCCGACAAGTACTTCAAGAAGAACGGGGCTGGCACAGAGGTTCCGATTCACATCTCCGGGACCCGCGAGGAGCCGGTATTCGCCATCGATTTCGGCCGGATGAAGATAAGTTCGGCGCCGGCGCCTGAGGAGAAGCCTTAGAGACGAGCCTTTCTGGCCGAGTGCAGCCAATCAACGGCATCCATTTCCCGCCCCAATGTGATAGTTTGGCTTGCGACACACTGCTGCCGAATCTACGAGCAGCGGAAACACGACGAGGAGACCACAATGCACTGGACCAGGAGCATTGCAAGCTGCGTCATAGCCCTGTCTCTGGGGGCCGTGGCGCTATCCACGGCAGGGCAGAACGCGCCCCCCAAACCCGCACCCCAACCCACCGCCGCAACCCCTTCCAGCGCCCGGGACTGGTGGAAGAACGCCGTCATCTACGAAATCTACCCGCGCAGTTTCCAGGACTCCAACGGCGACGGCATCGGCGACCTGAACGGCATTACCGAGAGGCTCGACTACCTGAAGGACCTGGGCGTGGACGCCATCTGGCTCAGCCCTGTCTACCCCTCGCCGCAGGTCGACTTCGGCTACGACATCTCGGACTACAAGAACATCGACCCCCAGTACGGCACGCTCAAGGACTTTGACCGGCTGGTGGCCGAGGCGGCGAAACGCCATATCCGCATCGTCATGGACATGGTCATGAACCACACCTCCGACAAACACCAGTGGTTCATCCAGTCGCGTTCGTCGCGCGACAACCCCTACCGCAACTGGTATATGTGGCACGACGGCAAGGGAGAAACGGCGACCGACAAGGGCCAGGTGCCGAACAACTGGCAGTCCGACTTTGGCCACTCGGCGTGGGAGTGGGACGAGAAGACCCGCCAGTACTACTACCACAAGTTCTACATCCAGCAGCCGGACGTGAACTGGGACAACCCCAAAATCCACGAGGCTTTCAAGGACATCATCGGCTTCTGGCTCAAGCGTGGCGTGGGCGGCTTCCGGTTTGACGCCATCACCACCCTGTTCGAGGATCCCAACCTCATCGACGAAGACGTCCTCCTCGACAAGAATGGCAAGCCCTTCCTCAACGCCTATGGCGACATCGCTTTGAACGACACCCGGACCAACAACCTGCCCGGGACCCACGCGGTGATGCAGGAGATGCGCGCCTGGAGCGACACCTTCAACTCCGACAAGTTCCCCGGCACGCGGGTGCTCATCGGCGAGACTTACCTGTCCAACATCGCCGAACTCGCCAAACAGTATGGGGCCGCGGACAAGCCGGAGTTTCATCTGCCCATGGATACCCAGGTGGGTTTCATCAACAAGCTCGACGTGGCCGAGTTCCGCGCCCGGCTCAACGACGCGGAAACCGGCATCGGCGGCAATATTCCGCTGCTGGTCTTCGACAACCACGACAACCCGCGCATCGACGCCCGCTACGGCGACGGCGTTCACGACACCGACATCGAGCGCGTTATCGCGACGATACTGTTCGCCAGTCGCGGCACGGCGCTCTTCTACTACGGCGACGAGATTGGCATGAAGACCACCCCGCCCGCCCGCAAGGAAGACGTCAAGGACCCTGTTGGCCTCACCGGCTGGCCCAAGGATAAGGGCCGTGACGGCGAGCGCACTCCGATGCAATGGGACGCGACCGCCGACGCGGGCTTTACCAAAGCCGGTGCCACTCCCTGGCTGCCCGTCCCGCCCAATGCCACCACCATCAACGTCCAGGCCGAGAAGAGCGATCCTAACTCCCTCTTCACCTGGTACCAGACCCTGATCCGGCTCAAGAAGACCAACCCGGCCTTCGCCCACGGCGACAACGTCATGCTCGACACCACCAACACCAAGGTCCTGAGCTGGCTGCGCCAGACGCCTGGAGCACCGGCTGTGGTCGTATCGGTCAATTTCACCCCCGACCCGCAGACGGTCAGCCTCACCATTCCCGGCTCCGGCGGGAAGACCAAAACCCTGCTCAAGACCCCCGGCGCCCCCGATCCAGCCTCGCTGGGCGAGTTTCAGCTCGCTCCGTACGGGGTTTATATCGGCGAAGTGCAGTAACTCGCAGTGAATAACTCGCGGAAACACGCATCCGGCGGTTCCCGTTTTACGGGCGCCGCCGGATGCGTTTGGAACGTCATCGGACAGGTTCATACGAATTGGAGACATTGTGACAATGCAATGGCAATTAAAACCATGGCCCATGCGCCTTCATTGCAGTGCGGCGGTTGCTATTCTACTGGGGATATTCCTCTGCATCCTCCAGAGCCCATGTTCGGCACAGAAGGTTGCGGAAGTTTCGGTCGACACGGACCGATGGATTGAGATTGACCTCTATTGGTTCAAGCAGCGGGCGTTGACGGAGTCCGCTCACGAATTCTGGGACAGGTTTCAACCTCTCTTCGCGGGCGTCGGCGGTTACCGTGGCGTGATTCTGAACATCGGCTGGACGGTTAGCCCGGTGATGGAATGGTCCGGCGATCTTGAGCAGAGAATTTCGCTGCCCACCGGATCCGGTCAAAGTCGATGGGTCGATGAGCGGGGACAGTTGACCGGGACCACCGGGGAAAGGGAGCAAAAGTCGGAAGCCCGGTTTTCCGGGTCGGTGATAGGAAAGCGACGGGGCTACGATCCTTGGACCTATGGCGATGTGAAGCGACTGATCGCAGATCTCAAGAACGAAGCAGCACAACGTGACATCGCCGGCCTGAAAGTCGGCATGTTGAACTATGCGTGGACCAATGCATACGGAGAGGAGGCGGCCTGGGTTCGCCGCCACCCGGAGGCATTTACAAAACCTGCCTCGGGCCAGCCGGGAAGTTCTGACGTCGGCCGCTATTTCGATCCAGCGGCTCGTTTGCATGCGGACCCAACCCCGGTGGGAGGATTGCCCCACGGAATCGTAGAGGGAACGCCGGTGCATCAGGCCTACTCGGCTCAATGGGGAAGCATGTCGCGATCGCTGGGTCTTGATGCGATTATGCTGCGAGATTCTTTTGGCACGCCGGTTCCATACCAGCGTGCCGGCCCCTGGGGTCCGCTTGCTCCCTCTCCGTATGTCATCCGTCAGGCCACCGATGCTGTAGCTGCGCTGGTCAGAGATACAAAGCTGGCAAACCCGGATGCATTGGTCATGATGTATTCCAATGGAGCCAGTGCAGTCGCGGATTGGCGGTCAAACGGATTGGATCTGGAAACCATTGCCAGGCAAGGTTATCTGGATATCTGGGTGGACCAAACCTGGGCCGGGGCCTGGAACGAGATTGGCATCCGTGAAGGTTCGTTCTGGAATGCCCCCACGAAAGGATGGACTTACCAACTCGCCTACATGCTCACCCACGCAGCCATCCTCGCGGATACCAAGGTCCGCCATTATCCCCTCATCGAAACCTTCGACGCATGGGAGAGTTGGGATGTCATTCATTCCGCGCCGGAAAGATTGCGTTGGGGAATCTGGGCTTACTCCCACGCGGCAGTCAAGACGCCGAATGGCTTGAAGCTCCCGGTGGGGTCGTACATTTCATGGGCCAATCAGGGTGAGCGTCTGCTTGACGAGCAGGATATCCGCTTTCTCGCCGCCAACATCAATGAAGCGGTTGCGGATGCGCGCCAGACAACCGCTGTCTTCGGCCCGACACTGGTGTATTCCCGCGAGGCGATGCAATGGCAGATTGACCATGCATCGCCCGGCCACGACATCAATGAATGGCTGGATGAGCAGGCCGGATCTGTGGCCAAGTGGCCAGTTCCGATTCTGTCCTCCACTCGCATTGAGTGGTTACCGCGAGTTCAATCCGATCTGCTCGTGGTGCAAACACCCTCCCATCTTTCCGCGAAGCATCTGGCTGAACTCACACAGATCATCGCCAGTGGCCATCCAGTCGCTCTGGTTGGAAGTTTCGCCGGGGGCATAGACGAATCACTCTTGCGGCTGGCCGGTTTGCGCGGGAGCATGGCTCCTGCCGAAGGGCCGGTTCGGCTGTGCAAGGCCGCCAATCGAGCTCCGGAACTGGTCAAGAACATGCCACTCGACTTCAATGCGTATTGCCTTCCCGAGAGCGCCTCTGCGTCTGCGGATGCGAGTGTGATTTATACCCAGGAAGGCTCTCCGGCACTCACGCTCGGCGCGGCCGGCGGAGCGCCAATTGCCGAATGGAACCCCCCTTATCTAAGGTCGGTGGAAGAATTGCCTCTATCGCAGGTTTGGGGAAACACCGGCGCCCCGTACGCACTCGCCGCCGGTGTGCTGAACGAACTGCTGCGGCGGAACGGCGGCCTGCGCGCCACCCAGATCGACTTGAAAGAAACCATGAACCTTGCTGCCTGGCGCACTCACAACGGAGTAACTCACCTGATGGCGGCCAATCTGGAAGAGGGCTTGCTGGACGACGCCGATCTGTCTCGCCACGCCACGCTGGCAATCCCCAGGTCCTGGCAGATGGAGACCTGGAAGGACGCCTGGACTGGACGCAGCTTTTCTTTGCAAGACGGCCGTTTGTCGATCGATCTGCCCCAGGCGTCATCGGTTCTGCTTGAATCCTCACACTGAAGACGCAGAGATCGTGCCAGCGAGAAATCCTGTTGTTTGCCCGATGTCCTTCGATTAACGCACAGGATCGGTCGAGCCCGCCAGAGATGATTCTGCGAAAAAACAGGAGAGCTTGGTCAACAGCCGAACGTGAGAGTCGAGGTTAATCTCGGATCGTGATTCTTGGTCGCCACCGGGTCATCGCCTGCGGCAATTAGAGACCGGCCCTCAGGCCGGCGGTATGATTTCCGTCCGCCTTGCCCACTCACGGCCAAGCGTGTTTGACTGGTGCCCAAAGGCGGACCGTCACACATGGCTTACATCCTTGCTTTGGACCAGGGAACCACCAGTTCCCGAGCGATTCTGTTTAACGAGGCGGGCGCCATTGCCGCCGCGGCGCAGCATGAGTTCGAGCAGTTCTATCCCCAGCCGGGATGGGTCGAGCACGATCCCACCGAAATTCTCACCAGCCAGTTGAGCTGCGCCGTCGAGGCTCTCGGCAGGGTCGGCGCGCGGCCCAGAGACCTTGCGGCCATCGGCATCACCAACCAGCGCGAGACGGTGATTGTGTGGGACCGCGCCACCGGCAAGCCCATCCATCCCGCCATCGTCTGGCAGGATCGCCGCACGGCTTCGCGCTGCGCGGCTCTCGAAGAGAGCGGCACCGGGGAAGACGTCTCCAACCGCACCGGCCTCGTCCTCGACCCCTATTTCTCCGCCACCAAAGTCGCCTGGATCCTCGATCACGTCCCCGGCGCCCGCGCCCGCGCCGACCGCGGCGAGCTGGCCTTCGGCACCGTCGACAGTTGGCTCATCTGGCACCTCACCAGCGGCAGTCGCCACGTGACTGATGTTACAAATGCCTCCCGCACCCTGCTCTTCAACATCGTCAAGGGCGAGTGGGACTCCGAGCTGCTGCGCATCTTCGCGATTCCTGAGAGCCTGCTTCCTGAAGTGGTCTGGTCCAGCCAGATGGTCGGCGAAGTCACCACCACCCTCGGCCTGGGCGGCGCAGCCGTCGCCGGCATCGCCGGCGACCAGCAGGCCGCCCTCTTCGGCCAGTTGTGCTGGGCTGCGGGCGAGGCCAAGAACACTTACGGCACCGGCTGCTTCCTGCTCCAGAACATCGGCACCGAATTCGTGCGCTCCAAGAACCGCCTCATCACCACGCTCGCCGCCAGCGCCCAACATCGCCTCGAATACGCCTTCGAAGGCAGCATCTTCATCGGCGGCGCTGTTGTCCAGTGGTTGCGCGACAACCTCAAGCTGATCGGCTCCTCGGCCGAGGTCGAAGCCCTCGCCGCCAGCGTGCCCGACACCGGCGGCGTGGTCTTTGTCCCGGCTTTTGTGGGCCTCGGCGCGCCCCACTGGGATGCGCACGCCGGCGGCCTCATCATCGGCCTTCGCCGCGACACCTCGCCCGCCCACATTGCCCGTGCTGCGCTGGAGAGCATCGCCTTCCAGGTGGCCGACGTGCTGGAGGCCGTACAGAGCGAGACCACCCCTCTGGCAGCCCTCCGCGTGGACGGCGGCGCCGCGGTCAACAATCTGCTGATGCAGTTCCAGGCCGACCTGCTCGGCGTCCCGGTAGTGCGTCCTCAGGTGACGGAGACCACAGCTTTGGGCGCCGCCTATCTGGCAGGATTGGCGACGGGCTTCTGGGCCAACCCTGAGGAGTTGCGCGCCAGGCGCCAGAACGACGCGCGCTTTGAACCGCGAATGGATTCCGCCGTTCGTGCCCAGCGCCGCGCTCAATGGCAACGGGCTGTCGAACGGGCAAAGAACTGGAGCACGTAAGAAGCTGTCTGCAAGCTGCGTGCTTGGCCTCTAGCGTCTCGCTGGAAGCTGGAAGTTGCATTGGAGCGAATAATGCGTAGAGAAGAGATGGTGCGCAACGTCCGGGAGCGGCAACAGCCGTGGGACATTGCAGTCGTCGGTGGCGGGGCCACCGGTGTAGGCGTGGCTGTGGATGCCGCCGCGCGCGGGCTCAGTGTGGTCCTCCTGGAGGCCCACGACTTTGGCAAGGGCACCAGCAGCCGCTCGACCAAGCTGGTCCACGGCGGCGTCCGCTACCTGGAGCAGGGCAACATCCCCCTGGTCATGTCGGCCCTCAAAGAGCGCGGCCTGATGCGCCGGAATGCGCCCCACCTGGTTCATGATCTGGCCTTCGTTGTCCCCAACTACTCCTGGTGGGAGGCGCCGTTTTACGGCATCGGCCTCAAGCTCTATGACATGCTGGCCGGCAAATACGGTTTTGGCGCATCCAAGCTGCTCTCGAAGGAAGAAACCCTCGAACGCCTGCCCGCACTGGAGCCCGAAGAGCTGCGCGGCGGCGTGGTCTACTACGATGGCCAGTTTGACGACGCGCGCCTGCTCATTCATCTCACCATGACGGCCGCCGATCACGACGCCACGCTCCTGAATTACTGTCCCGTCACCGGCCTCCCGCGCGATGCCGACGGCTACGTCAACGGCGTGCTGGCGCGCGATGAGGAAACCGGCGAGGAACTCGCCATTTCCGCACGCATCGTCGTGAACGCGACCGGAGTTTTTACCGATTCAATCCGCCAGATGGCCGATCCCGCCGCGGACCCGCTGGTGGTCACCAGTCAGGGCATTCACCTGGTCTTCGACCACTCGTTCCTCAAGAGCGAAACGGCGCTCATGGTCCCCCGCACCAGCGATGGCCGCATCCTCTTCGTGATTCCCTGGCACGGCCACGCCGTCGCCGGCACCACCGACACGCCCGTCGACGCGCCCAGTCTCGAACCCCGCCCGCTCGATGAGGAGATCGAATTCATCCTGGAGACGGCAGCGCGTTTCTTTGTCCGCCCGCCCAGCCGCGCGGACGTGCTCGCCGTCTACGTCGGCCTGCGCCCGCTGGTCAAGGGCGAAGGCAAGACCTCAGCCCTCTCGCGCGACCACGTCATTCACGTGGACACCTCCGGCCTGCTCACCATCACCGGCGGCAAGTGGACCACCTACCGCCACATGGCCGAGGACTGCGTGGACCACGCCATCACCCTGGGCAAACTCCCAGAGGTCGAGTGCATCACAAAGAACCTGCGCATTCACGGCTATCTTGAGGAGACCGCCGCGCAGGGCAGCCCAGAGGACAGTCTTGCCGTCTACGGCTCCGATGCGGAATCGATCCGCACGCTTGCCGAGGATCCCGCCCTGGCCGTGCAACTCCATCCCGCGCTCCCCTACATCGCCGCCGAAGTAGTCTGGGCCGCCCGCGCCGAGATGGCCCGCACCGTCGAAGACGTGCTCGCCCGCCACACCCGCGCCCTGTTCCTCAACGCCAGCGCAGCCATCGCCATGGCCGACCCGGTAGCCAAACTGCTAGCCGCCGAGCTAGGCCGCGATGAAGCGTGGATTGAGGCGCAAGTAAGCGAATTCCGCGCATTGGCGGAGCAATATAGGGTGGTGTGAAGGTTAGCGCTTAGGCCAGCTCCACATCGATCTTCTTGGCTTCGGCCCCGAGCTTCACAATCTTGAAGCTGCGAATCTGCCCCTCGCTCAGCGGCTCCGGCTTGGCCGACGCTGCCGGCGCATTGCCCTTCCACCGCGCGCTCAACAACGACGACAGCGACGACAAATCCGCCTTGCCTTCGCTCTTCGTCTCCACAGCCGCTGCGCCAGCGGCGCGGGGAGCAGCGCCGTGGCAGACAGCGCGAATGCCTTCGCCCAGCTCCACCACCACGTGAGACCCTGACAGCTCCATCACGCGGCCTGAAACTACATCCCCCGCCTTGTGCTCGGCAATGTATTCATCGATGTCCGTGGGGATAAGCTGCTTCATGCTCAGCTTGATCTGGCGCTTTTCGGGGTCGATGGCGAGGACTTGCGCCTTGACGATCTGCCCAGCCCGCAAAACATCCTGAGGATGATTGATGCGCTTCCCGGCCGAAATCTCGCTCACGTGCAGCAGCCCCTCGATCCCGTCGGCCAACTGCACAAACGCTCCGAAGTTCATCAGCTTGGTCACCGGCCCTTCAATCTGCGAGCCCACGGGGAACTTCCGCTGCACCTCGAGCCACGGATCGCTCAACGCGTGCTTCAGGCCGAGAGAGATCCGCCGCTCCTCGGGCTTGATGCCGAGAATCACGGCGTCCACCCGGTCGCCTTGCTTCAGAATGTCGCTCGGGTGCCGAACCTTTTTGCCCCACGACATCTCCGAAATATGAATCAGCCCCTCCAGCCCCGGCTCGATCTCGACAAATGCTCCAAAGTCCATCAACCGCGTAACCGTGCCGGCGATGCGCTGTCCCGCCAGAAAGCGCCCTGCCGCGTTGTCCCAGGGCTCCGCCTGCAGTTGCTTCAGCCCCAGCGAGATCTTCTTCGTCTCCTGATCGATCTTGAGAATCCTGACCTGCAGTTCCTGGCCCACCGCCAGTACGTCTTCCGGCTTGTTCACCCGGCTGTGCGAAATATCGCTCACGTGCAGCAGCCCGTCCATGCCGCCCAGGTCGACGAATGCCCCGTACGGGACCAAGCTACGCACCGTGCCGCTCACCACGTCGCCCTCCTTCATGGCGGCGTAGCGGCCCGCCTGCAACCCCCGCGCCTGCTCTTCCAGCACCACCCGCCGGTCCACCACCACGTCTTCGTCTCTCACGTCGAGCTTGGTAATGCGGCAGGTAATCTCCGTTCCCACCAGCGCCTCCAGCTCCGCCGCGTCCTTGGTTCCGCTGCGGCTGGCCGGCATGAAGGCGCGCACGCCCACATCCACATTCAGGCCGCCCTTCACCACGCCCGTCACCGTGCCCACCACCGCCAGCTTTTCGGCAAAGGCGGCTTCGAGAGCCGACCAGTCCCGCGGCTGCGCCACCTTGAACCGCGACAGCTCGTAGTAATGCTCCTCATTCCGTCCCGTCACAGAGACCGGAAAACTGTCGCCCACTTTCACCCCATCGGCGTTGTTGTCGAAGGCCGAGCGGGGCAGAACGCCCTCTGCCTTGTAGCCGATGTCCAGAAACACCTGGTCGGCGGAGACGGAGACGACCGTGCCCTCCAACTGTCTTGAACCGGGCTCGGATTTGTGCGAGTGGGTGCGTTCGAATGCGGAAAGCAGGTCGGCAAAGGACTCGGTGGGCTCCTCGGCGACGGGTTCCGGACTCGGCGCAGGCACAGGTGCAGGTTTCGGCACAGCAGCAGGTTTAGGCGCGGGCGCAGCGGCAGGCTCAGGCGCAGGATCAGCCGCGATAGGCGCGGCGACGGCCTCTGGGTCTGCCGGAGGCGCCGGTTCATCGATGGCCTCGGGAGCGACCTCGGCGATTGACTCGGCGATTGGCTCAGGGGTGTTTTCGGCGGTGGGCAATGATTCTGAAAGGCTCTCGTTTGTCATAACGGTATACCGTTCCATTCTCCCATGATTCACCGCAGGGCGTGTCTGTACGCTCCACATCATTGGGCGCGCAGCGGAGTCTCAGCTCCCCAAAAGCGCGCCCCGCGGCGCCCAATTGCCTCTGAATCAGTTGCCCCCCGAAGTCGCTTCTGGACACGATGCAGCCCCGAGAGCGAGAATGGCGGTCGTAAAGGAGAGCCTCTAGTGAATCGATTTTCGATGAGCAGGCGGGATTTTGTGCGTTTGGGTGCGGGCGCTGTTGCGGCGGGCGCGGCCGTGAAAGCCACACTGCTCGAGCCGGCGGCGCTGGCCGCCCAAACCGCTACCAGCCGCAGGATTCGCTTTGCCATTGTCGGTACCGGCATTCGCGGCTGCGACCTGCTCAGGGCCGCGCGCCAAGTGCCCACGGGGATTTGCGTCGGCGCCGCCGACCTCTACGAAACGCGCCACCAGGCCGCCAAAGAAGCGTGGGGCGGGGATATCCCCACCACCCGCGACTACCGTGTCTTCCTCGACAGCAAGGATGTGGACGCAGTGCTTGTGGCCACGTCCGACCATCTGCACCGCCGCGTCACCCTGGACGCCGTTGCGGAGGGCAAGGACGTCTACTGCGAGAAGCCCATGTCCCACAAGGTGGCCGACGGCCTGGCCATGGTGGAGGCGGTCGGGGCCGGCAAGCGCATCTTCCAGGCCGGCAGCCAGCGTGTAAGCTCCATCCTTTACGCCAAAGCGCGGGAGATCTATGCCTCCGGCCGGCTCGGCGAGGTCCATTCGATCGACGCCCAGTGGAACCGCAACTCGCCCGGCGGCGCCTGGGTCTATCCCATTCCCGCCGACGCCAGCCCACAAACCGTCGATTGGGACCGCTTTATCCAGGATGCACCCCCGCATCCCTTTGACCCGGTCCGGTTCTTCCGCTGGCGCCTCTTTTGCGACTACGGCTCAGGCCTGGGGGGCGACCTCTTCGTCCACCTCCTCTCCGGCATTCAGGTCATCACCGGCATCAACACCGTGGCTAGCCGCGCCTACTCCAGCGGCGGTCTCTACCACTACAAGGACGGCCGCGACTTTCCCGACCTGCTGGAGACGATCTACGACTACCCTTCAGCCAATGGCGGCATCCAGGTGCACCTCCACTGCAATCAAAACAACAACGACGGCGACGAGCGGATCAGTTTCTTTGGGTCCACGGGAACGATGGTGGTCACGGGAAACTCCGTCACCTTCACGCCCCAGGACGTGACCCCGCGATTTGAAAGTTATGGCTGGAACGGCATGACGGATGCGCAACGGAAACAGGGGATGGATGAGTGGCGCGCGGCCCATCCGGCGCCGCCGCTCTCCATGGTTGAAGGCGCAGTGGAGACCTACACCGTGCCCCGTGGCTATGACGACACCGCCGACCACATCGCCAACTTCTTCCGCGCCGTCGACACCCGGCAGCACGTGGTCGAAGACGAGATTTTCGGCAACAATGCCGCCATCGGATGCCACCTGGCCAACTACTCTTACTTTCACCGCACCGTGGCCACATGGGATGCGGCCACAAAAACCATCAAGGGCTGAGCCAAGCCCTTCCCAGGGAGAACGCAAATGAGCTTTACCTCGCGCAGGACTTTTTTAAAAGCCTCGGGTGCGGCTGTGGCCGCTGCCTGTGCCGACGCAGGCCGTCTGGCCGCCGCACCGCTCCGCCTCCCCATCGGGCTGCAACTCTACAGCGTCCGCGAATTGCTGCCCAAGGACTTTGACGGCACTCTGCGCAAACTGCGGGCTGCCGGCTATACCGAGGTCGAGGCCGCCGGCTACTACAACCGCACTGCGGCCGAGTTTCGCCACGCCATGGACCAAGCCGGCCTGCGCTGCATCAGCACACACCATCCGCTCAGCGATCTCCGGCCACGCCTCGACGAGCTGATCGAATACGGCCACAACCTCGGCCTCGACTACATCATCTGCCCCTCGCCGGTGCGGCGCGATCCGCAGGCGAAGGGGCCGCTTACCCTGGACGACTGGCGTTGGGTGGCGGGCGAGCTCAACCGCATCGGCGAAAAGGCGAAAGCCGCCGGCATGACCTTCGGCTATCACAACCACGGCCCGGAGTTTGGCAACGAGGGCGGAGTGGTTTTCTACGACGAGCTGCTGCGCCTCACCAACCCGAAGCTGGTTGTTTTCGAGATGGATTGCGGCTGGGTTTTCGCCGCCGGGCGCAACCCCGTGGACTACTTGAGCAAAACGCCGGAACGCTTCCCGCTGCTGCACGTGAAGGACATGGTGCGCGGCGCTACAGGCCAGTTCCACTCCACGGTGATGGGCCGCGGCGCAATGGATTATCGACCCATTCTCCGCGCTTCCACCGGGCTCAAGCACTACTTCATCGAGCAGGAAGAGTTCGACATCGACCCCATCGAAGCCCTCCGCCTCGATGCCGACTACATGCGCAAGCTGGACGTCTAAGTTCGGGTTTCACGCGGCCAACCGTTAAGAGACCACCCCTCGCTTCTTCGGGTACGCTTGAGGTATGAGTGTATTCGACGAGAAGCGGACGGAGTTGGAGCGGCACGAGTTCATGATGGGCGTGGAGCGGGGCAGGC
>JBEKZJ010000127.1:0-14640 GCA_049509995.1 Occallatibacter sp. | reverse complement strand
AACTAGTCGGACCTTCTGGGGAGAAACAGTCTGCATCCGGCAGCCGACGGTTGCCCCTGGTCCGTCGTCGGGGGTTCGTTGTCAGTTGCCGGTTTGCAGGGAGGCTAATCAAAGATGGAACAATCGGATTACAAGCTTACTCAAGTCAGCGTTGTTATGCTGGGGGTTCACGATCTGACGCGCTCGCTCGAGTTCTATCACGAAAGGTTGGGCCTGAAGGTTCAGCGTGAGATCCCCGGTTTCGCGTTTCTAGACGCCGGCGCGGTCACCTTGTGCCTCAGCGAGCCTGCGGCCAAAGTCCGGGGCCAGGTTGCCGGCGCCGGCGAGGTCGTCTTCTCTGTTGAGGACGTAACCGCCGCCTATCAAGCGCTGCTGGGCAAAGGAGTCCAGTTCACGCACGAACCACGAAGCGTCACGCCCGCCACCAGGGTCGCCAACTTCGATGACCCTGACGGCAACCACCTCTCCATCTATGGGCTTTAATCGAAATGTCATCAGAATCCGAAGAGCCGATCACAGATGGATCGGGCAGGTGGCCCACCCCTTAGTGTTCACACAAAGTGCCGGTCTCCCATCCTTCGCCTTGTTCTAGTGTCCCGTCCCGCATAATAGTTTACGAAGAGTCTTGAAAGGGCACGACTTTAGTCGTGCCGTAAAGGCTCAGAAATGAATACGGCTTTAGCCGCTGAGGGATGCCTTTCCGAGTGCAGAGTTGCAAAGATTAACAAGGGACAGCACACTAGCGAAGGGTGGGAGACCACGGACTTCCATCGGTCGGGTTTTTCCGCCCCGATTCAACGCATAGACTCTGGTTGGTTCAGTGCCGGTTTTCAGACAAAAAATTCGCCCCCGAAGGATCTCTTCTCTTCGGAGGCGCTTGCGTTTCACAAGATAAAAACGGGGACCAGTAGCCGGCGCTGGAGGTCGGTAGCGCGCGGCTACTGGTGATCCCTGCACAAAACGAAGCTAGCCGCGGCTTCCCCTTTCCACTGCTGCCTCGTGTCGCCCGGCTCCAAGAGAGTGAACTTGCCAACTCTCCGAACCATGTTGACAAGAGGAGTCTCTCCCATGCGGAACGTGCGGTCCGTGACGGCCGTCACACAGGTGTGTGGTATCTTTCCACTTGCCTTTGCTGAACTGATCTAAGCACGTCTCTCCATGCCCTTGCTGGTCAAGATTGGACACCAGCGTGGCCAGCCTGCACATTGACAAAGCGCGGCTCACGCTGCAAAATCGGAGGTTCAGTTCCCTCCGACGAAAGGCCTTCCCGTGACAGCTCTCCTGACAACGAATCTGGGCGCAACGCCTCTGCTTGGCCGGGGCAAAGTGCGCGATCTGTATGCGGTGGACGGAGCGTTGCTCCTGGTGGCCACTGACCGCATTTCGGCATTCGACCACGTGCTCGCCACCGGTATTCCGGGCAAGGGCAAAATCCTCACGCAAATCTCGCTCTTCTGGTTCGAATTGCTGGCCGGTCTGGTTCCCAACCACCTCATCACGGCCGACGTCGCCCGGTTCCCCGCCGCGCTCGAGCCCTATGCGGACCAATTGCAAGGCCGCTCCATGCTCGTCAAGCGCGCAACCATGTTCCCCATCGAGTGCGTCGCCCGCGGCTATCTGGCTGGTTCGGGCTGGAAGGAGTACCAGGCGGGTGGAACCGTTTGCGGCATTCCACTCCCGGCCGGCCTCCTCGATGGTTCGCGCCTCCCGGAGCCGGTCTTTACCCCCGCCACCAAGAGCCAGGACGGAGCCCACGACGAGAACATCTCCTTTGCCGCTGCTGAGGCCCTGTTGGGCGCGGTCGATGCCGCGGAGTTGCGCCGGTTGACGCTGGCCATTTACCAGAGAGCCGTGGAACACGCCGAGTCCCGCGGGTTGATCCTGGCCGACACAAAATTTGAGTTCGGCAGAACCGCCGAAGGGATTATCCTTGCCGATGAGGTGTTGACGCCGGACTCCTCGCGCTTCTGGGAAGGTGCGGCGTGGAAGCCGGGTGGCGCGCAGCCCTCCTTCGACAAGCAGTTTGTGCGCGATTACCTTGAAGCCATTCACTGGAACAAGCAGGCGCCCGCGCCCGGCTTGCCGGAAGAAGTCGTGGAGCGCACGCAGGCCAAGTATCTTGAAGCATTCCGCCGCTTGACCGGGCGGGATATCAGTTTGTAGAACCGGACTGTTGAGCCCGGCCGGAGTACGAAATGACGTGGGTAGATTGGACCATCGTGATCGTGGTAGCGTTTTCGGTGCTGGGAGGCCTGTCGCAGGGCTTTTTTCGCTCCGCCTGCTCCCTGGGAGGACTGATCCTGGGCCTGGTGCTGGCAGCATGGAACTATCCCCGCGTTGCGGCGCTGTTCCAACCCATGGTGCACCAGGAATACGTAGCCGATATCATCGGCTTCCTGCTGATTGCGGTCCTGGTCATGGCCGTGGCCGGCATTGTCGGGAGCACTTTGGCCAGGACCATGTACCGGATGGGATTGGGCTGCCTGGACCGGCTGGCCGGCGCGGTCTTCGGTTTCTTCCAGGGAGTGCTGCTGGTAGCGTTGTGCATTCTGGTGACGGTAGCTTTCTATCCCCAAGCCCATTGGCTGCTGGAGGCTAAACTGCCCCGGCAGTTTTTCGGCGTTTGTCATCTCTACACGCACATGAGCCCCGAACAGTTGGCGCAGCGCGTGCAGGCCGGGCTCAAGACGCTGGAAGAGGAGACCCCCGCCTGGTTGCATCCCCATCAGGGCAGGTCGTAATCTTGACTGCGCGCAGCCCACGGAATTAGGCCAAGCGATTGAAGTTGCAAGAGGTGGACGTGAGACGAGAACTGGACAGCCTGGTCACGCAAATGCATTCCAGCGGCATTCGCTATGAAGATGCCGTGGGCGAATTCAAGAAGCAGTTTCTGCGCGAAGTATTGGTGGCTCACCGGGGAAACCAGTGTAAGGCGGCCGAAGAGTTGGGCATGCACCGCAACACGCTCAGCCGCACCATGGCGGAACTGGGACTGAATCTGGCCGAGGTGCGCGCCACGCTCAAGCGTCCGCCGCGCAGCGAGCGTCCTGTACTTAGCGCGGCACGCTCGGTCTACCGCCAAGGCTGAAAATTCTACTGAGGACATGCTGACATCTTCACCGACCAACGAAGCGCGCGTCGCCATTGAGCCGGGCTTTGCCTGGGATGCGCAGGACGCTTATCTGTTCGACATCGACGGTACGCTGCTGCGCGACACCGGCCGCATTCACATGGATTCCTTCGTCCCCAGCATTCGGCGGGTTACGGGATTCGAGGTCACGCTGGAAGGCATCCCGGTCCACGGCAGCACGGATACAGCCATCCTGGGCGAAGCATGCCGCCAGGCAGGGATTCCCGCCGAGATCCTGGAGCCGCAACTGGGAGCAATTCTTGAGGCCATGCGCCAGGCGGTCGCTGAGCAGCGGAGCGAGATGAGACTGTTGCTGATGCCCGGCGTGGAAGACGCGCTGCGCCACCTGACGCGCAAGGGCGCGCTGTTGGGCGTGGCCACCGGCAACCTGGAAACCATCGGCTGGATCAAGATCGAGGAGGCCGGGCTGCGCGAGTGGTTCCGCTTTGGCGGCTTCAGCGACCGCTTTCCCGTCCGCGCGGAACTGATCGCCCAGGCTGCCCGCAAGGGCAGAGAACTGGCCGGCGCCGAGGCTCGCGTCTGCGTGGTCGGCGACACCCCACGCGACATCGAGGCCGCGCGCGCCAATTTCCTCTCCGTGATCGCCGTAGCCACAGGCAAATACAGCTTCGATGAGCTGCTCCGGCATCAGCCGGAAGTCTGCGCCACTTCGCTGGCCGATCTGCTGGCTCTCACCCGGACTGCGCCGTGAAATCGCCCTCTTCGCAAACCTTCGCTGCCAGAAACCCCTCGTCGCATCGAGGGACGAACTTCTTCACCGCCGGGCTCCTGCTGGCCATCTTCCCCGCCGCAGGCCAGCCCCAGGCGGCAAACCCCCTTCCGCCCAGCCAGCCCACGTCCGCGCAGTCCTTGCCTGCTCCCAACGCGCCAGCCGGCCAAACCGCCCCGCCGCCCGTCCCGCCGGACAAAGGCGCAAAACCGGCCAGGCCGCCAAGCGGCGGCGACCGCCGCCGTGCGGTCAAGCTGTTCCTTGAAGCAAGCAAGCTCTTCGAAAAGGAGCAGTTTGAAGAGGCCATGCGCAGGTTTCAGCAGGCGGCCATGCTGGATCCCTCCAATGCCGACTACTCGCTGGCCGCCGATGTGGCCCGCAGTCACGCGGTAACGGCGCTGATTCAGGCCGCGGCCAGGGACCGGCTCCGCTCCGATGCATCGGCCGAGCGCGCTGCCCTCGAGCAGGCTCTCGCCCTCGACCCCAGAAACATCCAGGTTACCGAGCATCTGCATGAACTCGGTGATGACGCTCTGCGCGGACAGTCAAGTCCCCTCTACGAGCAGTCTGCAAGCACCGCCGGCGAATCCGTGGCGCTTGCCCCTGCTGCCGGCCTGCATAGCTTTCACCTCCACACCGACCTGCGTCAGGCAATCGAGCAGGTCTTCAAGGCCTACGGGCTCGAGGCCACCATGGACGACAGCGTCCGCCTTGCGCAGATCCGCCTGGACGTGGATGACGCCAGCTTCCAGCAGGCCATGCGGGTGGTGAGCCTGGCGACCAACACGTTCTATGTCCCCCTGGACGCGCACCGCGTGCTGGTAGCCCGCGACACCGCCGAGAACCGGAGGCAGTTCCTGCGCCTGGACCTCGAAACCATCTATCTGCCCGGCCTCACCTCGACCGAAATGACCGATGTGGGAAGCCTGGCCAAGAGCGTCTTTGACCTGCCGCAAGCCACGGTGGATCCTTCGGCGGGTACCATCACCATCCGCGCCCCGGAAAGTACGCTGAACGCCTTCAACGCCACCATCCGCGAGCTCCTGGACGGCCGCAGCCAGGTGCTGCTCGATGTGCGCTTGATCCAGATCGCCCACACCAGCGAACGCAATACCGGAGTCCATCCCCCGCAGACGCTCTCCGCCTTCAACGTCTATGCCGAGGAACAATCCATCCTCAACGCCAACCAGAGCCTGGTGCAGCAGATCATCTCCTCGGGGCTGGCCGCTCCAGGAGACACCCTGGCGATTCTCGGCATTTTGCTCGCCTCCGGCCAGGTATCCAGCTCCCTGTTCTCCAACGGCATCGCTCTGTTTGGCGGCGGACTGACCGCATCCGCGCTGGCTCCCGGCGCCGCCACGGCAAACCTCAATCTCAACTCCTCTGACTCGCGCCAACTGGACGAGATGCAGTTGCGCCTCGGCGACGGCGAGGCCGCGACCATGCGCTCGGGCACACGCTATCCCATCCAGACCTCTTCCTTCTCCAGCCTGTCGGGCAGAATCCCCAATATTCCTGGGCTCACTGGCGCGGGAAGTTCCGGCAGCCTGTCCTCGCTCCTCGGGTCATTGGGCGGCAGCGTGCCCAACGTTCCCCAGGTCGAGTATCAGGATTTGGGCCTGACCCTCAAGGCGACCCCCAAGGTCATGCGCAACAACGACGTTGCCCTCACCATCGACATGAAAATCGATGCCCTCGCCGGATCATCCATCAATGGCAATCCCATTCTCAACAATCGCGCCTATTCCGGCGTGGTCACGCTCAGGCAGGGCGAGGGAGTCGTAGTGGTAAGCGAACTCGACAAGCAGGAGAGCCGGGCCATCAGCGGCGTGCCCGGATTCAGCGAGATTCCCGGCCTGAACAACGTCACGGGAAACGACAAACAGAAAAGTTACTCCACTCTGCTGATCGTGATGACGCCCCACGTCGTTCGCGGAACCCAGGCCGCGGGCCACTCGCCGATGTTGCGGATAGAGAAAGGTACCACTGCGCGCTAGCTCCCGCGCCCCTCGAACGATTGCTGGCCTGTAAAGCTGAAACCCCAAATGCGGTGCGATCCCACGTTGGAGGATCGCGCCGCATTTGGAGGTTCAGTCTTCCTCGCCGGCCTTCGGTTCGAACGGCCTTACTGCGCCACGCCGTCCAGCTTGGCCTGGAACTGGACGATCTGCTTGATGGTCTCGTAGGGAACGCCGCCTAGAGGTAGCTGGCGGCCATTCACGACCAGCGTTGGAGTCTGGTTGATGTTCAGATCCTTGGCCAGCTTCACCGCAGCCTCCACCTGAGCACTGGCCGCGGGGGTCGCCGCGCAGGCTGCAATCTTCGCCGGGTCCAGTCCCGCCTTGGTGACTGCACTGTTCAAGGTCAGCGTGGCGCCATCCGCGCTGGCCAATCCGTCCTGTCCGTCAAAAACGGCCGCGGCAAACGTGAAAAAGGCGTTGCTGCCCCCCTGCTTGGTGACGCAGATGCCATAGGCGGCCGCGTTGGCCGCGGCAGGATGCTGAGGCAATGGATAGTTCTGAAACACGATGCGCGCCTTGGGGAAATCCACCGCCAGCTTGTCCATATTCGCCTGCGCGTCCTTGCAGTGCGGGCACTGGAAGTCGGCAAACTCGACTATCTCCAGATCCTTCGAGGCCGAGCCCCGGTAGGGGCCATCGGCGCGCTGCTGCAACTGTGCCCGATACTCCGCGTACGGGTGCTCCCCAAACGGAAGAATCTCGTCCCCGGCGATGATGTGCTTGCCATCGGGAAGAAAAAAGAACTGCAGCGCCGTAGGCTTCTGCGTGCCGGTCTTGTCTCCCACATAAATGACGACTTTGCTGATGCCTTCCACCTGAGTCTTCAAGATGGCCTGTACCTGCCAGACGCGGCGCTCGTCATAGCCCCAACTCATCTGCAGGAAGGCATTGACGGTCTCCTTCGTGGGCGATGCGGCAGTAAAGTTTGCCGGGTCCGGTTTGGGAAACACGGGCGCTCCGGCAGGCGCTGGCGCTGAAGGCTCTTGCGCGGGCGCGGGAGGCACACTCTGCTGAGCGGCCGCCTCCAGGACGGGCAACGAAAACGCAACCAGCGCGGCTAGGCTGGCGACTCGAATGGACATACGGATCAAGCTGATTTCTCCTTTTGTTGAAAACACACGGTTTATTCCAAACATTGTGCGCATTGCCAAGAATCTGCTAAAGGCATACAGCGACTGCATGAACACACCGGCAAGTCCCACCACAACTACGATCAGCGTGTTCACCCGGCATACCCACCTGTGACCACAAGGACGATCGGTTATGGAGACAGTCTAATTGCAGGAAACACCTCTACTACAAAGGTGGCCGGGGCCGTTTCATGTCTGCCCGGACCCGGACGTGGAAGAAGGCCGAAGCGCTCGCCACCGCCGAACTCGCCAAGCGTGACCCAATCCACCAGCGGAGACTGCAGGAGATTGAAGATCAGGAAGCCGCTAAGCGAGCCGCAGAGGCCGCGAAACTTGCTGCACGAGCAGAAATACATCAGGCCCTTAGCGACTGGGACAATGAGACGCATCAGGCCCACTCCTCCGGCTCTACCAGTGTACTACGGACGTTTATCCGCAAAGTGAAGGATTGGGCGGCGGAACATGGCTAGCAGTATATGGACGACGCAACGAGATCCTCGTTGGGCCAATGGAAGTCAAAGTGGTCGAAGGGTGCTCCACAAAAAGACCATCGCATGGGTGCTCGCACCCAAGCGATCTTTCAAGGCCGGCTGCAGGAGTTCTTTGGGTGGGCGTACGACACCGAAAGGGTAGATCGCGACCCCTCAGCCTCCCTGCGACCCACAAAGGTCAAATCAGAGGAGACGATGCCGCTCACTCCCCAACAGTTCGAGAAACTTCTCGCGAGGCTACCTAAGTACGACGCCGCTAACTCCGGCAGCCGTCAGTACGGGAAGCAACTGCGGTCGCTGTTCGTCACTATGCGCTGGACCAGGCTCCGTATCGGCGACGCCTTGATGCTGGCGCGTTCCGCCCTCTGAGGCGACCGGCTATCCTTGATCACCCACAAAACCAAAGCGAGATTCGATGAGAGGGTCCCCGATCAAGTCATTGCGGCACTGGCAGAGCTCCAGCCGCGCAAACACGTTCACCCTGACTACTTCTTCTGGGGGGAAAAGCCAAGTACAAGTCCCTGGTCAACTTGTGGGAAGCGCGGATCCAGGCGTGCAACGACGGGTTCCTGTCGTTTCGGGACGAGGATGGCCAACCTATGCGGTTCCATTTGCATATGCTGTGGGATACGTTTGCCGTGGAGATGCTTCTCGCTGGGCGGACAATGGAGGAGGTCAGCAGGTGGCTCACACATGACTCACCTTAAACCATGCGGAAGCACTACAACCCCTTTGTTGAGCGTCGCCGGAAACAGTTGGACGCGTCGAAAGTTGCGGCAATGCAACTGCAAAGCGCTACATTCGGCGCCATGTAGTCCCCCGGACACAAGGAGACCCACCCGGCTGACTTCCAAGGTGGGTCTTTTTGTGTCCAGGTGTGGGGTTCAGGACGTATGCAAGGCGTAAACACGGTCGGCGACACTCTGAGGGACTCGAATGGATTTATAGCCCCGAGTGTGCATCTTCTCTGGGTGTCGGATCGCAAGGCAGGGCACGTCTTTGAACCATGAACGGACCGTGGTTTCTGAATACCCCCAGAGCTTGGCGAGCTGCGCGATGCTGTGATGTTGCTTTATGGAGGTGTTCATGGGGACGTCAGCAAGCGGGTTGGTGTGCAAGACGCGCATGTAAGGTAATACCAACGCGGCGGGCGTTTTGAGCATGGCCGTAGAGATTTATTTTTAGTGGTCACGCGGCCGGTGCCCGTTCCAGCAATGCTGGCTCGTGCCGGTCGGTCAGGTCCTCCAGTGCGTTGCGTCCGGTACCGCGCATTGAAGGAGTTTTCCCGGTCGTGCGTACCCGGCCACTTTGTCCGGGCAAAGTGAGATCTGGATACTAAACCAAGAGTCCGGCCGGATGCATCGCGTGTACTACATCGATCAACGTGAGACGCCGCTTCTCCAGCCAGCGGCTGAAGTCCACAAGCTGAAGCAAGTGCAACCGGGCTGTAGCCCGGCAAAAGCCTTGCTGCACAAGCCAGTCAGCGTATTGTTCCAGGTGATCGCCGAGCGGCCCACGACGGAGCCTCTTGACGGTCTCCGGTTTATCAAAGAAACGATGCAAAGGTCACCTCTTGAATGAGGATGACCGAATTATGTCGAGTCGATGCAGGGGAAAATACGCTATTCACCAGGCGTTGCAATCCGACTCGGCATGATTTTTTACGCGGCATAGCGACGATCATGCCAAGCGCGGCATGACAGGCGCACCTGCGCGAAATTGTGTCAGGCTTCTGGGGGTGAGTTGGAACATATCCAGTTCTTGCTGGGGCACGTTTCGGTTCAAACGACCGAGCGATATCTGGGCTGTAAGCAGCGGATTCGGTCAGCGGTCAATGATCGAATCGGAATCGAGCCGAGGCCCTAAGTTGGCCAGCGGCTCTGGATATTCGGACCGAAATCTGCCAAAGCGACCTGCATGACGGCCGCCTGCCGGCTGCGCTGCGTCCTCGGTGCTCTGTCCGGATAGGCGACCACTCGCCCGGAATGGCAGGGACATCCCCTATTCCGCCAAAAGCTTGATCTGAGCCGACTTGCCGCTTCCGCTTGGAAACATATGTGACGTCACGAGACATGGCAGAAGTCAGAGGAAGCTCCGTGTGCGGTCATCTGGAGGTCTCTTAGTCAGAGCACCGGCGCGAAGTGGTGAGTTGGGGCGGGACGCATGTTTCTGTATATCCACTACATCCGACTGCAAACCGAAAGGCATACGTTCTCTATCCGGGCATATTTTGGATGGGGTGGAGCGTGTTTGGGATGGTGTGGTATACGTATCCCCGACAGAAGATTCGAAGAAATCGGACAGCCTGAGGCAGACAGAGGAACTCATCCCCACTGGAAGCCAGAAGGTCCCGGCAAGGCAGACAGGATACCTATGAAAACCAGAATCGATCTTGCACGGATACTCGCACTGGCTCTCACTCTGATGGGCGGCACGTTGGCGGTGGCGCAACAGGCTACAGCGGGGCCCGGTGCGGCTCCGCCCAGGCCACAAGGCCCCTGTGACATCTACGCCGGCGCCGGCACTCCCTGCGTCGCGGCCCACAGCACTACGCGCGCGTTGTACGCCTCCTACAATGGTCCGCTCTACCAGGTCCTGCGCCAGTCCGACGGCAAGACCCTGGATATCGGCGTCGTCCAGCCCGTCGCGGCGCCGGCTCCGGATGCGGGTGGATATGCCGACGCGGCCGCGCAGGATGCCTTCTGCGTCAACACGTACTGCTGGATCACCACCGTCTTCGACCAGTCTCCCAAGCTCAACGACCTGACCCAGGCGCCCCGCGGCGGATTCAACGGCTCGGCCCTGGGAGGATTCAACAACATTCCGGTCGCCGACATGGCGCCGATTACGATCATGGGCCACAAGGCCTACGGCGTTTTCATTGAGCCGGGCATGGGCCTGCGCCATGACGACGCCAGTGGCACAGCCGTGGACGACCAGGCCGAGGGACAGTACTGGGTCATTAACGGCAAGCACTACAATTCCGGCTGCTGCTTCGACTACGGCAACGCCGAGATCGACAGCCGCGACGACGACAACGGCACCATGGAGACCGCCTACTTTGGCAACGCGCCCTTTTGGTTCCACTCGACCTCCAGCGGCCCGTGGATCATGACCGACCAGGAGAACAACCTGGTGGGCTGCGTCAACCCGGACGGTTCCAAAGTCTGCAACCTGCCGAGCATCCCCTGGCGTTTCGTAACCGCGATGGCCAAGGGCGAGCCGCACCACTGGACCTCAATGGGCGGCGATGCGCAGAGAGGTCCACTCTCGGTCATGTTCGACGGCAAGCGCGTCAATGCCACATATGACCCGATGCGCAAGCAGGGAGCCATCCTGCTGGGCAACGGCGGCGACAACAGCAACAGCTCGCAGGGCACCTTCTATGAAGGCGCGATGACGGCCGCAGGAACCTTCCCGACCGACGCCACTGACCAACTGGTGCAAGCCAACGTCGCCGCTGCCAGGTACGACTTGCCTCGGATTAGCCTAGCCCCGGCCTCGGCAACCGCCACTCCGCCTGGCCTCCAGACCTTCACCCCGGGCTCCTCGCAGCAGACCACGGTGACCTTCACGAATACCACGGGTGCGCCCGCCGTAGGCGTCAAGCTGAGCCTCGCCGTGCCCGGCCAGCAATGGACCTCAGTCGTTGCGGGCACAAACCAGACGTCGAAGACCTTCGCGGAGCCGGTGGCGCCGGGCGCAAGCGTGAGCGCGACGTTCAACATCACCTCGGGACCAGCAGTTTTCAATGGCGATCTGGTGGGCAGCGTCTCGTGGACGAACGCGGCCAACGGCAGCAAGCTATCCGAGACAGCCGCCGAGAAGGTGCGCAACGCAAGCCCAATCCGGATCAACGAATTCCGCATCAGCTCCGGCGCTGCCAATGGGACTGATTCCTTCATTGAGCTGTACAACGCAGGCTCTGAGAGCGTCGACATCTCCAACTGGACCCTGACCGGGCGCCCGGCCCAGCAGGCCATCTTCTCTTCAGTGAAGATTCCAGCCGCGACCAAACTCGCGCCTCATGGTTTCTACCTGCTCGGCCTCGCCAACTCCGGGCTCGCGGTCCCGGCGCGCGCCGGCGACACTACGATCCACGTCAGGAATACGACCGGCATGTCGGTAGGCGATACCATCGGCATCGACACCGGCTCCGCCACCGAAACGCGCAAGATCGCAAGCCTGGGAACGGCGGCCAGCAACTATACGACCCTGTGGCAACCTCTCCCCGAGGGGCCGGTGATCACGATTCCCGCCGGCTCGACCAACGTGCCCGTGGCGAGCGTCAAAGGCTTCGCGGCCGGCCAGAAGATCGCCCTCGGCCATGGCGCCACCTACCCCGCCGTGGCGAACTCAGTGGAGCAGTACGAAGTGGCCACGGTCACCGCGGTCGGTAAGCCGGGCACGCAGGCCTACCTGGCGGCGGACGCGCTGGCCGGAGCGGCCAACATCAAGGTGACATCCGTCTCCGACATCTCGTCCGGTGACAAGATCAGGCTGGACATCGACAGTGTTGGCCATGGGATCGAGACCGTAACGGTTACGCATGTCGGCACGCAAGCCAGCCAGACGAACCTCTCGGCCGATGCGAATGCCGGCGCGACCCATATCAAAGTTCGCAGAGCGGACGGCTTCGCTGTTGGAGACAAGATCACGGTCGGTACCCCCGCGAGCAAGGAGGTCATGACCGTTACCGCTGTGGGCAGCAATGGCCCGAACGGCGCCGGCATCGACTTTACGCCGGCCCTCGCCAAGGCCCACATCGGCGACGAGTGGGTGGTATCTCCCGGCACGGGGCTCGACCTGGCTGCCCCGCTCAAGTTCAATCATGCGGCCAACCTTCCCTTCAGCGATCGGGGAACGGGGATCAGCTTTGCGCCACCGACCTCCTTTGACCACTCGAGCAACGAACCGGTTCAGGCGCTCGGCACCGGCATCACGCTCTCCAGCCCACTCGCCAGCAGCCACGCAATCAACGCCGTCGTGCGCGACGCCACGGTCACCACCGCGGGATACCAGGGAACGCCGGCGCCCGACCTGTGGTTCGGCGGTCCCGAACTGACCACCAGCGCTCCCCTCTTCGGGCATACCATCTCCGTCAAGGAGGGCAGCCTGGTGCTGCGGGATGCCTCGGGACTGGTTGTCGACAGCCTCAACTACGGCGGCCTCGTCGATCCATGGGCGGCCAAGGGCTACCAGGCCGCCTCCGGATTGGACCAGAGCGGCTGCCGCGTGGCAGTGCCCGGCTCGGCCGAGGGCTTTGGGCCGGAAGCCGCGGCCGGCGCCAGCAATTCCAGCGCGGGCCGCTTCCCTGACGGCGCGGACACCGACAGCAACTGCACCGATTTCCTTGAGCAGGCCGCAACCACCCTGCGAACTACATCAGCCGCCGGCGCAACCAATATCAAGGTCGCCAGCGTGGAAGGCTTTGGCGCGGGCCGGACGATCATGATCGATACGGGAGCAAACTTGGAGACAGCGGTGATCGCAACAGTTGGCACGGCAGGCGCCACCACGCAGGCTGTCGCTACGATTGCTGGCGCGACCGTGATCCCCGTGGCAGATGTGATCGGCTTCAGCGAAGGCCAGACCATCACCATTGACAGTGGCACAGTCTCCGAAACGGCGGTGGTCGCGTCCATCAACTGGTGGGGCGGCGCCACAATCACTGTCGCCGCACCGCTCAGTCACGCGCACGGCGCCAGTGCACAGGTCTCTGGCTCCGGCATTACCCTAACCACTGCATTGACCAGGACGCATTCCAGGGGGACTCAGGTCAGCGACAACCTTCCCACACCCGGTGCACCCAACCGGTATTACAGGAAAGTTCATTGAGAATGCATGGAATACCGGCTGGACGACAGTGATTCCAGCTGTCCCAACTACACAGCAAGGCCAGGCCTGGAAGCCGAACCCCAATTGCCCAGCGCCATCTGAAGAAACGCCAGTCGGCGGCGCGCCAATCACTCGGTGCACCGCCGACTTGCTTCGAGGTGCTAATAAGGTATCGTTTCTGAGGAAGAGCATTCGATGCGAGCTGCTGAACTCATCGCTCCCCTGACATTCCGGCTTACTGACATGCCGATTGAAGATCCCGGACCGGGCGAAGTGCAGGTCCGGATCGAGGCTGTGGGCGTCTGCGGGTCCGATCTGCATGCCTACTCCGAGGGCGCGGTCGGCAGCACTCCCAATGTCTACCCGATGGTGCTCGGGCACGAGCCCGCAGGAAGGATCGTGAAGACAGGCGCCGGTGTCACTGGACTCGCTGCGGACGACCGCGGGGCGCTTGAGCCCGCGCTTTATTGCTATCACTGCGAGTTCTGTTTGCGCGGGCTGCACAACGTGTGCGCGAACCTTCGCTTTCTGAGCAACCCTCGCCATCCCGGTTTTTTCCGTGAACTGGTCAACTTGCCGGTCGCCAACTTTCGTCCCATCCCCACCGGGATGTCGTTCGACGAAGCGACTCTGGCCGAGCCTCTCGCGGTTGCCCTGCATTCCCTCCGCCTGGCGTCGATCCGCCCGGGCGAAACGGTAGTGGTCATCGGCGCGGGACCAATCGGGCTTTTGACTATCGCCGCACTGCGAGCCGCCAAGGCAGGACGAATCTGGGCCGTGGAACCCCTGGCGCACCGCCGCGAGTTGGCCCGGGGGATTGGCGCTGACGTCGTGATCGAGCCCGGGGAAGCTGCTGAGGAAATCCTCAGCGAGACGGGGCAGCGCGGTGTAGACTGTGCAATCGACTGTGCGGCCAGAGAACATACCACCGGTCAAGCTATTCGCCTAACCCGCAGTGCCGGTCGCGTCGCGCTCACAGGTATTCATTCAATACCCTTGGTATCGGTGGATGGGTCAGCAATGCGGCGCAAGGAGCTGACCATCTTCAACGTGCGCCGATCGAACCACGAGACGCAAGAGGCTCTGGAACTACTCCACGCGCACGCCGAGTGGTTTCGACCGCTGCTTACACACACGAGGAAGATCGAACGCATCGATGAGGCCTTCGCAATAGCCAGCCAATATCGCGACGGCGTTGGGAAGATGATAGTCAGGCCTTAGAACCGTATCGGGTGACGCACTGAGGCCCCGAGGATGCGACCCTCACGACTCTCCATTTGAGGGATAAAAAAGGATTTCT
>JBEKZJ010000126.1:0-14718 GCA_049509995.1 Occallatibacter sp. | reverse complement strand
AGCAAGCTCGAAACCGCATACCACAAAGCCGATCACTCCCTGCAAAGCATCATTCAATTGCTCCAAGCCGCTTGAAGTTGTTGAAGTATTCCTGTTTACGAATGAAACGGCAAGAATCTAAATCGCCCTCCCATTCACCGAGCACCCCCGCTCCGCCGACTACTGGTCCGCCGGGTGCCCCATCCTTGCACCGCCTTTTGGCGCAAGGGTGGGAAAGCACGAACCACCGCCCGCCTCGATCCCATTGTTCTATTTCCTACTCCCTACTCCCTACTCCTTACTCCCTACTCGCTACTCCCTACTCACTACTCCCTACTCACTACTCCCTTTTCCCTATTCCCTGTCTTTCGCCATCTCGCTCATCAGCGGCCCCATCACCCTCGCCATGCCCGCCAGCTTCACCGTCTGCGCGAACTCCGCCTGCTGTTTCGCTACGCCTCGCTCCGTCTTCCGCGGCCGCACCCGGAACCCCTCCTGCCGTAGCAAAGTGCGCATCGAGCCCAGAAGCTTCTCTCGCCATCCGATCGCTTCCAGCCACGGCTTCTTCTTTGCCTCCCGTTCCGCGCGCTTGTTCTCGAGCGCCCTCTTGCTTACCGCCCGCTCCTCGGCCGCCAGGTCCTCCAGCGCACCCTCCTTCGGTATCAGCGCGTACACCGGCTCGCATCCCAATCCCTTCGCCGCCCGGCTTAGCGTCGCCAGCATGATCCGGGAGTTCTTCTCCGACTCCTCCAGCCGGTGAACCTCCCAACGGCACACCCCAGCCGCCGCGCCACCTCGTCCACCGGAACCCCCACCGCCTGCCGGATGCTCTTGAGCCACCCCGTCCCGCCCCACCCCGTCCCGTCGCCCCACCGTTTCCGCACCAGCCGGAACGGCAGCAACGCCTCGTCCAGCTCCTTCCGCAGCTTGTCCCGTTCATATCCCTGCATTTCGCCCTCCAGGCGGCAAACTGGCAAAAATCGTCGTTTTTGCCCGCACATCTACTAAGAATGTCGCGTAAGACTAACACAATAAATGCGTTACTATCGTCCACAAGGACGCAACGAGGCACAAAAAAAGTCCGCATTTACCGCTGCGCGCTCAACTGGAAATCGACAACTTATGAGCCGTCGCAAGCCAGGATGCCCTTGAAATTTGCTCTCTTGTCCAATTCTGCCGAAATTCCGTGTATTTCTACGCAAACACTTCGCGCGTTTTGAGCCCTCGCCACCAACCACGCGCCTCTGAGCCCCATCGCCGCAAAATCAGTGCATCCCCGGCACCACACGGATCTCAACCGATGCGGCGCTCCCTTCGCCCTCGACTCCCACATCACTGATCACCGGCCCCTGGCCCCCGATCTCTGACCTCTGATCTCTAATCATCTGATCTCTGATCTCTGATCTCTGACCCCTGCCCTCGTGCGATATAGTCAAAAAGGAATGGCAACAGTTGCGAACAAGAACGCCGCGGGACAGGATTCACAGCAAGGGTTTGTCTATCTCCCCCTGATCGCCGGCTGGCTGGTTCCCGGAGCGGGGCATTTTCTGCTGCGCAAATGGGGGCGCGGGGCGCTGCTGTCGGCGTCGATTCTGGGCATGTTCGTTGTTGGTATCGCCATGCAGGGCAAGCTCTACGCGGGCGCGCACGACATTCTGGACCTTCTGGGACTGGCCGGCGACCTGGGCAATGGGCTGCTCTATGTGGTGAGCCGGGCGGCGGGATGGGGCGCCGACCAGGTGACCGTGACGACGGCCGACTATGGGACGCGGTTCATTGTGGTGGCCGGCCTGCTGAACGTGATTGCCGCCGTGGACGCGCACAATCTTCGCACGGGGAGGAAAACCTAGTGTTCCTGCCCTCTCACTTTGCGGCGGTGGTGCTGTTCGCGTTGTTTGCGTCGGTGGTTTTCGGCATCACCCAGCGCGAGACGCCGCGGCGGATGATTCACTACGGGATCTACTGCTTTGTGCTGTTTGTCGGCTCGGCGATTGTGCTGAGCTGGCTGATGTTCCTGATCGCGCGATAGGTAACCGGCTGCGTTTTGCGGTTTCCTGCTTATGGGATAAACCGGCGACTGTCAAAAGGCGTCGCGGATGGGTCTCATGCTGGATGGAGTGGCGCTATGAACAAGCTTTGGCACGCTGAGAACAAGATGCCGGCGAAGGCGACGTTGGAACAAAGGATCCAATGGCACAAAGAACATCAAAAGCACTGTGCCTGCCGGGAGATTCCAAAGAGCTTCCTGGCCTATATCAAGATCAAGAAATGAAAGTAGCGTAAGGACTTTTCACACTTCCGGAGCAGCTTTGCAGGAGCCAGGGCAGCTTTGCCGGGCCTCGATATATGTTTCAAGCGATGTTTTCGCGCTGCCAGACGGCGGCGTCGAAGCTGTGCGTGCAGGTGTAGCCCTCGGCCAGGTAGAGATTGATGGCCTGGGTGTTGGATTCGGTGACGGTGAGGGATATCTCGGTGGCGCCCTGGCGCATGAAGTGGAAGGCGGCTACGGAGAGGAGCATGCGGGCTAGGCCGCGGAGGCGGTAGTCGGGGCGGACGCAGACCTGGGTGATGTGGCCGCTCTGCGGGCTGACGCGGGAGCCCAGTATCAGGGCTACGAGTTCGCGGGTTTGGCGGTTTACCACCACGTGCGAGACCTGCGCGGAGAACGTGCCGCAGCCGGAGTAGCGGACGATGTTGTGCAGAAAGCGCTGGGAGCCCTGGACGGAGCGGTACTGGTCGTTGATGATGCTGTCGGGATGATCGCGATAGGCCTCGGAGATGAGGCGGCCGGCGGAGGAGAGGTCATCGTCGCGCCAGGCGCGGAGTTCGAGGCCGCGGGGTAGATCCACGGGGGGCGGGCTCCAGCGACCGTCAAGAAGCTGCACCATGAAGAGGCGCCGGAAAACTTGGAAACCAGCCTCGCGAAAGACGCCGGCGTGGACGCCTGAAGGGTGCAGCAGCAGTTGCGATTCGATGCGGTCCACATGCGGCGAGTTCAGCAGCGTTTCAAAGAGATGCTTGAGGAGGGTCTGCTCGATCTGGTGGGCTGACGGTGGGGTCTGAAGGGGGGCTGGAGCCGGCCCGGAGCCGGGAGCGGCAAGAGAGCCGGCGGAAGGACTGGACAGGGCAAAGACGTCGCCGATGACGGCCTTGGTCTCCTCGTAGACGCAGAAGGCATAGCCGGTGACCTGACCTGCCTCGAGGGCCGCGTAGCCGGGAAGCATGTGGCTGTCAAGATACTGCATCAGCAGTTTGGACGAGGTTCGATAGTCCCAGTGCAGGCGCTGTTTCCACAGTTCGCCCTCGGCATCGAGCACATGGCGGAGCACCGGCGCCGCGAAGTGCCGCAGGTCGAGGATCTCAATGGAAACACCGGTTGCCATGCTTCTCCCACTGGAAGCAGCCAGCCCTGCGCGGAAGCGGAGCCGGCAAGGGGTCTGGCGAAGCTCCAGAATACACGCGTGCTGGGTTCTCCCTTCCGGTCACTTTGCTACGAGTTGCGGCCAAGTGCAACTTGAAATTCAGCTTATCAGCTTATCGGCTGCCGACAAGATAGACCACGAGTCCCTGCTCCGGCCAGGTGAAGAGCTGTTCAACCTGGCGGCCCTCGAGGTACTCATCGAGCATGGCCGGAGTGTTGAGGGCGATGCCGTTGCGGCCGGTGACCCGCACCACCAGCAAATGCTGGGTGTCGGGGACACCGTCCTCCTCGTAATTGACGACTTCGCGATTGCGATAGAAGGAGAGGCCATACTCGATGTCGCGGCGGACGCGAAAGACGGCGACGGTCTGGCCGGCGGGGGCGTCGGCAGCGAGCTGATCGGCAAGGGGGCGCGCGGAGTAAGAGCGGTCCAGGAGGTGAATGACGCGCTTGGTGGCGCCGACGGCCGGAATGCCGAAGAAGGGGCCCACACCATAGAGAAAGAGGACCAGCACCACCAGCACGCCGGTGGTGACCAGTCTGAGCCTGGCCACGCCGTAGCCTTTGACCACGACGAGAATGAGCAGCCCGGCCCCGGAGGCGGCCAACGCCGCGATGGCGAGCGCGTGAGGGGGGGGCATCGCGTTGCCGTGGGCCACGAACCAGGGCAGCAATAGTGCGAACATGGTCATTACGCCGCAAAGTGCCGCGTGACCCACGAGGACCCAGCGGTTGAGGCCCGGCTGACGGCGGCGGAAAAGGTAGTCTCCGGTGAGGATGGCGATGGGGGGGATGGAGGGCAGGATGTAGCCGGGCAATTTGGACTGCGAGAAGGAGAAAAGGACGATGGGGATGAGCGCCCAGAGGACGAGAAACTCAGGAAAGGCATCGCCGGGGCGGTTAGGGGCGGGCTTGCATAGGCTGGCGCGGCGCAGGCGCCATTCGGCCACCGAGGTCAGGATGCCGTCGGCCAGGGCGCGGACGGCGATCACCGTCCAGGGCATCATGGCCAGCAGGACGACCGCAAAGTAGTACCAGAAGGGCTGGACGTGCTGGTAGCGGTCAGTGGCAAAGCGCTCCAGGTTGTGTTCGAGAAAGAACTCGCGGAAGAAGGTGGGATTCTGAAGCTGGACGGCGATGAACCAGGGCAGGACCATAGCCAGGTAGAGCACCACGCCCGGCCACCAGAAGGAGCGGCGCAGGATGGACCACTCGCGGCGCAGGAAGGCAAAGGCGGCGATGATGACGATGGCCAGAAAGGGTGCAACGGGTCCCTTTGCCAGCGTGGCGAGGCCGGTGAAGAAGTAAATGTCGTAGAGCCAGAACTTGGAATGGGTCTCGTACCAGGCATACCAGCCGAGGAGCCCGATGGCCAGAGGCGCTGCCATTTGCATATCCGTGGAGGCGCCGCGGGCAAAGCCGATGATGCCGGCGCAGGCAACGGTGATCAGGGCGGCATCCAGGTGGCCGCCGGGCCGGAAGCGCCGCATGTGCAGGTAGATGAGCCCGACCATGATGAAGGCGAAGGTGGTGGAAGGCAGGCGGGCGCTCCAGTCGTGGACACCGAAGTCCTGAAAGAGGAACATGGCGCGCCAGTAATAGAGGGCCGGCTTTTCCAGCCACGGATGGCCATAGAGATAGGGGGTTACACAGGCGCTTAGCTTATCGCCGAGGGTGTGCGCCGCGTCGAACCGGCCCAGCATCTCGTGGGCGATCTGGGCATAGCGGGGCTCGTCGGCGCCCACCAGTCCCAAGCCATCTCCGCCCAGGAGGGGAGTGAGGCCATAGGCAAGAAAGAAGACGGTGAAAAGGAGAAAAACGGCTGCCTCGCAGACGCCCGCCGAGGGAGGCAGCCGCCAGCGCAGTTTGCCGGGCGAGTCCGGATCAGGCGGCACCAGAAAAGGTTCCAGGTAGCCGATGGCCCATTTGGGGAGCCGATGGCGCCGGGTTTCGGGTGAGTCCGGAGCAGATGATTCCAGTGCAGTCTCCACTTGCAGCGCTTCTCCAGTTCCATCATTTCCAAAGCGGGCGGTCTCAGCGCGTTCCGCACAGAATAGCAATTCCGGCTTCGGTCAGAGCGCCTGGGGGGAGCTGACCTGACCGGGAGCCGGTCCGCGCCCAAAAAGCAACGCGGGGATGGTGCTCGGTCTCGACAGGGTCAAGGCTAACAGATTCGCCCGAAATCTCAAGGGCTCTCAAGCGCGTTCCCGGTGGAATGGACCACTTTCGGGCATAGGGACGGCCGGACTGAGGGGAATGGGATTCATGAGCGGCTACTCCGTCGGGGCATCCAGCTCCACTGGCATCTTTTGCTCCGCGTAGACTTTTTGCCGCTTGCGCGACCTGTCCATGAGCTCGACGATACGCGCCTGGAAGCGGCCCGAGCGGTCGGGGAGGAAGCTCAGTTCCGGCACGTGGCGCACCCCCATCCGCTCCTTCAACTCAAAGCGAATGAAGCCCTTGGCGGCCTCCAGGCCGGCGATGGTATCTTCTTCGGCCGCGGCGATGTCTTTGACCGCGCTGTCGACGGCCACGTAAACCCGCGCCGATTTTCCGCCGGGGTTGAGCGAGACCTCGGTCACGTAGCAAAAGTGTATGCGCGGATCCACAAGTTCACCCTCGATCATGGCTCCGATCTCCAGCCGCAGCGTCTCCGCCACCCGGTCCTGATGATGCTTGCGCGCTCGGTTCTCCGGCATGGCCCCTCCTTCTGATACAGGTAAACGGTTAAGGATAGCAGAGGTGAGCCGGCGGGTCAGGTCTGGCGGATCGATTGGACCGCGCGCGGCCTTGCTCCCGGCGCGTAATCAGCGAACCGGGTCTTGCTGCGGCCACACGAAGCGGCGTTCGGAGGAACTGCCGGTCCAGATACTCCGGATACTCGCGGGAGAGCTGATCTGGCGCAGATTTCGATGGTCTTTCCACGATCCTTCGCTGGTATAGTGATTGCTTCGGTTTTCCGGGTTGAAACGCGGGGCGTGGAGGGATGAAACGATGTTGGTGCGTGGAGTTGCTGTTTGCGGGATCAGCCTGGCTTTGCCGGCGGGTTGCGGGTTGGGGCTGAGGGCCCAGACGCCGGTGGCGCCGACGGCTTACACCGTCACGGTAAGCAGTTCGCCTTTCGGCCCAGGCACGGGCCAGATCGTGAAGACCTACCGGCTGGGATCGAAGGTGCTGTTGGACGCAGTCAGCGCCGCCAATGCGACGGACCCGAAGGCGGCACACACGCGCGGCCTCTTTGACCTGGAGACGCACAGGAACCTCTCCTGGTTCTGGCCG
Source organism: Occallatibacter sp. (assembly GCA_049509995.1). Taxonomy (GTDB): domain Bacteria; phylum Acidobacteriota; class Terriglobia; order Terriglobales; family Acidobacteriaceae; genus Telmatobacter. The sequence continues at coordinate 8,039 of JBEKZJ010000126.1, read as the reverse complement.
GACAGCTCCGCGGGCTGCTCCACAGGGACCTTCTCCGGCGATTGGGGCAATCCCTTCGGGAGCGTGGACGCGCTGGCCGGCCAGAGCACCTGGCAGGTGGGAACGGAGACGATCCACGGGTTCACGGCCAAGGTGGTGGAAGCTTCCAGTCCGAACGCAACGATGCGGGCATGGGTGGATGCGAAGACCGGGCTGGTTCTGAAAGCGCAGGTGAGTGAGGCGGGCGCGGCGCGAAGAGTCATTCTTGAGGTCAAGGAGGTGAGCTTTGCGCCGCCGCCGGCTTCGGTGTTCGCGATCCCGGCCAACTGCGCCGCGGAAGCCGCTGCTCTGCCGCCTCCCACCGAGGCGGAGCAAATAGCCGCGTTGACGGGCGGGAACCCGCAGGAATTTGTGAAGGCCATTTACGGACCCGGCTCGAAGAACTCCTGCACGATCGTATTCCGGGTAGTGAAGGCCGGCAGCATGGAGTCGATCAGCAGTGGATTCCAGGTGGCGGTGGACCTGGACGTGGCAACCGAGCCCACGCCGAGTTACATCATCGGCATGAGCCCGGATGGGAACGCGACGTTCTCCGGAGGTGGCTTGCACGAAGTAACTTCGCAGATGCTCAACGGAGTCCTGCGCATCGACGACGTTCCCGCGCAGTTTTACCTGGAGACGGCTTTTGGCAATGCCGGATCGAGCTCGACGCTGATCTACCGGCAATGCTTCGCGCCGCAGACGGTGTTGCTTGATGTGGTGAAGAACCCCTCCAAGCTCTCCGATGGAGGCGAGTTTCTGTGGGTGAAGTCGGGCAAGTACGCGGCGGTAGCGCATTGATACCGGCCGAAAGCGAGAAAGGCGCGGTTGCCAAGACTGTGGGATTGCGCGGTATTTCTTTCGGAAGCCGCTGCCTGCGGTGGCCACGCTCCCATCAGCTCTCGATATACTCCCAGAAAGAGTCGGCTAGCTCGGCGCCGAGTTCGTTGAGCATACGGCGGGCGGCGCGTTCGACCTCCTCAATGAGTCCGTGCAGGTAGTCGCGGGAGCGGGAGATGGCCACCACGCCGATGGTGGCCGATTGCCACACCACGGCCTCATCCATCTCGGCCACGGAGATGTTGAAGCTCTGCTTCAGCTGGTCTTTGAGCGAGCGCACGACCTGGCGACGGTCCTTGAGGGACTGGGCGTGCTCGATGCGGATTTCGAGGGTGAGTTGGGCGACGGGCATGGCGTCACGGGAATTTACACCGCTAGTGTAAGACCGTTTGCAATCGCCGGGGAAACTTTTTCTGGCGAAGAACTTACCTGTTGAATGGACCGCCAGTGCGCTGCCACGCCGGCCCTGTTTCGTCTGACTTCGCGGTCCTATATAATCGGGCGTTGTTTCAGAACGGAGCAGCGGAGGACTCAAATGGACATACTTTTCATGGTTCTGTTGGCGATCGTCGCGATCATCGCTCTCTCCCTGGTTCTGGGAAGCTTTTTCACGGTGAGCACGGCTCAAGTGGCCGTGATCACGCGCTTCGGCAAGTTTCTGCGGGTGGCCGAGGCCGGGCTGAACTGGAAGGTTCCGTACTTCGATTCCGTGGCGGGCGTGGTGAGTCTGCGCGTGAATCAGATCACTCTAACCATGGAGACCAAGACCAAAGACAACGTCTTCGTCACCATTCCGATTTCGGTGCAGAACCGGGTTCGTCCGGAGAAGGTCTATGACGCGTTTTACAAGCTGTCCGATCCGGTGGCGCAGATCAAGTCCTATGTCGAGCAGGTGATTCTGGGTCACGTGCCGGGAATGACGCTGGACGAGGTGTTTGCCTCGCAATCCTCGATCGCGGCGGCGGTCAAGCAGGAGCTGGATGCGGACATGGCAACCTTCGGCTACGAGATCGTGAATGTGCTGGTGACCGATATCGTTCCCGATGCCAAGGTGAAGTCGGCTATGAACGATATCAATGCCGCCCAGCGCGAACAGGTGGCCGCCAACGCCAGGGGCGAGGCGGAGAAGATCCTGGTGGTGAAGAAGGCCGAGGCCGAGGCGGAGAGCAAGGCTCTGCAGGGACAGGGCATCGCCAATCAAAGGAAGGCGATCATCGAGGGGCTGCAGGCCTCCATCGAACAGTTCCAGAAGGTAGTGGAAGGAGCATCCGCCAGGGAGGTCATGCAACTGGTGATGGTCACGCAGTATTTTGACACCCTGAAGTCCATCGGCGAGAGCGACAAGACCAACACGCTGTTTCTGGCGCACAGCCCGGCGGCTGTCAAGGAAGTCTCGGATCAGATTCTGGATTCAATGCTGGTGGCGCAGCGTGCCAACGGCTGATTGAGTGTATGGGTTTCCCATTGTTTCGCCAAAAGGAAGTCGAGAGGATGGGGTACCCGGCACCGAGCTAACGGCTGAAGGTCAACGGGCGACGCAGGAATTGAGAGCGCCGGCGAAGCGGCGGAAGACTTTCAATCGGAAAACTGCGCCAACTGTTCCGGCTTCGGCGCGCGCGTGAACAAGCTGACCACCACCATGGCGAGCACGGCGGCAGCCAGCGCGGGAAAGATAGCGTCGCGCGCGGCGAGAATGGGTGGGAAGAGCGTCTTGACGGCGGGAATGTTCCAGACCAGGGTGACCAGGGTGCCGGCGCCGATGGCGGCCACCGCGCCCCAGGCGGTGACGCGCCTGGAGTAAAAGGCCGCCAGAACGACCGGGGTGATGGCGGCAGAGTAGATGGTGTAGGCATAGAGCATCTTCTCAAGAATACTCTGGGCGTAGATGGCCTGGTAGAGCGCCCAGCAGCCGAGCAGGACGACGGCCAGGCGGGAGATGATGAGGACCCGCTTGTTCGAGGCTCCGGGGGCGATGTAGCGGACGAAAACGTCCTCGATGAGGTTGGAGGCCGGGGAAAACAGGTAGTTCGAGGCCGTGGAAATGACCTTGGCGAAGACCGCGCCCAGCAGTACGGCGCCCATGAATGCGGGCAGCCCGTGGCGCGCCGTGTAAGGGATAATCTCGTAGGGCTGTCTGGCTACCTCTCCGGTGGGATAGAGCGCCGAGCCAAAGACGGCGATGGCCACAATCAGCGTCTCCAGCAACAAAGTGCCCAGAATCCAGCCGATGACCGAAACGCGCGCGGCATTTTCGGATTTCGCGGAGAAGAACTTCTGGTACATGACCTGATTGCCGAGCATGAGCAGCAGGGTGGGGACCAGGAACTCGAGCGCGCGGACCAGGGTGAGGTTGCCCAGTACCTGAAAGTGCGAGGCGGGCAGCGCGGCGTGCAGACCGGCCCAGCCGCCGGCCTTCAGGAAGAGATAAGGCGTGGCGACGATGCAGATGACGGTGACCAGCGAGCCGATGGCCACGTCCATGTAGGCTACGGAAGACATGCCGGCCAGGGCCGTGGTGACAATGACGAACGCGGCGATGAGGTAGGCGCCCAATTTCGGCGTAACGGTGTCTGGGAAGATGAGGTGCAACACGTTGCCGCCTCCCTTGAACTGGTAGCTGGTGATGCCGACATAGGCGAAAAGGATGGCGATGGTGCCCAGCACCCGCGCCGTCTGGTTATAACGGGCCTCGAGCAGGTCGGGAAGGGTGAACTGCGCAAATTTGCGGGCGCGGGGAGCGATGAAGTAAATGAGCAGCAAGCCGAGCCAGCCTCCGGCCGGCTGCCACAGCGCGGCAAATCCGTTCCTGTAGGCATTCTCGGCGCCGGCAAAGAGCGAGCCGGCGCCGATCCAGGAGGTGAGCAGTGTGAGCACCAGGACTACGGCAGGAAGCGACCGGCCCGCCACCAGATAGTCGGCCTTGGTCTTGACCTGGGAGGTGCGGTAGATGGCAACCGACAGGAGCACAACGACAATGACGGCCAGAACGACAACATAAAGCTGGGACATTCGCGGGGGTCCTCGCTGGCGAAACCAGGTTTCCCACGAGTGTACCGGATCGGGATTCGCGCGGGTAGACGAGGGCCGCAGCGAAGGGGGAATGGGCGGGGGAACGGGGCGTTGACCCGGCGCGGCGGATATTGGTACACTAGAACTGCGGGGTGGAGCAGCCCGGTAGCTCGTTGGGCTCATAACCCAAAGGTCGCTGGTTCAAATCCAGCCCCCGCAACCAATCAAATCAACAACTTAAACAGCATTCTCAGCCCGGCCGTTTTCGTCTGGTTGCGCGGGGGTTGAGTTTGGTTGCCGATTCTGCTTTGGATCCAGTCGATCGACCCACGCAATATCGGCTCCGGCGACTAGATGGCCATACACATCCACAGTGATCTGTATGGAAGCGTGGCCAAGCTGGTCACGGACATATGCCAAAGATGCGCCCCTCTGAATCAACAGTGAACCGAACGTGTGCCTCAGATCATGCAGCCGGATCTTCCTGATCCCGGACTTCAGAAGCACCGGAACAAAGTGCCGATGGTAAAAGTTGTCGGGATCGAGAATCTTCCCGTCGGGCGATGAGAATACCAGTTCCTTGGAAATGTCCGCCTTCCCCTCCGTCATCGCCGCTGTCATGCGCGTATCACGTATTTTGATGAGGACGCTGCGTAGCTGGCGCGACATATCTACACGTCTGCTGCGCTTGCTCTTGGTGGTCGTGTGTTCCCGGCGCACATAATTGTGCTGAACGAGGATGAAGCGGTTTTCATCCTTCTCATTCTTGCCGAACTCCAAGTCACCCCATTGCAGCGCAACAAGCTCCCCACGTCGCAGACCGGCCCTGACTGCCAGGAGGAAGATCGGATAGTATTCTGGGCTGACGCGCTTCGCGGTGCTCAAGAGCTTCTCGACTTCCTCAGGAGTCAACGCGACTCCTTCGACCTCTGAGGTCTTGGCGGTTCTGGTGAACCGGCCAAGATTTGCCGCGGGGTTCGATTCAAACAGGCCGTCTTCGATTGCATGATTGAAAATGCCGCGCAGAATACTGAGCGCGTTTCGAACCGAACTGCGCGTCAATTCCTTGGCAATCAGATCGTTGATCAGGCTCTTGATGTCGCTGCGTTTGATTTCGTTTAGAGGCTTGGAAGCGAACCGAGGCCGGAGGTGCTGCCGCAGGACGCTTTCGTACCCGTCAATCGTGGATGTCTTGCAAACCAACCTTGCGTGGTCCTTCAGCCATCGATCCGCATAGTCGCCAAAGGCCGGTGATTTCGGATCTGCTTCGCCGAAGACTCCAAGATCACCCAGTGCGAGCTTGGCCTCCAAGACCCGCTTCACATGGACCGCAGCGGCACGGTTCTCACCGATGCACTTCGCTTTCCGCTGGCCATTGTGGTTGATGAAGACATACCACTGACCATCTTTCTTCCGTACAGTTACACCCATTATGCTGCCTTTCCAAATTGAAGGATGATCTCGTCGGCGATTCGATCTACGTCGAGCGTGTTGATTGGCTGATATGGATGAGCCTCAAGCCACCGGTCAAGCACGGCACGGTTGACGAGAATCTTGCCCCCTGCGACCTGCGAGGCGGCTAGACGGTTGATGGGCAGATGAAGCCATTCACGTATAGTTCGATCGGATACCAGGGCGTAACGCTGGACAGCCTTTAGGTCCAGCCATTGCGGCCACTGTTCGGGTTGTGACTTCATCGGGATCATGGTTCGCCCAAGGTTTTTGATCGTGTCGCTGAGGGTTACTGCTCGTTTGGTATCGGGAGCATAAGTTTAAGAGCTTATGCTTTCGGTCCCCTGATGAATTCCATCGCGGAGTAGTACTGCCTCGCCTTCGTGTCCTCAGCGAGCCTGAAGTACCTTGCAGTCGTGGGGAAGTACGCGTGGCCCATAAGCGACTGAAGGACGAGCGCATCCATGTTGGCGTTGGCCAGATTCGTCGCAAACGTATGCCGCAAAGCATGGACGTGGATGGCGGGAGCAGCCTGCATTCGCTTGGCTGCTCCCATCGATGGTTGCCTGTTGGTTCAAGCTGGAGGACAGTCAGGATCAGATATCCCAGCCGGCGGGAATAAAGTCCGCGCCATGCGAAAGAGCATCCTCAAACTCGAATTCCCAGCCCAAGGACTCGATCGTCAGGGCCTTGCGGCGCTCCAGATCAAACCTCGATAACTCAGAGCGCAAGAATCCCTGACGGTCCTGGAGCGTCTTGGTGGCACGGCCGTTGCGGCGGAGGTGCTCCTCGATGGCGAAGAGCCGTTCGAGACGCTGACACGTCTTGCACTTCTCGCCACCATCAGGAGGCTCAGGCATGTCCACATACGTGCGGAAAGTCTTCAACAACTCATCGAGCGCCGCAAGGTCGATCTCAACGGGATGGATCTTCACCTTGAAAGGCACACGCAAGCCATCGCTGGTCAAGAGATCGAGGGGCTTCTCGCGATAATCGGCCAGGGTGTTCTCGAAGTAAACCAGAGCAGCACTGCTGACGGTTCCGATCTGATTGTGCGCCAGCAGCTGTGCGTACCCCCAGAGCTGGGCAAAATAGCCAGGCCCGAAGGGGTCATCCGCCCCCTTGTACTTGGCCGTCTTGTAATCAACGAGGCAAAGAGTCCCGTCTTCCTTGGCGAAGACCGCGTCAGGCATGCCGACCAGAGTCAACCCGAGGTCCGGGTACTCCTGGGTCATCTTCGCGGGGAAGCTGACAGGTTCGGCGCAGCCCAGGCTCTTGATCCACTTGGGGGCAAAGCCATTGGCCTGGAAGTGTGCGTCAACCAGGCGCTTCTCGAAGTTATCCATGTTGTACATGAGGCCGGCCATGGGCATGTCAAAGGGATGACGAAACCCGAGAGCGACTGAATACCAGAAACAGCGGGGGCAAAAGTCTGCCCTACGCATCTGGCCGAGGTGGCGCGGCGAAACCCGAATGCTAGTGGGTGAAACTGAAGTGCTGCTCGGTACTTGCAAGATACTCATGAAATCTCCTGAAAAAGCCGTGGCTAATACGTTTCAGTTCATTGATGACAGGCGGAGCATATCTATCAAGACTCCGCAGAGGATGGAGCAGGTTTATCTGGACCTTCGGTTGGCGGCAGCATGCTTGGCGATGTGAACGCCGCATGCTGCCCAGTGGTATTTCCCTCCTTGACGCAGGTTGCATTGATTTGACCGTACGCTCTCTTCAGTCAGTACCAAAGGTTCGGCCTGAAGAAAGTAGTTAGTGAGTTATTGAACGAGGCCTAGACAACCCCATCATGTCCATGACGGACCAGATGTTCGCGCCTGAGTTGAGGAGGCGTACGCCGAATGTCCGGCGCAGCATCTGCATTGAAATACTCCCAATGCCAATACACTTGGAAAGGGTGGCCATCTTGCGCGACACCCGGTGGAGTAGTGCACGGGCCGACGGACCGAGTACGCACCCGGAATCTGGCTGGCGCTGGCGCCGCGCTTCGAGGACCCGAAGCGTGTCCTCTCCAAGGGGCACAGTGCGCACGCAGGAAGTTTTCGCATTGCGGATTGTGATCTTGCTTTTGGGCAAGTCGACGTCGATCCACCGCAGATCCCGGAGCTCCCCGGTCCGAATGCCGGTACCTGTGACGATCGCCACTACATCATGGACATCGTGCAGTAGCGGATCTTTTGCAGAGAGCGGAAGAATCTGGCTGAGCTGGTCGTTCGAAAGGGTCGTCCAAGAATGCGCCCTTGGTTTGCGGTGAATATGATTCTTGTTTGTCATAAGTACTCCATAGCGTGTTTTTGCGCTATCTGAAGGTTACGGGTGGATGTGAATGTACCAAAGGTCCGGCCAGCTTCAGGCCGAACGTTTTTCTACACGGGCGAGGACTGGCGGATGAATTCCCAGACGGCGAAGTATTCCCGAGAGAGCCGGTCAGGCTGAATACGGAAGTACCGCTGGGTCGTGGACAGGTTGGAATGTCCCATCAACTCTTGAAGGACCGCGGCCGACATGCCGGCGTTGACGTTCCGCGTGGCAAATGAGTGTCTCAGTTGATGGACGTGCACGTGAGACACGCCGAGCTTCTTGCACCTGTTCCTCGCCAAAATGCGATCCGGGGGCGAGATGGACCTGATTTACCGACTTGGTGGTGGTCTTGGCAGTAGCTTTCGACTCGGGATCGGCTGTTCGGTGACTGCCGACCAGAATGAAAT
>JBEKZJ010000125.1:0-14727 GCA_049509995.1 Occallatibacter sp. | reverse complement strand
TTGAAAGAATTGCCCTTCGCCTTGCCAGACGATAGACTGGTGGCTTGAGGGGTCATCCATGTTGGTTGTCATGAAAGCGCAGGCCACGCCGGAGCAAATCCAGGCGGTCTGCGAGTACATTGAGCAGTTGGGTTTCCGCGCCCACCCGCTTCCCGGAGCCCAGCGCACCGCCATCGGCATCACCGGCAACAAGGGTGAGGTCGATCGCGGCAACCTCGAAGAACTCTCCGGAGTCGCCGAGGTCATCCGCGTCTCCAAGGCCTACAAGCTGGCCAGCCGGGACGTCAAGGAAGAAGACACCATCATCCGCTTCGCCGGAACCGACGCCACCATCGGCGGCCGCGACCTCGCCATTATCGCCGGACCCTGCTCCATCGAAAATCGCGATCAGGCCTTCGCCATCGCCGAACAGGTCGCCGCGGCCGGCGCACAATTCTTCCGCGGCGGCGCCTTTAAGCCCCGCACGTCGCCCTACACATTCCAGGGCCTGGGCCTTGAGGCCCTCCGCATCATGGCCGAGATCCGCGAACGCTACGGCCTGCGCATCGTAACCGAGGCCCTTGACAACGAATCGCTCGAACTGGTCGCCGAATGGGCCGACATCATCCAGATCGGCGCCCGCAACATGCAGAACTTCTCCCTGCTCAAGCGCACGGGCCGCTTCCGCAAGCCTGTCCTGCTCAAGCGCGGCCTGTCGGCGACCCTCGAAGAGTTCCTCATGTCCGCCGAGTACATCATGAGCGAGGGCAACTACGAGGTCATCCTCTGCGAGCGCGGCGTCCGCACCTTTGCCGACCATACCCGCTACACCCTCGACCTCAGCGTCGTTCCCGCCGTCCAGCGCCTCAGCCATCTGCCCATCCTGGTCGACCCCAGCCACGGAACCGGCAAGCGCGACAGCGTGCTGCCCATGGCCCGCGCCGCGGTCGCAGCCGGCGCCGACGGCATCCTGGTCGAAGTCCACAACCAGCCCGACAAAGCGCTCTCCGACGGTCCCCAGTCCATCTATCCCGACCAGTTTGTCCGCTTGATGGACGAACTCCAGCAAATCGCCCCCGTGGTTGGCCGCCATCTTCCCCGCGGAATCCACGTCACCGCCGCCGCCGGCTAAGCCCATGAACCTGCGGCACGCCAAGCCAGTCGCCTTCACCCTCCTAGCGCTCACCCTCTCCGCCTGCCGCTCGCGCGACTTCCCCCAATACCCGCCCAACTATCGCGAATACGCCTACGTAACCAACGGAGACAGCGGCACGGTCACCGTTCTCGACGTCGTCAATGTCCGCCTGGACCGCGAGTTGCCCGTAGGCCGGAATCCCGTCGCCGTCACTGCCAGCCCCACCCGCAACGAAGTCTACGTCGTCAATTCCGGTGCCGAAAACGCGGAAGGCTCCATTTCCGTCATCAACGCCGAAAACAACACCGTGGCGGCTACCATCCCCGTCCGCCGCCGGCCGGTCTCCATCGACCTCAATGCCGAAGGCACGCTGGCCTACGTGGCCAACTCCGGCTCCAACTCCATCTCCGTCCTTGATCTCAAGGCCCGCCGCGAGATCGCCCAGATTGGAGCCGGCGAAGAGCCCGTCGCGGTCCGCATCGCTCCCGACGGCAAGACCCTGGTCGTCGCCAACCGCCGCGCCAACTCCGTCAGCATCATCGATCCCGCCGGCCACAACGTCCGCCAGGTCTTCGCGAGCTGCCCCGGCCCGAGCGACATCCTCATCCTGCCCGACTCCTCCAAGGCCTTCGTAGCCTGCGCCGCCGGCCACCAGATCATGGTCATCGCCCTCGCCAACCCGAAAGTCCACCCTGGCGAGCCCGACCGTCTCGAGTCCTTCCTCGACGTAGGCCGCGCCCCGGTCCACCTCGCCCTCAAGCCCGACGGCGGCGAACTGTTCGTCTCCAACTCCCTCAGCGGCTCCATCTCCGAGGTCGTCACCTCCACCGATGACGTCGGCGGCGCCTATTTGATGGGCGACCATCCCGTCCGCGGCCTGGTTTCCAGCGACAATTCCCTGCTCTACGTCGCCAACTTCCACTCCCAGTTTGTCACCATCTACGCCATTGACGAAGGCAAGCGGCTTCCGGTCTCCCAAGGCGGCTCAATCCGCGTCGGCGACGGTCCCTCCGCCCTGGCGTTTTCCTCCTCCGGCCTCCTGCTCTTCGTCGTCGATACCCGCTCCTCCGACATCGCCGTGGTCCGCACCGCCTCCCGCTCCCTCTTCACCATGCTCTCCACCGGCCGCGCCCCCAACGCCATCGCGGTCAAAGCCTTCAAACTGCCCTGAGTGCCCCTCCTGAATTCACCCAAAACGCTGTCATCCTGAGCCAAGCAGGCAGCGCACCTTGCGGCCTGCGCAGTCGAGGGACCTGCTTTTCCGACCCTTTCGTGCCACAAAAGCTGGGTGCCCCATCCCTTCCGCGTTCTTTGCGGAAAGGGTGGGAGACCACAAACCTCAACCGGCTGGGCGTCGTGTTTCCAAACCCGGGCCTTGATACTTTGAGTTCGACTGCATCTAACTCGATATACGTTCCTGGCTCTTCCTATCCCCCAGCCGCGCCACGCTGAACTGTGCCCCCGCAAACAGAATCAACCCCGAAACATACGCCCAGAACAGCAGCCCCACCGACACATAAAACCGGCCATACAGGGCCTCCAGGTCCAGGTGCGGCAGCACCTGCACAAAGATCATCTTAGCCACCAGCCACACGATTCCCGTCACAATCGCAGTGCGCAGAACCGGCCGCCACGGCACCTTCCGATTGGGTAACAGCCAGTAAATCGAGAAGAAGAACAGGATCGACGCCACCCCGGTTGAAAAAGCCAGCCACATGTAACTGATCCCTTTGAAGACGTAGTTATCGATGTGATGAAAGAACAGGAAAGTCAGCAGTTCCTGCTCGCCCGCATTCAGCAGGATGCTCACCAGCGCCAGCGCAACCATAAGTCCCGCCAGCCCGAACGCCACCACCTGGTTGAACAGGTAGTTGCGGCTCCTGGTCACGCCCCAGGCCTGGTTCAGCGCCACCTCCAGGGGCAGAAAAATCCCCGTGCAGGAGACCAGAATCATCACCAGCGAAAGCGCCTGCACCCCATGCCGCGGCGCCACTGCAGCCAGGCTGGCCGCCACAAACTCCTGGTTCGACGGAAGAAAATAGCGCACCATGTCGCCCACTACGCTCACCATCATCGTCGAGTGGAATACCGACCGCGACAGCGTATAAAGCAGCACGATGAACGGAATGAAGGACAGAATCGCGTTGGCCGCCACGCTGAAGGCAAACGTATGCACCTCGCTATCCAACAGATAGGCCACCAGCGCCTTGCCGTCCCTCCGCCAGCGGTACCATTTCGAATGGGAAGCCGGCTCCACATCGTTCTGGACGCCTGCAACCCGCATCGCCGCTTCGCCGTTCGTACCGGAATCTGAATCCTGAACCACGTGTTGCTCCTTTGCTGATGCGCGTGAATCTGCACGGTTGCTGTGCATCTTGAAGCACAAAAACCGCGCCCCTGCCGAATGTCTGTTTCTTCAAGGATAGTCTCTCCGGCTGTTTTGAAAGGGCCCGGCTTCAGCCGTCGCACCCCAGCAGCGAACAAGGTTGTTTTGAAAGGGCGCGGCTTTGCAGGCTGCGGAAAAATCCGTTCGGGCGGCAGGCCGGGACTTTAATCCCGCATAACGCCAGCAGAATCAACGCGGGCTTTAGCCCTTGAGGCATGCTTTCCGGAAGATTCGCTCGCAATTCGCCCTTTTCCCGCAGCCTGTTTAGCCGCGCCGCAAGCGGCCCACAACATGATTGGGCTATCGCCCCCGAGGGAACGCCTCACCGCGCAGAATTATCCCTCGTTGAACTGGATCGAAGCTCCCCGGACTCACACCCCGACTCATAACGGATGCGGCGAGTCCCCTCGTGCCTGCAGCTTCTTGAGCGCCCAACGCGCCGCCGCCCGCACCCCCTCGTCCGCAGCCTCGGCCCACTTCTCCAGCAACGGCGCAAACCGCCCCAGCCCGCTGTTCCCCATAGCGATGGCCACATTCCGCCGCAGCCCGTTGAACCCCGCCCTCCGCACCGGCGAGCCGTTGAACAGCGCCTCGAACTCTGCCCCATCGAGCCCGGCCAGCCACTCCAGCGCCGGATTCACCAGCTCCACGCGCGCCTCCAACTCCGGGTCCGCGCTCACCGGCGCTCGCCGCGGCGAATTCCACGGGCAAACATCCTGGCAGATATCGCACCCGAACACCTGCCTTCCCATCCCCTCCATCAACCCCTCCGCAATCCCCCCCCGGTGCTCGATCGTCAGGTAGGAGATGCACCGCCTCGCATCCATCTGGTAAGGCGCAATCAGCGCGCCGGTGGGGCAGGCCTCCAGGCACCGCCTGCAGCTCCCGCAGCGGTCCGGAACCGTCAGCGCCGCCTCTTCCGCCTGCACCTCCAGCGATGTCACCAGCACCGCCAGGAACCCAAACGACCCCAGCTTCGGGTGGATCAGGCAGGTGTTTTTTCCCGTCCAGCCCAGCCCGGCCGCCGCAGCCAGGGCGCGCTCCACCACCGGCCCGGTGTCCACGCAACCCCGCGCCTCAAACCCGCCAAACCGCTCCCGCAGCCGCGTTTCCAGCGCCCTCAGTCGCTTCTTCAGCACTTTGTGGTAATCGCTGGCTCGTCGCGCTCCGCCCGCATCCACGCGCCCGCTCCACGCGTAGCGCGCAATCCACCCCGCGCCCTCCTCGGCCCGCTCCGTCGAGCGCGGCTGCGCGCTGTTGTAGTTGGCAAAACAAACGATCGCGGAACGCGCCCACGGAAACGGAACGCTCACCCGCGAGCGCACCAGCCGTCCATCTTCCCCACTCTGTCCCGGTTCGGCCCGCTGCAGGTAGCGCATGGTCCCCGCGCGGCCCTTGCGCACCCACTCCTCAAACCGGCCCGCATCCCGTGCCTCGTCTGCATGGGGAAGCGCCACCAGCCCAGCCTCGGCAAACCCCGTCTCCCGCGCCAGGGCGCGTATCTGTTCCCGAGTCAAGCCGGATTCGGGGCTCAAACCGTCTGCGGGACTGGACGAAGAATTGGGCATGGAACCGGCAGCACTCCCTTTTGCGTATTCAGGAATTGAGTGTCCGTTTGCGGACGCCGGGATCGAAACTGAACACCTCGGCCCACTATATGGGATGCCGGAACGCCGCTATCCCTTGTGTTTGCAGCATATTCCCTTCGTGCGGCTTTGGCCGTCCGAATGCAAGTTCCAACGCGCCGGGGGCCGCATCAAACAGTGGGCGGCCTCAGGACGAAGACAGCCCTCCCCAAGGAGTTCTTATGACGATCGCGATGTGTGAACCGACCCCCGCCCTGGTGATCGCGGCAGATGAATCGACCCAACCCACCGAACTGGTGAGGGGCCACGATCTGCGCCTGCTGGACCGCGTCCTGCCGCTGGTGGAGCGTCAATCCGTCTCCCTCGATCTCGCCTCCGTCGAGCGCATCGACGCGGCCGGCATTACAGCCCTGGTTACGCTCTACGCCAGCGCCTGCCAGGCGGGCCACAGCTTCACCGTCTCCAATGCCTCGCCGCGGGTGGCGCATATCCTGGCCCTCGTCGGTCTCGACCGGTATCTCCTGTCTCACAATGCGGCACACTATTCACCCTGCGGCCCCAGGCTTCAGCAGTCTGCCGCTTGATTCCCGCTCTACCGGCTCCAAAACCTGCTCTTGGCGCCGGTTCCCGTCTCAAATTGCGAAGATAAACCCCTAAGAATACAACGGAAATCCTTTGGCAAACGAATCGTCTGTGACGAATGGCACAGGCAATCGTATACTTGGAGGGCTATTTGTAGTAGGGACGAATCAATGCCGCGACGCGCTGTATCGGATGTCTGGATGACTCGCACGCGCTCAGCTTTTTACCGCTGTTTCCCGTTCGAGCGCTGAGCCTCCGTATCGCCACCCTCTCAAAGGTGCCGCCGCCGCGGAATCCTGAATAATGGAGGCTTTACCCCATGGCCCAAGGCGTCGTGGTACCAGCGTCTGCCGAAAATGCAGGCTCATCCTCAACCCCAATTCAGTATGTCTATTTCTTCGGCGGCGGCGCCGCGGACGGCAATGGCCGCATGAAGGATGTGCTGGGCGGCAAAGGCGCCGGCCTGGCGGAGATGACCAACGCCGGACTCCCCGTTCCTCCCGGCTTCACCATTCAGACCGAGGCCTGTCGCGAGTACATGCGTGGCGCCCTCAGCCCCGAAATCGATGTCGAGATGCACGCCGCCCTTGAGCGCCTCGAGAAGCTCCAGGGACAAAAGCTGGGCGCGGGCGAAAATCCCCTGCTCGTCTCCGTTCGCTCCGGCGCCAAGTTCTCCATGCCCGGCATGATGGACACCATCCTCAACCTCGGCCTCAACGACCAGGCCGTCGAATCCCTCGCCAAACTCAGCAACAATCCCCGTTTTGCCTATGATTCCTACCGCCGCCTCATCCAGATGTTCGGCGACGTCGTTCTCGATGTGCCCAAGAAGAAGTTCGAGCACATCTTCGACGCCGTCAAGCACCGCGAGGGCGTCAAGTACGACTATGAGCTCCAGCCCGACGCGCTGAAGGAAATCATCGCCGAGTACAAGAAGCTGGTCCGCGACGAAACCGGCAAGGACTTCCCGCAGGGCCCGCTCGAGCAACTGGTTGAGGCCCGCGACGCCGTCTTCAGGAGCTGGCAGAACGAACGCGCCAAGACCTATCGCCGCATCAATCACATCGACGACTGGCTGGGCACAGCGGTCAACGTACAGGCCATGGTCTTCGGCAACCTGGGTGACAACTCCGGCACCGGCGTCGGCTTCACCCGCAGTCCCGCCACCGGCGAGCACATCTTCTTCGGCGAGTACCTGATGAACGCCCAGGGCGAGGACGTGGTCAGCGGCGTCCGCACTCCGCTTTCCATCAGCGAGCTCGAGCGCGCCATGCCCATGGTTTACGACCACCTGCGCGCCATCACCTGGAAGATGGAAAAGCACTATCGCGACATGCAGGACTTCGAGTTCACCATCCAGGATGGCAAGCTCTATATGCTGCAAACCCGCAACGGCAAGCGCACCGGCCTGGCCGCCGTCCGCATCGCCCTCGACATGGTTCGCGAAGGCCTCATCACCCAGGAAGAAGCTGTCTTCCGCGTCGAGCCCAACCAGTTGTACGACTTCCTGGTTCCCCGCCTGATTGAAAAAGGCGAGAAGATTGAAGTCCTCGCCACCGGCCTGCCGGCCTCGCCCGGCGCGGCTGTCGGCCAGATCGTCTTTACCGCCGAGGACGCGGTCAAGTTCCACTCGAACGGCGCCTACCGCACCATCATCCTGGTGCGCGGCGAAACCACCCCTGAAGATATCGCCGGCATGGAAGTCGCCACCGGCATCCTCACCTCCCGCGGCGGCATGACCTCCCACGCCGCCGTCGTCACCCGCGGCATGGGCAAGTGCTGCGTGGCTGGCGCCGGCGATTGCACCGTGGACGAGAACGCCAAGGAACTCCGCGTCAAGGGTCAAACCTTCAAGCAGGGTGACTGGCTCTCGCTGGACGGCACCACCGGCCGCGTGATTGCAGGCCAGCTCAAGACCCTCCCCGCGCAGCCCGACGATCCCGATCTGGTCAAGTTCATGAGCTGGGTCGATCCCGTCCGCCGTCTCCGCATTCGCGCCAACGCCGACATCCCCCGCGACGCCAAGCAGGCTCGCCTCTTCGGCGCCGAAGGCATCGGCCTCTGCCGCACCGAGCACATGTTCTTTGCCGAAGACCGCATCGAACACATGCGCACCATGATCCTGGCCGACAACGAGAAAGACCGCCGCGAAGCCCTCAAGAAGCTCCTGCCCATGCAGCGCGCCGACTTTTTAGGTCTATTCAAAGCCATGGAGTCGCTGCCCGTAACCATCCGCCTGCTCGATCCCCCGCTGCACGAGTTCCTGCCCCAGCGCGAGGATTTGCTGGTCGAAATCTCCCACCTCGAGGACACCAAGCCCCGCTCGCCAAGGCTCAAGGAACTGCGCCCGCTCCTGGCCCGGGTCCAGGAACTCCACGAGATGAACCCCATGCTCGGCCTGCGCGGCTGCCGCCTCGGCGTCGCCTTCCCCGAGATCACTGAGATGCAATCCCGCGCCATCTTTGAGGCCGCGGTCGCCGTCAAGAGCAAGGGCGGCGATCCCCACCTCGAAATCATGGTCCCGCTCATCAGCTGCGTCGAAGAGATGCGCAACCAGGCCGCCATCATCCGCCGCGTGGCCGCCGACGTCTTCAAGGAGAAGGGCGAAACCGTCGACTTCCTTGTGGGCACCATGATCGAACTCCCGCGCGCCGCCCTCACCGCCGACCAGATCGCCGAGGAAGCCGAGTTCTTCAGCTTCGGCACCAACGACCTCACCCAGACCACCTACGGAATCTCCCGCGACGACATCAACAATTTCCTGCCGGCCTACCTGAAGAACGGCATCTTCAAACACGACCCCTTCGCCACCCTCGACCAGGCCGGCGTAGGCTTGCTGGTGAAGATGGCCACGGCCAAGGGACGCAACACCCGCCCCGACCTCAAGGTCGGCATCTGCGGCGAACATGGCGGCGATCCCGAGTCCGTCAAGTTCTGCCACAAGATCGGGCTCAACTACGTCTCCTGCTCGCCTTTCCGGTTGTTGACGGCAAGGCTGGCGGCTGCGCAAGCGGCACTCCAGGAGAAACAGACAGGGCCAGACCTGCACACCACCAGCTAGCCGATCACCACCGGTCAAACGCCAAGGGCGTCCGCCACGGCGGACGCCCTTGGCGCGTTTAGGAGTCGATCGAACAATTTGA
Organism: Occallatibacter sp.; assembly: GCA_049509995.1. Lineage (GTDB taxonomy): Bacteria > Acidobacteriota > Terriglobia > Terriglobales > Acidobacteriaceae > Telmatobacter. The sequence goes on along the minus strand of JBEKZJ010000125.1, from coordinate 5,916 downwards.
GTCTCAAGCATAGGACGCACGCATCATTCGCTCGCATCCACCTTGCTTTCGATCCGAATTCGTCGGCTGTTTGAATCCGGTAAAAAACCTGCTTGGCTGCCCGGGGATGCGTGGTATCCTCTCGTCACGGGCTAAACGAAGCGTTCCCCTCCAACTTGCCAACTCCCAATCTGTTCGCCGAAACGGGCTTAGCAACCCACGCATTCCAGAGGTCCGTACTTAATGCAGGATCGTTCATATGATGAGGGCAATTCAAAAACGTATTGCTTTCCGTCTCAAAGGCCACAAGTCGACCATGAATTCGATATTCATGGCGGACTCCGAACCGGATCTCCCTTGGTATAAAGTTAAAGACCTTCTGGAGATCTGCAAGGTCAATGTCCGTTCTTACCCTGGGAACGGAACCTGTTTGCGACAGGACGGCCTGCGCACTGAATTTCAAACGCCCGATGATAAAGTCCTGGCCCCGACTAAGAGGGCCATTCGCGATTTCCTGGGCGAGGCCGGAGCAAAGCCAGCAAGTATCGACAGCTACTTGAAGAAGGTATGGCAAAGCCTTAGCCCTGACGGCTCTGGTCCGACCCAAAATGTGGAGAGAAGTTAATGACTGAGAAGCCGAAAACAGCGTGCACTTTGGTTCTATTGGCCTACCTGTGCCTAAGCACGACTGCACTGCGCGGACAGACCCAATCTAAGGCTGGGCCGCCCGACGCCAAGCCAGCCTACAGCACCGACTCCGCACCGAGCCAAACAAACCCGGATTTGGCCAAGAAGAAGCTGCAGCTGGAAATAGACAAGCTCACGATCGAGAATTCAAACAACGAACGAAGCCTGACAACAACACGAGGTTGGCTTAACCTGGTGTACGGAAATGTCTCTGTCATCGTTGGGATTGTTCTTGGCTTCATTGGCCTCCTCCGATATTTGAAGGAACGAAAGGATGAACTACGCAAGCGGGAAGAGGAGCGTTTTGAGCAGATTGTCAACGGACTAGGCGCCGAGTTGGATCAACAACGCACAAGCTCGGCTCTGCTGCTGTCGACGTTCCTGCGCAAGGGCTATGAGCGCTTCTACCTGCAGGTGTTCAACCTCGCAGCCGGGAACTTACGTCAACAACCGGACACTGCTGCATCAGCGACCTGCACGGATATGGAGCGTTCGCCTGACGCAGGCGGCATCTCCCCGCTCAGGCGAGCATTAACGAGCGTGTTACGCGAGTCTTATCCACTTTGTCGAGACACCTTCAAGAATGAGTCGCCAGATGAGATTGACAAACAGATTGGCCGGTACCTCAATGCCGCTGGAGTGGGGCTCGATGAAGCCTATTTGGCCGGTGCCGACTTGCGTGGCGCTTGGCTAAGGGAGTCGACTTTTCGCTACGCTAACCTCGAAAGTGCAGATCTGGGTTCGGCGATCTTGGAGCAGAGCAACTTTTTCAGTGCAAATCTGAAATCCGCCCAACTGTCCCGCGCAAACCTGAAAAACGTGGATTTCTCCAGAGCCAACCTTTCCGGCGCGGATATCTCCGACTCACGCGCCGAGAACTCTAAATTTAGCCTTGCCAATCTGCATAAGCTGGTTATGAAAAGTGGGATGATCGGTGGGGCGGACTTTTCCGGCGCCGATCTGAGCGAAGCAGAGTTTACCGACGTTTCTTTTGAAACAATCGACGGCACGCTGGCAAAACTTGAAACCGCCGGAAATCTCCAAAAAGCCAAATTTTCAAAAGTCAGGGGATTGACGGAAGAGCAGATTAAATCGTGCAAGGAAAAACAGGCCATCTTCTCTTAAGGCGATGATGACCGGTGTCCTGTCTCCGAAGTTCATTTTACAAATGCTTTGATCCTGAGCGAGCGAAGCGAGTCGAAGGACCTGCGTTTTCTGGGAGATGGCTGCACTTCCGCCTCGTGCAAATACGTTACGGAAATCGGATTCACCACACTGGAGCGAGCTCAGGAGACAGGCCTCAGTTCACCTGACTCCGCCCCTTCCATTTGGCATACAATCGCATAACCCCATCGAAACCACATACCCCGCCCTCACCCGATCACGCCCTCGTCCAACGGCGTCCCATCTGTTTCTTGCATCTGAATGAACAGATGGCCTGCAGAGTCCCAACGCAGGCCATGGCGAATATGCCCCATCCGTCCCCGTACCTTTGAGACAAGAGGCGCCAACCGACCATGCTCATCCGCCTGGCATACGACATCCAATTCGACATTCCCGTCACAGTCGCCATGGCCGCGATGCTGAACGTCCATCCCTCCCGCGCCCACGACCTGCTGGAGCCGGACGAACTGCAAACCGAACCGAAACTGGAAGTCTCCACCTACATCGACAGTTTCGGAAATCGTTGCACGAGGTTCGTCGCCCCTCCCGGCCCACTCAGGCTCAGCAGCTCCACGCTGATTCGAGACTCCGGCCTCCCGGATCCGGTCAACCCCTCTGCCCGCGAGTCGGCCGTCGGCGATCTGCCGGACGAGATTCTTCGCTATCTGCTCAACAGCCGCTACTGCGAGGTCGATCGCTTTTCAAACATTGCGTTTGAACTGTTTGGATACCTCTCGCCCGGCTGGGGCCGTGTGCAGGCCATCTGCGACTGGGTCCACAACAAGGTGGCGTTCAACTATCAGCACGCCCGCCCCACCAAAACGGCCATGGATGTGTTTACCGAGCGTGTGGGGGTATGCCGCGATTTTCAGCATCTCGCCATTACCTTCTGCCGCGCGCTCAACATCCCCGCCCGTTATGCAAGCGGTTATCTGGGCGATATTGGCGTCCCCGCGTGCCTTCCCATGGATTTCAGCGCCTGGTTCGAGGTCTGGCTCGACGGCCGTTGGTGGACATTCGATGCCCGCAACAACCAGCCCCGCATTGGCCGCGTGCTCATGGCAACAGGCCTGGATGCCGCCGATGTCGCCATGACTACTTCGTTTGGCCAGGCAGACCTGCGCTATTTCTTCGTAGTCACCGAGGAAGAAATTCCACCCTCGGTCGAGCCATCGGTCCTCGAGCCCCCATTCGGATTCGACTGCCCTACTTCGACCCCTCTGTAGGCGCGTAGTACCCTTCCCGCGTCACCACCACCAGGTCGTCCTTGTTGGCCTTCAGCGCGATCTTGTGGAACCCGCCTTCCTTGTCCACCACGTCCGGCGTGTAGGTCAGCAGGTACTGCCCGCGCAGCTCCTCGGCGATCTGCCCGTAGATCTCTTCGAGGTTGTCTTTCTTCTTGGCCTCGAAGTACCGAGCCCCGGTGCGCTCGGCAATCTTTTCCATGATCTTCTTGCCGTCCACCCCCGGTTCGCTCTGACCGCCCCCGCGCCGCCCGCCGCCCGGATAACCCCCACCGCCGCCGGGGTAGCCGCCTCCACCACCGGGATAGCCTCCGCCGCCCATGCCGCCGCGCCGCCCGCCGCCCGGAAAGCCGCTTCCGGTGTTCTCCTGTTCGCCCTTGAAGTAGATGGTGTAAACGGCCACATTGGCCCGGTCCGCCGCATCCACCGCGTCGTTCAGCGTCTCTTTGCTGCCCCGGTCCACGCCGTCGGAGAAGACCACCAGCGCCTTGCGTCCGTCCTTGGGCTTCATCAGCTCATCCGAGGCGAGGTAAATCGCGTCGTAAAGCTGCGTCCCGCCCCGGCTGCGCGTCTGCCCGCTGCCCCGGTCGTCCCCGCTGGTCTCCGGGCCCTGGCTGGAGTTCTGCGTAGCCCGCGTCGGCCCCATCTCGTCCAGTTCGTGGTGCAGCTTGTCGCGCGAGTTGGTAAAGTCCTCCAGCAGCTCAACCTCGCGGTCGAAGTGGATCAGGAACGCCTCGTCCTTTTGCGTGGCGGTCTTGGGGTCGGCCGGCAGCATCAGGTCCACAAACTTCCCCGCCGCCTTGCGCTCGTTCTCCATCGCCCCGGAAACGCTGCGGCTGGTATCCACCAAGAGGCCCAGCCGGAAGGGCAGGTTGCTCTCCCGCGTAAAGCTCTTGATGGTCTGGGGCCGCCCATCCTCGGTCAGCGCAAAGTCGCTGATCTTCAGGCTGGTCACCAGCGCGCCCTTCTTGTCGCGCACGGTCACCGGCAGCACCACCTCCCGCGCCTGAATCTTCAACGTCGCGGCAGGTTGATCGGAGGCAGCCTGCTGGGCCGCGCCGGCTGCCGGCGCACAAACCAACGCCAGCATCGATAGAACGACGCAAAAAACAGATCGATTTCGCATAGTGTCCAAGTTGTACACACTTTCATTCCGTTAGACGAGGCAGACCCCGGACCGTTGACTGGCTTTCGCCGCAATGAACACCCCAAAGCGGCGTTCAGCCTGTAGAAAACACTATACTGGCCGCGATCAGACCAAGGTGCCCTTTTTTCTGCGATGCTGCTGGCAGCTTTGGCGCCCGGAACCGTGGCGCAACAGCCCGGTCTTGTGGTCGGCTGTCTCACGCTTGCCGCGGCATTGGACGGATTCGATGGCCAGTTGGAGCTACTTGAAGACGCGCGCCTTACTCCCAATCTGCAAAAAGCGCTTTGGGGTACAGGCGCACCGGACATGGCCCTCGATGTGAATGACTCGCGCTACCAAGAGCTGACCTCCATCCCGCTGCGAAAAGCAGTCCTGCAACTCAGAGGCGCACAACGAAAGGTCATTGCCGAAAAAACACTGCAGCGGGAGTTGGCGCGCACCCGTCTCGAGGAGCTGCATCCCGCCCGGCGTCTTTCGACGCCGGGCTGTGACGGGGAGTACGTGGGGCCTGATCTAAACTGAGCACCACTGAGCGTGTGTCCGATATCATTGCTGTCCAAAATAGCCTGATAGCTCTCACGGCTTGAGAAGCACGGATGAGGCTGATCCTCGTTACTCTGAAGTGGGTTCCTGACAGGACCACAGACAGAGGAGAGAGGATCAGCCATGACTCAAGTATGCAGTGTCTACTCGCAGCTTTTGCAACTTTTTCCACGCGGGCAGTTCGCAAATGCTGTCACACAACATCAAGCCGAGTTCAGCGCCAAGGGGTTCACCTGCTGGGAACAGTTTGTGGCCATGCTGTTTTGCCAGGTGGCGCATTTGAACTCGCTACGCGAAGTCTGCCTGGGGCTGGCCGGATGCGAATCGGATTGCGCTCGACGCAGATACCGCGCCAGTCCCTTACCCGACAGCTATTTCTTAAGGCGCTGAAACAAACAGCAAAGGTGAAGTCGTTCTTGGGCACCAGCGCCAATGCGGTCAAGACGCAGATCTGGACGGCGTTGATCGCCATGCTGATCTTGAAATACCTGCAGATGAAGTCCAGCTTTGGATGGTCGCTCTCCAATCTTGCGGCTCTGCTGCGCCAGCAACTGTTCATCTTCCGGGACTTGTGGGCATGGCTCAACAATCCGCTGGACGGACCGCCAGCCGCAAGACAACTCGCCGAACAGTTACCCATGCCGCTGATTTGGTAGCCATGAGTTGGACAGCAGAAGAAATGCAAACACCCACTTGAGCCTGTAGCGCAGCATTTACACGCCTACAACTTGGACAGCAGAATGCCGGATACGTAGAAAGTCCTCCAGTCCGAGTCATCGAAGAAACCCGACCCTATCGCCGGGAGAGGATCCCTATGCCCAGTAAAATCAACCGCTCAATTCACAGAAAATGCTGTCTTGGACAAGAGTGATCGTGGAAAGGTTATAAGCTGCATCTGGACGTTGCCGATGGGCAGATACCCATAAGTTGCATCCTGACTTCGGCCTCCTTGCACGATAGTCAGGCGGCGATCCCGTTGGCGCTCGTGACCGCCCAGCGAGTTACAAGTCTTTATGATTTGATGGACTCGGCCTTCGATGCGCCGCCGATTCACGAGCAGATCCGCAGTCTGGGGCACATCCCGATCATCGATACCAATCCGCGCCGCGATGCGGCCCGGAAGGCAAAGTTACAAGCCGAAGAGAAACGGCG
>JBEKZJ010000124.1:0-14742 GCA_049509995.1 Occallatibacter sp. | reverse complement strand
CTTCGCCATCTTCGAGTACTTTGCCCGCAACCGCAATACAGCCACCGAGGCCGCGCGCGAGGGCGCCTTGCTCGACTACAAGATCCGCGAGTTCAAGCGCCAGGTCGCCGCCGGCATTTCCTTCGCCGTGGGCTCCGACGTCGGCCCCTTCCCCCACGGCACACAGGCCGTCGAGCTGGAGCTGATGGTTCGCTACGGCATGAAGCCTCTGGCCGTCCTCCAGACCGACATGATCAATGGTGCAAAGCTTCTTGGATGGGAAGGACAGATTGGCGAACTCAAGCCCGGCTACTTCGCTGACGTCATCGCCGTCCCCGGCAATCCGCTCGAAGATATTACCGCTGTGGAGCACGTGAGTTTTGTGATGAAGGGCGGAGTCATCGTGAGACAGTAGATTCAGGAAAGCGACTGGAGGGCCGGATGCCAAACACACGGAAGATAGGCCCGCGCGGTGCAATTCGGCGTGTCTTGACCCTCATCTTAGATTTTGCGTTGCTGCATGCTGTTGCCTTTGGCCAGGCGCCGCAAGGTCGACCCGTAAAGATCGGCGGCGGAGCCGGTGAAGACAATCTCACGACCGCAATCAATGAGGTAAAGCAGGGTAACTACGCCTACGTACGGCAAATCACGGTGGAGGCAGGGCAAGCACGTGCAATTCCCATTCTGGAAGACCTGTTTGCGCACGCCGGGAATGCAGACACGAAGCCGTGGATCGCAAGCGAGTTAGTCAGGCTTGGAGACAAAGACAACAGCTATTGGAATTTCGTCGCCGAACAAGCGAGAGAAGCACTGGAGAACAGCCCTCCCGATTTTTTGAACTTCGATCAGGAAGGAAATGGTACGGCCGGACCCTCTCCGGAGTTTGTTGCATGGGCCAAAGCCCATCATGTCACTGTTGAATCGGTCGCGTTTGAAGCCGTGTATCCGATCAAATTCGGAATCCTGATCGCTACGGACGATCCTAGAGCAATCCCGCTGCTTCGAAGAGGCCTTCTGGCTCCCAACCACCAGGTTGAGGCGATTGCGGCTGCGGGATTGGCTTCCCTCAAGGACAAAGACTCAATACCCCTGATCGTCGAGGCATGCAAGAGAGCTCCAAAAGATGCCAGGTTTGCAATTGCAATGTCCCTGTTGCAATTGCATGACCCGGAGGCTCAAAGCGCAGCTGCGCCCTACCTTCCCGAAGACCTCGTTAAGAAACTTCGCGAGGGAAAGAATTAGCCCTCAGGCGATCATGCTCACCTCGGCGCCGACGCCGCTGCCCGTTTTGCCCGCCGGGCCTGGGTCTTTTCGAGCACTTCCGTGAACCGCTTCGGCTTTACCAGTTTAAGAGAATCCTTGATCGCCCTGCGGTAGCCGGCCAGGTAGATGGAGTACATGATCGCGATCGAGCACCCGATTCCCCACAGCAATCCGAGGCCGAGTCCAAGCAGTGCGGCCCGTCCAAAAGCATCCATCGCGCTCGCCCCTTTCCAACTTCGCCTTACACCGCCACCGTGAAACTGTCCTCGGTCCGCGTCACCGCCTTGTACAGCGTGTCCCGCTCCACCGGAACCCGCCCGGCCTCGGTAATCAGCCGGCACAGTTCCTTGCGCGTCATCCCCTGCGGCGTGGTCGCCCCGGCGTCGTGGTAAATCTTCTCCTCGATCACCGTGCCGTCCAGATCGTCCGCGCCAAAGCGCAGCGCAATCTGCGCAATCTTCGCCGTCAGCATCTGCCAGTAGGCCTTGATGTGGGGGAAGTTGTCCAGCAGCAACCGGCTCACCGCGATCTGCCGGATATCGGTCAGCCCCGTGGTCACCGGCAGGTGGTCGAGCGCCGTATTCTCCGGATGAAACGCCAGCGGAATGAACGTCTGGAAGCCGCCGGTCTCGTCCTGCAACGCACGCAGTTTCAGCAGGTGGTCTACGCGGTCCTCGTCGTTCTCAATGTGTCCATATAGCATGGTCGCGTTCGACTTGAAGCCCAGCTTGTGGGCCAGCCTCGCCGTCTCCAGCCACTCTTCGCCGTCGATCTTGTGGTCGCAGATAATCGACCGCACCCGCGCGGAGAAGATCTCCGCGCCGCCGCCGGGCATCGAGTCCACGCCCGACGCGCGCAACTTCCTCAGCGTATCCTCGATCGTCAGCTTGGCCCGCCGCGCCAGGTACGCCACCTCCACCATCGTGAAGGCCTTGATGTGTACCTTCGGAAACCTCTGCTTCAGCCCCCGCACCAGGCCGAGAAAGTATTCGAGCGGCAGGTCGGGGTGCAGCCCACCCACAATGTGGAACTCCGTCACCGCCTCCGAGTACCCTGAGGCCGCCGTCTCCCAAGCCTCTTCGAGCGCCATCGTGTACCCCGCCGGATCGCCCTTCTTGCGTCCGAAGGCACACAGCTTGCACGCCGCCACGCACACATTGGTCGGGTTAATGTGGCGATTGACGTTGAAGTACGTCACGTCCCCATGCAGCCGTTCGCGCACGTGGTTGGCCAGCCAGCCCACCGCCAGCACGTCCGATGAGCCGTACAGCACCAGCCCGTCGTTGAAATCGAGCCGTTCACCGGCTAGCACCTTGGCCGCAATCGGCTCCAGCCGTCGATCGTAGCTCCGAAAGGGGGACCGTTCGCGGGAATCCAAGGTTTCAACGCACATAGCTCTATGATACAGAAATACACTCTTTCCCCCGCCGAGAACCGTTCTGTTCCCTGTTCCCTGACAGTAAATCACCTCTGCCCGGTTTCCGCCCCGGCTGCCTGCGGCTCAACCAGTACCCCGTAGTAGAGCGAAGCCGCCACCAGTCGCTCTCCGGCCGCCCTCACCAGGCCTATGCGGTATCCGGTCTGCCACCACTTCCAGTTCATCGTCTTGGGGTCGATGCCATAGATCTGGTCACTGGTCCGCGAACTCGCCAGCACCCTGCCAAGGAAAGCGTCATAGCATAGATCGTCCACATCGCGGAAGGGAAGGCGTTCGATCCAAAGCCAGCTCTTGCCCATCTCGCGGGTAAAGTAGACCCCTTCCCGCGCTCCCAGCCACAGCGTCCCATCGGGGGAAAATGCAACGCGATGGATGCGCGTCACCATCTTGGGAATCTGCATCGGCATCCAGGTCAGGCCGGCATCGGTGGACAGAACCACCCCATCGGACCGCGCCGCGACCATCGTTGCTCCCTGCGCGGCGACCGACAGGTATTCCCCCGAGCCCATCACTAGTCCACCCTGCCAACTGGCCCCCTGGTCCCTGCTGGTCAGCAGCCCTATGTTGCTGGACGCCAGCCACACATCTCCCGAAAGATCGAGCGCGTTCACCCGGCTCTCCAACTCGATGACCGGGGCCTTCACCTTCTTCTCCACGTTGATGTGCTTCCCAGAGAGGGTCTCAGTGGCCGTCCTCACGATCGTATTCGCGATCGTGCTCCTCGGCTTCCAAACAGGCGGGCTATTGGGCTCAACACTCGCTTCCAGAGCGAAAATCCCGTGACTGGTCCCGGCCAGCACGGTTCCATCCAGCGCCTGCGCCAGGGCAAACACATCGCGCCCCTCCAGTCCCTCGCCGATCTGCTCCCAGCCCGCGCCGCCATTGGTGGAAACAAACACGCCGCCATAACTCTTGTCGTTCACCACCCCCGCAAACAGCCGTGCCGGATCGGTGCGGTCCACCAGCAGCGCATCCACCTTGCGCTCTGAAAAACCCTCGTTCGCAGCCGCAAAACTTCCTCCCGCATCAGTGCTCGCCAGCACACCATTGCGATCCGTCGCCAGCAGCACATGGCTCGAATCCTGCGGGTCCACAAAGACGTCGTTCACAATCACGTCCGGCCCGGTCATGCGCTGGAAGGTCCTGCCACCGTCCACGGTCTTATACAGCCCTTCGGTGGTTCCGGCGTACACCACCGCGCGATTGCTCGGGTCCTGCATCAAAACGCGCGTCCTGCGCGCCGTCGAGGGGATGCCCGCGATCTTGTGAAACAGCTCACCGGCGTTCTCGCTCTTGTAAATCCCGCTGCACGCGCTCAGGAAGACCGTGTGGGGCTTTGCCGGATCGATGATGATCGAAAACACGTCGGAATCCTCGATCAGGCCCTTCTTGATGCTGTGCCAGTTCTCGCCGCCGTCGGCCGTCTTCCACGGCAGGTGCCAGGTGCCGGCGTAGACGATACCCGGGTCCACGGGGTCCACCGCCAGCGACTCCACCTCGTGAATCTCCCGGTCCCCCGGCGGGCTGATCAGCGTCCACGACGCACCCGCGTCGGCCGAGCGGAACACCCCCACGAGGGTCCCCGCAAAAAACACCTTGGGGTTCGAGGGCGCTTGCGCAAAGGCGCGAATCGACTGCCCGCGCAGTCCTTCGACCACTTTCCAGCTTCTGCCCCCGTCGTGGCTCACCCACAATCCGCCGTCGGGCTGGTCTACTTCCCATGTGGCCACAAAGACAGTGGCTGGGTTCGCGGAATCCACCACGATGCGGTCCACAACCAGGTCGTCCGAGGAGCCCAGTTTTGCCAGCCGATGCCAGGAAGAGCCTTGATCCACCGATTCGTAAATCCAACTGTTGGTGGTGCCGAGGTAAAGGTGGTTAGGCTGCCCCGGAACCGCGGCAAATGCCCGTGCGTCGCCACCCGCCGGACCTACGGCGCTCCAAAGCGCCTGCGCCGGCAGCCCTTGTACAGCGAGTAAAAAATATAAGAATGCCACGGCCCGCGCGAGACCACCGCGCCGGCTCGGCAAATCAACACAAATTCGCATTCGGCTCATTCAAACAACAAGCTCCCATATTTCTAGCAGATTAATGAACAAAGGGGCCTTACAAAACGGAAGAGGCTGACCGGCTTCCCAGTCAGCCTCAGATGATTGCAGATAGAGTCGCTGTGTCTTGCGTCCGCCGGGCTTTCCGCCACTGCGGAAAGCCCGGCGAACTGGCTCATTGCCTGTGCAGCCTACTTCGTTGCCGCCTCGGCAGCCTTCTTGTGGTGGTGCTTCTCGCCCAGGGGCTTGCGCACCTCAGGTTTGACCACCGTCTCATCCACCACGGTAGTTCCAGTCACGTCGGTCGTGAAGCTGGCGCCTGCGGGCACCAGGTAGTCTTCCACCGTCTGACCATCCGTGGTGCCGGTCGCGACGCTGATGCGGGAAGCATCAATGCCCTTATCCGTCACCAGGTACTCCTTGGTGTTGACCGCGCGCTGGGCTGCAAAGTCCTCGACCTTGACGTGCTTGTGCTTCTTTGCCGCCAGCTCTTCCTTATCTACCTTGGCCTTCTCCTTCGCGTTCTCCTCGCCCACTACAACAACCGTCGCATCCGACTGCCGTTGCAGGTCGAGAGCTACTTCGTCCAGGCAAGCTTTGGCTTCGTTGTCCACCCGCGTCGGACGCCTCGTGTCCTTCGCGAAGCTGATCGAGCAAAGAGCCTGGGTGTGCGGAACCGGAGGAACATACGGAGCCGTAATGGTCACGCTGGTGCTCGCGGTTGCCGTCCCACCCTTGTCGTCGGCTACGTTGCAGGTAATCCCCACCGCGCCTGTCGGTGCGCCGGCCGAGGAGTACGACGCCGTGGTGCCGCTGCCGCTGATCGTGCCGGCAGATGCCGAGTAGCTATAGGTCAGCGGACGGTTCTGCGGGCTCTGCCCGATTGAGGTAATGGTGCTGGGGTCACCCGGCTTGATGGTGCTCGGGCTGGCCGTGCAACTGATGGTCGGCGGCTCAAACGCCTTGACCGTGAAACTGGCCGAGCAGTCGGCCGTCTCCCAGGGCTTGAGGCCTTCCTTGCCGGCCTTGCCTTCCTTCACTGTGCCCTTCACCGTATAGGTGCCGGCCGCCAGTGGACCGGTGGCCACCGCCACCGTCACTCCGTTGCCCGTCACCCCGGTTCCTGACCACGAATAAATCACGTTGAACTTAGGATTCAGCGCTCCGGCCGTCGCCGTCACCGTGATCGGGTCGCCGGGGAAGACCGAAGCCGGACTCGCCGAGCACGCCAGGGTCACCGGCGGCGGCGGCGCAATTGAGCCCACGTGGTACACAAAGCCCGCGCTTAAACGCGGCATGTTGAAATTCCCACGTCCATAAGGCGCGAAATTCTCGTGCGTATACTGATAATCCGCCTGGAAGATGCGAATCGCCAGATGATGGTCGAAGAACGGCGTGGCATAGTCCATGCCGCCCCCGATCGTCAGAACCGCCCCCAATTTGTCGGGCTGATAGATGCCGCCGGCTTGCTCCACGCCAACCAGTGCATGAACGAACGGCGTAACGTCGGGAGACGGGAAGCGGAAGATCAAGCCTGCCGATCCTCCTGAGAAATCGTCATACGAAGCGGTGCTCCCGCCGCAGCCGATACACTCGTTCACGATGTGTTCATCCATTTCGATCTGAGCGCCCGTATACTTGTTGAAATAACGAGCCACGCTGAGAATCGAGCCGTAATTGATCGCCGTGAACGTGTCGGTGTGCGTGCCCCCTCCTGCACCCACCCAGGTTACTGTCCCCTTCGGCGCCAGGTAGCTGTAACCCAAAAAGATGTCCCACTTCGATGGTGAATCATCCGCGGTGGCCTTCGCGGCCGGTTTGGTTGAATCCTGGGCAGCCAGGACAACGGGCATCAGCGCCACCAATGCCAACACAAGAGCCCGGCTCAGAGACTTCGAAACACGAGAGTGCATGCGTTTTTCCTCCGCAATAGATCTGAGTAACCAGTGTGTGCAGGTTGTTTCGATCGCGAGAATAACCTCGGACTGACTCGACTCCGCAAAAAACGGAACCATGGCCGTCCCTACAGCACTATTAAACGTACCATAGGTGAATTCCGGCAGAACACAATTTTTTCAACAGGTTGCAGTCTTCAATCAATCAACATCGCAGGCAATGATCGGTTACTTCGGTAACTCTTTGCCCGAAAAGATTTCTCCTCTTACCTCCCTCTACCCCATATTCAGGGTCTTCAGCAAGCTGCGTGGCTCGCGCTGTATCTTCTCTTGTAGAAGCGTGATCGCGTACAAGAGTTGCTCGGGACGTGGCGGACAACCTGGAACATACACGTCCACCGGAATCACCTGATTCACGCCCTGCACCAGCGCATAGTTGTTGAAAACTCCGCCCGACGTAGCGCAGGCGCCCATCGAGATCACCCACTTGGGCTCCGGCATCTGATCGTAAAGCCGCCGGATTACCGGCGCCATCTTCTGCGAAACGCGTCCCGCAACCACCATCAGATCCGACTGCCGCGGCGAGGGCCGGAAGACCTCGGCGCCAAACCGCGCCACATCGAAGCGCGACGCGCCCATTGACATCATCTCGATGGCGCAGCAGGCCAGCCCAAAGGTCATCGGCCACACCGAATTCTTCCGGATCCAGTTCACGGCAAAATCCATCGAAGTCAGGAAGACGCCTTCCGGCTGCTCGTAGCCGTAGCTGACTTCCTTTAGCTTGATGCGGTTCTGTGCGCTGCTCTCCAGCGCCCCAAAGAGGTAGTGGTCACGTTCTGCCGTGGCGGCCATACGACTAATATACCTCGACTTCCCCGGTTAGAAAGTGGTCACAATTGCTCTAAAACGTGAATCGCCCTTGCCATGTATCAGGGATCGCAGATTCATCCTCGGTTCTCAGTTCCCTGTTCCCTGTTCCCCGTTCCCCGTTCTCTGATCGCCGGTCTCCCATCCTGACAACTGACAACTGTTAGCTGTTGGCTCTTAGCTGTCCGCTGTCAACTCTTACTCTGAACAAGCGCCTCACGCACCATGAAGTTCGGCCGGCGCCTTCCATGCACCCGGCAGCCAAAGCGCGACGGAAAACCGCATCCAGTCCAGCTTCCCTTTGGGCGTGGACTTCCCCCCCGGGCGCAGGCTCGTACGTATGCGGCGTCTGCGCCGATTGAAGCGCCCAATTCTCGGCGTATGGCGCTGCGTCGGCCACACCCGGCGTCAGCCGCCCGTCCACAATGCGAAACATTCCCGCCGACGATTGCCCTGCCAGCTCCAGCAGCCTCCGGATCGACCCGGCCTCGGGAGTGTATTGGCCGGCTGACTCGGGGCAGGCCAAACTCACCTGTCCGTCCCGGCCCAGACAGTGGTAGAGCTTCTGGCTCTCCCGAAAAGCCGACGGACTGATGAGAAAACGAAAACTGCGTATGTTCCACCCGATCGCGTCCTGGGCCTGCAGTCCAAACGTCGTTCCCACCTCGCGCTCGTTGATTGAGTTATACAGCGGCGTGGCCACCAGCAGCGCATCCGAGAACCCGGCCAGTTGCCCCCGGTCCACCGCCAGGTCCCATCCGCTGTAAACGCCCTCACGCACGCCGCCCTTGCCCGTTTGAATCGGCAGCACGCGAAAAACCCATCCCTCGCCGCATGCCTCTCTCCATTCCTGCCCGGCATTCACCTCGCCCGTCAGCACAACCTTTGCGCAGCTTGCCTGCAGCGGCGTCCCAGCCTGGCTTCGCGCCGCCATGGCCACCATGCCCAATGCCAACCAGAGCCCAACCCGTCGCCCGCTCAACTTCCCTCTCATCCTGTCCCCGTCGCTCTCGCCCTCGCACATCCCCCATTGAAACTCCCCTTTTCCCCAAGGCCTGCCTGTCTTTCTCACGCCTTTAGCACACTGGCCCTTATGAATCGTTGAAAATTTCTAAAGACACTTGCGTTATCCTCCAGTCTTTAGGAGAATCGGTGTAACACGCAACCAACGTCCCACTGTCCTTTGACCTGTTGCCGGTCCCTGCCGCCCACGGGTCAACTGTAAGCAGCCGCCGAATCGCTTGGACTCGATCGCTGATCACAGAGAAACCAACCCTGTTCCTTGCCCGCACCTCCACGCGGGTACGCCTTTTTCGGAGCGGAAACAAACATGCGAAGTCGCACTCTTCATCTGTTGCTCCTGCCCGCTTTTCTGGGATCTTCGGTCCTCGCCCTCGCCCAGGCGCCCGCCTCAGCCCCAGCCGCATCGGCCCCCGCCACCCAGGCCCAGATCGCCGCCCTCCAGCAGGCCGTCCAAAGCGCCCAGTCCGCCGGAGACAACGCCTGGATGCTGGTCTCCGCCGCCCTGGTCCTGCTCATGACCGGTCCCGGCCTGGCGCTCTTCTACGGCGGCCTGGTGCGCAAGAAGAACATCCTCGGCACCATGATGCAAAGCTTCGCCATGATGGCCCTGGTCACCATCCTCTGGGCCGTCGTCGGCTACTCGCTGGCCTTCGGTCATGGCTCCAGCTTCATCGGCGGCTTCGAACACCTCTTCCTGCGCGGCGTCAGCCTCACTCCCAACGCCGACTACGCCGCCACCATTCCCGAGCAGACCTACATGATCTACCAGCTCATGTTCGCCATCATCACTCCGGCCCTCATCACCGGCGCCTTCGCCGAGCGCATGAAGTTCAGCGCCATGGCCCTCTTTCTCTCTCTCTGGTCCCTGTTTGTTTACTGCCCCATGGCCCACATGGTCTGGGGCGTGGGCGGCCTGCTCAACGCCACCGGCGGCCACTTCCCCAGTCTGGACTTTGCCGGCGGCACCGTAGTTCATGTCACCTCCGGCGTCTCCGCCCTCGTCACCTGCCTTTACCTCGGCAAGCGCATCGGCTACCCGCAGACCAACATGCCGCCCCACTCCATGACGCTCAGTTTCATCGGCGCCTGCCTGCTCTGGGTGGGCTGGTTCGGCTTTAACGCCGGCAGCGCCCTGGCCTCCAGTTCCCTGGCCACCAGCGCCTTCGTCAACACCCACTTCGCCGCCGCCGCCGCCGCCATCGGCTGGTCCATCGCCGAGTGGATTCACAACGGCAAGCCCACCGCCCTCGGAGCCATCTCCGGCGCCGTCGCCGGACTGGTCGCCATCACCCCCGCCTCCGGCTTTGTCCAGCCCATGTCCGCACTGCTCATCGGCCTCCTCGCCGGCCTCGTCTGCTTCTTCATGGTCTTCGCCGTCAAAAGCTTCTTCGGCTACGACGACTCCCTGGACGCCTTTGGCGTGCACGGTGCCGGTGGAAGCCTCGGCGCCCTGCTCACCGGCCTCCTTGCCACCCGCGCCATCAACGCCGCCTTCGGCAAGGACGTGCCCACCGGCGCCCTCGACGGACACTGGGGCCAGTTGCTCAACCAGTTCGCCGGCGTCGTCGTTGCCTGGTCCATCTCCATCGTCGGCACCCTGGTTTTGCTCTTCGTCGTCGACAAAATCGTCGGACTCCGCGTCTCCCCCGAAGAGGAAGCCGCCGGCCTCGACCTCTCCCAGCACAATGAGGAAGGCTACGACTTCAACTCATAAGCAGTGGATTTGTCATCAAAGTAGTGGGTTTGCCGTCCTGAGTGTAACTTTCAGGCTGTCATCCTGAGCGAGCGAAGCGAGTCGAAGGACCTGCGGTTGCTTTTGCTCTCCTTCGGCGCAACCACACGGCCGAATCAATCAACGGGGCCCCCGGGTCCTCGAAAAAACCAGGCAGGGCTGGCCCCAACCACCCGCTCCACCTGTTACGCTGTCAAACGAGGCATTTTGAACATGCTCAAGATTGAAGCCATTCTCCAGCCTTCCAAGCTGGATGCCGTCAAGGATGCGCTGCTCGAAGCAGGCATCGAAGGCATGACCATTCTCGAAGCCCGCGGCCATGGTCGCCAGAAGGGCCACACCGAGTTCTATCGCGGCCGTGAATACACCGTCGATCTCCTTCCCAAGGTCAAGATCGAGCTCGTCGTCACCGACGAACTCAAGGAGAAGGCCGTCCAGGCCATCATGGGCGCCGCCCGCACCGGCCGCATCGGGGACGGTAAGATCTTCGTCAGCCGCATCGACGAAGCCATCCGCATCCGCAACGACGAACGCGGCGAAACGGCGCTGTAGAGAATCCGTAAATGCTATGGGGAGATCCTGCCCGGCGCAGGATTTCCCCCCTCCGCACTTGCCCGGAGACCGGAATCCGCAGCCTCACCACCCGCACTTCATCCAGCCGTACCAGAATCTCCCGCAAGCTCTTGCAATGACGGCCAGCGTCTCAGCCCTGGCCGCCCTGGCTCCCTGCAGACCGACTACAGCCGCCACCAGAGCCAGCCGCAGCAATGAACGCGGACCATCTGCGCAATTGCCCTTCAGGGCAAACGCGCTGAATCCCTCCAGACCGCGCGCATCTTCCCCCCAACGAATAAACGGCCCATGGGTCAGATATTGTGGTAAAACGTTAACGGAGTTTGGGAGCGAGAGCGATGAACGCAGAACTGTTGCTGGACCTGGCGCGGCATCAGGCTTGGGCCGATGCGGCGCATTGGGGAGCGCTTCGTGAAAACCCCGCGCTGCTCGAAGATGCTGAAATCCGCAAGCGGCTCAACCACATGGTGATGGCGATGAAGATGCTGACCGCGCTGGCCCGCGGAGAGACGCCAGACACCGCCGGGATGAAGGACGTCGAGTCCAGCGATGAACTGGAGGCGGCGATGCGGCAAGCTCTTGCGGATTTGACAGCGGCCCTGGGATCTGTCGATCTCCGAAGGATGATTGCCTTGCCGCGAGGGCCGAAGGGCCCGTTTGAAGCGCCGGCAGGTGTGTTGCTGCTGCAAGCCCTCCTGCACAGTCAGCATCACCGCGCACAAAACGCCTCGCGGATGCGCCAGCTCGGGGCAACGCCGCCCATGACGGACTTCATTATCTGGTATGCATTGGGGCGGCCGTAATCCTGGCGCCAGGTTGCCGCTTCCGCAGGCGCGACCAATCGTCCTTTTGCTTCATCCAAGTATTTGGAGAGCCCTCAATCCAATGAGGAGAAGGAAGGGATTCATGCCCAACGACGCATCGCTTCGCCAGCACCTGCTCGATCTGCTCAATGGCGGCAACGCTCACGCGGATTTTGACCTGGCCGTCAAGAATCTTCCCGCCGATTTGCGTGGCAAGAGGCCCAGGGGCGCGGAGCATTCGCCATGGGAGATTTTGGAACATATGCGCATCGCCCAATGGGACATCCTGGAGTTCTCTCGGGACCCCAATCACAAGTCTCCCGAGTTCCCCGGCGGATATTGGCCCGCCACGCAAGCGCCCCCGGACGAGAAGGCATGGGACAAGAGCGTTCGCGCCTTTCGCAAGGATCTTCGTGACCTGTGCGATCTGGTGGCTGCCGAGTCGACCGATCTGTTCGCCCGGATTCCCCACGGAGACGGTCAAACCATCCTGAGAGAGGCGTTGCTGACCGCGGATCACAACGCCTACCACCTCGGCCAGCTCGTGCTCGTACGCCGTCTTCTCGGAGTGTGGAAGTAGTCTTCGGCGCCTGCCCGGAATCAACGCAACCAACCAGAGATTCTCAAGGCAGAATCCCCACGTTCACCTGGACCGCCCCGCAACCCGCCATTTGCACTCTCGCTCAGCACGCCTGTTCCGTCCTTTTCCCTCTTCGTAGCGCCAAAACCACCCCATCCGCCAGAAAATCGCTTATGCTGTTAACATTTCCTTACTTGCTCCGGCGAGCCTCATACAATCACTCATGAATCCAGTCGCTTTAGCGGTTGACGATCTTCGGGAGCAGTATATGCGCGAGATGGCGCTTGTCCGCCAGACCTGTGAGCGCACCGGTGACGGCACCGCCGCCATCCGCCGCCGCTCCGCCGTGGTCGACCGTATCCTCATTGAAATGTGGCGCCGCGCCTTTGCCGGCTTGCCCTCCCAGAACATCTCCCTGCTCGCCCTGGGCGGCTACGGCCGCAAGGATCTCTTCCCCTACTCCGACATCGATGTCCTTTTCGCCTTTGCCGACGACAAAACCGAGGAGCAGTCCAAAGACGCGGTCCGCGCCATCATCCAGGGCATGTGGGACATCGGCCTCCGCGCCAGCCCCAGTTCCCGCACCGTCAAGGAAGCCGGCCGCTTCGACCCTGACAACCTCGAGTTCACCCTCGCCACCCTCGACCGCCGCTTCCTCGCCGGACAGTTTCCTCTCTACCAGCAGCTTCACCAGACCGTCCTTCCCGGCCTGGTCCTCAGCGAGTGGAACACCATCACTCAGAAGCTCGGCGAGATCGCCCGCGCCCGCCACGCCAAGTACGGCAACACCATCTTCCACCTCGAGCCCAACCTCAAGGAGTGTCCCGGCGGCCTTCGCGACTACCACCTCGCCGTCTGGTTCGCCCTGCTCTTCCACCTCAAGGAAACCAGGGAGTGGCCCCGCCAGCGCGGCGGCGTCTTCCAGAGCGCCCGCGGCGACGCCGAAGCCGCCTTTGACTTCCTCGCCGCCGCCCGCTGTTTCCTCCATTTCCGCCACGGCCGCGACGACAACACCCTCGACTGGCAGTCCCAGGACGAAGCCGCCGCCAACTCCATCGGCCTTGAAACCCGCGGCACCGCCGACCCCGCCTACTGGATGCGCACCTACTATCGCCACGCCCGCATCATCTACCGCCGCGCCGCCCTGCTCATGGAGCACCTGCCCGCTCCGGTCAGCTTCTATCGCCAGTTCCGCCGCCGCCGCACGCCCATCGCCGGCACCGACTTCCTCCTCGACCAGGGCCGCATCGACATCGCCCCCGGCGCCCAGTTCAACGACACCTCCGCCATCCTCCGCATCTTCTCCATGATGGCCACCCACGGCTACACCCTCTCGCAAGCCGCTGAAGACCGCATCACCGACGCCCTGCCCGCCCTCGCGATCCACATCCCCGAGGGCCCTTATCTCTGGAACGCTTTGCGCGAAGTCCTCCTCGGCCCCCACGCGGCACATGCGCTCAGAACCATGCACGCCCTCGGCGTCCTCGAAATGCTCATCCCCGAATTCCACGGCATCGACGCCCTGGTCATCCGCGACAGCTATCACCGCTACACCGTCGACGAGCACACCTTCCTCACCATCCACAACGTCCACGGCCTGCGCCAGCCCGCCCACGACTACGAGCAGCGCCTGGCCCAGCTATTGCCGGAGATCGACCGCCTCGACCTGTTTCTCCTCGCCCTTTTGCTGCACGACACCGGCAAGGCCCGCCGCGCCGGCGAGCACGCCGGCCAGAGCGTCGAGTTGGCCGACGCCTTCCTCGCCCGCCTCGATTTCGATGCCGAGGAGCGCGAGTCCATCCTCAAGCTCATCCGCATCCATTTGGAAATGTCCATCGCCCTGCGCCGCGACATCTTCGATCTTGATAACGTGCGCGGCTTCGCTGAGAAGATCGGCACCCCTCAGCTCCTCAAAATGCTCACCATCATGACCTTCGCCGACATCAAGGCCGTCAACCCCGACGCCCTCACTCCCTGGAAGGCCGAGAACCTCTGGCAGTTCTACATGTCCACCGCCAACTTCATGGACCGCAGCGTGGACGAGGTCCGCTACCACGCCGCCATCGATCCCACCCTGCTCAACCGCATCCGCTCCATGGTCCCGCCCACCCAGTTCGAGGCCCTTCGCCAATTCCTTGAAGGCCTGCCCCAGCGTTACCTGCAAACCCGCCTCCCCGAGCAGATCCGCCATCACTTCCAGATGGCCCTCAACCTCGCCAAGGACCCCGTACAGCTCGACCTCCGCCCCAACCGCCAGCTCTTCGACCTCACCGTCATCACCCGCGACCGCACCCGCCTCTTTGCCGACGTCGCCGGAACCCTGGCCGCCTGGGGCATGAACATCGTCAAGGCCGGCGCCTTCTCCAACGAGGCCGGCATCATCGTTGACAGCTTCCACTTCACCGACGTCTTTCACACCCTGGAGCTGAACCCCAGCGAGAAAGACCGCTTCCTCGCCAATCTCCACGACGTTGTCGCGCAAAAGGTCTCCGTCCAGCAGTTGCTCGAGGCCCGCCGCCACCTCAACCACCCCGCCAACCT
>JBEKZJ010000123.1:0-14795 GCA_049509995.1 Occallatibacter sp. | reverse complement strand
AATTCCATGCTGCTCGCGCTAGTGCTGCTGGCGGTCCTAGGGCTACGCTATCCCTTGAAAATGCTGCCGCTTCTGTTCTGGGAAATAGCATGGAAGGCCACATGGCTTCTCGCGGTGGCGCTCCCTGCCTGGCAGAACCACACCATGGATGCAGACACTTGGGACACAACTTTTGCCTGCCTGATGAGCGTGATCTTCCTGTTCGTCGTGCCGTGGGACTATGTCTGGCGGAATTTTGTCGCCGCGCGCGGTGACCGCTGGTGGTGAACGCTTCGCGGTAAGCGTCGGAAAGCTGAAAGGGCCGGATTTGTATCTCGGCCATTGGGTATTCACCTCCGGAACATCTCCATCACGTTCGCACCCGCATAAACATTGACGATTGCGACGATCGGAGGACCCTCTACTATGGCTCAAAACGGAAATGCGGGTTGAGGAGTAATTAGCGTGTGGGCCACCCCCCTGCGTTTACTCTGGTTCCACTCCAAAAGCTGCTTTGCAGATAATTACCCTCCCTTGGCGCACACTGCCAATAGAGCAAAATTCCTGAGCACCCCTGGAGAGCCGCGCCATGCGAACCGTCAGAAACATCACCGTAGCCGTCGAACCCGAGCTCTACCGCCAGACGCGGAGGATTGCGGCCGACTACGACACCACCGTGACCGACATGGTAAGGTTTCTGCTCCTGGTCCTGCCCGAAGCGGTGAAGGCCGCTCGCTACCCCGGCGGCGCCCCTCAATTTGGCTTGGCCGCCGCCCGCGCCGCCCGCGCCG
The DNA here is from genome assembly GCA_049509995.1 of Occallatibacter sp. Taxonomy (GTDB): domain Bacteria; phylum Acidobacteriota; class Terriglobia; order Terriglobales; family Acidobacteriaceae; genus Telmatobacter. The sequence goes on along the minus strand of JBEKZJ010000123.1, from coordinate 14,025 downwards.
CTGCCGTAGTCCCGCCCGCAACCCCGGCCATCAACCCTCCCAGCCCCTCGCTCCCGTCCAGCCCCTCCCCGGAAAAGAGCGAAATTTCGCCCTGTACGCCTGTAAATGCCAGTAAGCCCCATTCCCCTCAGCAACTTGCGAGGCAACAACCGGCGCCCGTACAGGATAAGCATTTCAGTATCGCCGCCCTGAAAGCCATCATTTCAAAGGTCTTACGAGCCATTCTGTAGATCGCGCATTCCAACCGCTGTACACCTGTAAAACCTCCACCTGAATAAACAGAAATCTAATAAAATCAATACCTAAGGCAGCTCACTCGGGATATGCGCTATACGACACAATTTTTGCTTTCGGCCCTGGCCCCGGCGCAGTTTCCTCCGCCGGACGTGCCGGAGATTGCTTTTCTGGGCCGCTCCAACGTGGGCAAATCGAGCCTGCTGAACATGCTGGTGGGCGAGAAGGCGGCTAAAGTCTCGCAAACGCCGGGACGGACGCGGGCCATCAACTTTTTTGCGCTTCTGGATCAGAGTCAGAGACGGAAACTCGTCTTTGCCGACCTGCCCGGCTACGGCTACGCCAAGATTTCGAAGTCCATCTCGGCGGGCTGGCCGGCGTTTATTGAGCCGTATCTCGCCATTCGCTCCACGCTCAAGTTGTGCGTCTGCCTGGTGGATGCGAACGTGCCCGTGCAACAGAGCGACCGCCAGTTGATTGACTGGCTGAGGGCCGCCGGGCGCGACTTTGCCGTGGTGGCCACCAAGATCGACCGGCTCAGCGGCAACCAGCGCACCCGCAACCTGCTGGCGCTCAAGACAGGCCTGGAGCTGGAGGAAGTGCTCCCCGTCTCCGGCAAAACCGGCTACGGCATCAAGGAATTGTGGACAAGGATTGAAGCGGCGGGCGCAGTCGAGAGCTGAGATCAGCCCGCCCCTTCGGTGGCTGCGCCCGGCGAAGGCTGGATCAGAAAGGTCTCGTCCTTATTGCACAGACTGATCCACACCTGTACGCCAATTTCCCCGCCCCAGACCCCAGCCTGAATGCGCGCAGCGAATTCTCTTTGAGCTTCCGGTTCACAGTCCAAGACTCTCAAGCCCTGCGCCATGCGGCCCAGGTAGCGCGGCGCAAGCCGCAGCCAGCGGCGGGCAGCCCATGCGGCCGGGCTCGAATCCCGGCTGAGGCAATCGAAGGCAATAGCATCCAATCTTGGCATCCAGATTGCGGGAGCGGCGGCCACGTGCCAGAGCAGCAGAGCGTGGTTCTCCTTTGGCGCGACAAGCTTGACCTGCCGCGCGCCCTGGCTGACGAAAGGCGAATGCTCCGGAAATGAATCGGCCGGCCGCAGCAGATCGGGCGCGACGCCGCGCTCCAGCATCTCGCGCTCCACGGCCTCCGGCGCGCCGGCCACGCAAACCGCAACCGGCTCGCGCTTGCGAATTTCGTTTTTCAGGATGCGCAGGGCCTCGTCCAGCGAGGTGACCAGGAAGTCCGCCACCCCATCCCACACGGCCTGCTTCTGCGCGGCCGCGTCGGCGGTTGCCCCCAGCGACGCCGCGCCGGCAATGTTGCCCGCCACCAGCAGCGCGCGGCCATCGCCGTCGAGTTCTCCCGCGTAGAGCAGCTTGCCGCCCAGCCCCGGTTCCCCATGCGGGCCGGGACCGGCGTCCGCACAAGCAATCAGGGCCGCGTAGAGCCGCTCAACCTGCAGAATCATGTGGAGCGCAGCCGGTTCAATGGGATCGAGCGCCAAGGGAAGTTTCCCTTCGTGGTGCAGTGTGGGGCTTCGGCTTCGGCTTCGGCCGGGCTTACTCCCGGGATGCTTCCCGGGCGTTCAGTTTCCTGACAAAGAAAACAAATTCTCCGGGGTTGGCGAAGACCTGCAGTTTGTTGGGAACCTTTTTTCCGACACAGTCATTGGGAGCCACAACCCCCGATGCGAGGATCGCCGAGACCGCGTACCAGTGATCCGGAGAGGGCGCCCGTTCCGAGGAAGGGCGATCCTTATCGGCATCGCAATTGGAATAGGTATACATGGCGCTTTCGTATGTGGCGCGAATGGAGATCACATCGGCGTCGCCGGGCAGCGTCAGCTTGCCGGTGCCGTCCTCGTTCTGCTTTACCCAATCGCCATGGACAGTGTTCTCATGATTGACCCGAACCAGAAAATTGGAGGTCGCAATCAGAAGCCCGGTCTTGCTGTCCAGCATCCGGATGGTGATGGTCTTCTCGGTTTGGGCATACCCCGAGCCGCAGAGCGCAGCCAGGCACATCAGGAGCAGGAGCACACGATGAGCGCGTTGAATCACGATCGCCTCCGCATTCGAATCTGGGTCTACCAGGTATTGTAGGGTTGGCCGTCGGAACCGGTTTCATCCGAGCCGGAATGAACATCGTCAATGCCGGGGTCGGTCTGGTCCAGCGAGTGCATGGCATCGCTCGTATCCGTCACCCAGGTGGTGGTGCTCCTGGTCATCGGGTCCTCGGGGATGCTCTTCAGGTAGCCCTCCTGGAGCAGATCGTCCAGCGCCTGCGGCGCCTTCTGTTTATCCATGGTATAGGAGTCGATGGCCGCGCGCATCACGTGCAGGTCTTCCTTCAACACCGCTTCCCTGGCATGCCGGAGGGCGCTGATGTAACTCGGCACAGCCACCACGGCCAGCACGCCGATGATGGCCATCACGATCATCAGTTCCACCAGCGTAAAGCCCGCGTCGTGTTTTTGCATCCTGCGCACTGAACCCTCACTGTCCATGCTGGCGGAGTTAGCGGCGTTAGCCTCGCTTCGCTCGTGATAGCGGCGTTTAACTCCGCCAACCACACTAACAACCTACCAGGTCGAATACTTGGTTCCGTCCAGGGCCGTCCCCTGGGACTTGGAATACACGTCGAAGACGCTCTGCCCGCCATAGGAATCCGATTGCGGATCGTCCTGCATGGAGTGCAATCCCCACTCCGCCTTGCCCGTCATCGGGTCCACCGGAATCCGGCGCAGAAACTTCACCTTCTTGCCCTGCACGTCCACCCCGTTCACCAGCGTCTCCAGGTCCGGCGGGTAGTTCTGGCTGTCCACCTTGGTCTGGAAGGCGTGCATGTCGGCCGCGTCCTTGTAGTGGTCGATGGCGTCGCGCATCTCCCACAGATCGCGGCGCAGCTCCCGCTCATGGTCGCGTTTCACCGTGAACATCGTCACCGGGACCGCGGCCGACGCGAGAATGGCCAGAATCGCCACGGTCACGATCAACTCCACCAGCGTAAGGCCCCGCTCCCGTCTGCGGTCCATCCGGATTGGCCGTATTGCTCTCATTGGCTCATCGGTCTACTTCACCACAATGTTGACCTGCGCGCCCTGGGCCGGCACCTGCTGCTGGGCGCTGTTCACCGCTGCCGCGCGCGTCATGGCCAGCACGCTTTCTCCCGCGGCCCTGGCCTGGAAGCTGAGCACGCACACCACACCCGCGCCGTTGACCCCGGCCGCTCCCGGTGGGCGGGCGGCATTGATGGTAATCGAACCCGGCCCGTCGTCGCGATGAACCAGCGCCACGGCCTGCCCATCGCGGCCCAGAAGGTCGCCACTGGTCACGTTGACCAGGGAAAGCTTCGCCGGATCATATTGAACCTGCAAGGGCACCGATGCGATGTCTTTTCCACCGGTGAGCACCACCGACACCTGGAACGTGGCCCCCGCAGCCACCGGACCGCCCAGCGGACTGAACATCAGGTTCACACTCCCTGGGCTCACAACCCCTGGTTTCACACTTCCCGGGGGCACGCTCCCAGGGTTCACACTCTCTGGAACCGGCGGAACCGGCATACCAGGCGGATGGCCGGCCACGGCCGCTGCCGCCGTTTGCCCATTCGCATCCGCCGATGCGCTCAACTGCGCCAGCGCCGCCGGCGCTGCCGCCATCGCGCTTTGGCCGGGAACCACGCCTATATCGGAATGTGGCGGAGCAGGCGGACGGACGGCGGGAGGAGCAGCGGGCGCCGGATTGGGGCCTTGAGTCGAGGGTGGAGTCGAACCCGGATTCGTGGGCGGATTCGAACCCGCCGGCACAGCCGCCGAAACGTGGCGCAGCTCGATCGCCGTGCCCACGCCGGTATCGATGGTGCGCAGATTCACCCGATCCAGAGTTTGCGTGCGAACAATGTGCGGCACCACCAGGAACACGAGTTCGTCGTCGGTAATGGTGTGATCTTTGGAACCGAACAGGTACCTGAGGATGGGAATCGAACTCAAACCGGGGATCCCGGTCCAGCTCACCTCGTCCTGCTTGTCCTGAATGCCGCCCAGGACGCTGGCCTCGCCCTCGCGCAGCCGGATTGTCTGGTCCACCACGCGCTGGCTCAGGATCGGCTCGGTCACGCCGCTGATGGTCACCGACCCGCTCTGCGAGGTCACTTCAATCTTGATCTTCAGCGTCACATCGTGGTCGTAGTGAACGCTCGGCGTCATTTCGATATTCACGCCCACGTCCTGGTACTGGAACTGCGTGTTCACCAGCGAGCTGACCACCGCGGTGGCTGCGCCCGTCTGGTAGGAACCGGTGGCGATCGGAATACGCGAGCCGATCTTCATGGTCGCCTTCTGCGCGTCGGTGGCCCGGATGCGCGGATTCTGCAGGACCTTGGTATTCGAGTCGGTCAGCAGCAGGTTGGCGGTGGCCGACCCGATGGTGACCGCAAAATCCGTCGCCTTGAGGTGGGCCAGATCGTAGAGAGACGGGGTGCTGCCGGTGTTTGTCGTGGGGGTGGTGCCCGTTGTAGGGGTGGTCGTGGTGGTGGTACTGGAGGTGGGCGGCTGCAGCGCCATGCCCACGCTGCTGGGCCAGGCAATGCCCAGCGTCCGCTCCCAGTTCTTGCTCACCTCCAGCACCGCGATGTCCACCACCACCTCGGCGCGCGCCCTGTCCAGGTCGTTGATCAGCTTTTGCGCCAGCAGCAACTCGTCCGGCGTACCCCGGATCACAATGGCGTTCTGGCTGGGCACGCCGTAGATTTTGATGCCGGTCAGCACGTTGCGTATGGCCGTCTGCACGTCGTTCAGATCGTTCTGTTGCCAGGCGTTGGTCAGGTAGAAGGTTTCCACCGCCGCCTCGTCCAGATCGGTCCGCTTTGCGCGGGTGTTCTGGGCCACAAAAATCGTATTCTCGGTTACCGGGCGCCAGAAGGTATTGGACATGGTGCCCACAATGCGCAGCGCGTCCAGCAGCGACACATTGTTCAAATCCACTTGAATGCGCTTTGAGTTGTAGTCCGGGTCGAACAGAATATTCACCCCGGCGGCCCTGCCTACGGCCTGGTAGATCACCTTGGTGTCTTCGCTCATGTGCAGGGTCAGCGGCTCGTTCGAGAGCGGCTTGAGCTGGGGCGGCGCGCCCATCGAGTCCAGTTCCTCCTGCTTGCCTGGCTCCAGGGGAAGGCTCGTCTCGCCCTGCGGCATGACTTCGCCGTGCCTCTTGCGCACCCTGGCGATCTCCTGCTGGGCGGCCTCGTTGCCGGGGTCGATCTCGGCGGCATGAAGAAGCTCCACCAGCGCCCCTTGCTCGTCGCCGGCCACCAGCAGCTTGTGGCCTTTGCTCAGGTGCATGGCGGAGTCTGTAACCCGCACCCGGTAAAGCGCGGTCCGGTAGGTAATGTCCCTGGGCGCCTTGGCATAGGCCTTCTGGTAGAGGTCGAAGGCAGCGTCGTAGTCTTCGCGCGCCTCGGCGCTTTCGCCGCGCTTGAACAGGGAGCCCGCCGACTCGGCCTGCAGTCGAACGCTCGACAGGCCGGCGACGGTCAGCAGCGCGAAGAGCGCAATCCAGTAAGCGGCCTTGCAGGGTGCCGGAGCAGCAGCGCGGCTTTTCATCGAACTCCCAGGCGTCTTAGCCGGCCCGCATTCCGGATCGGGCCCTTGCGGGCTGCCTTGGCCGCCCCTGACGCGATTCTTGTCGCGATTCCTGTCGCAATTCCGATTGGCGATTTGTCCCATCCAACGATGCCCCATTTTAGCAAAGCCCCAATGGGACGCGGGGGGAACCCGCGCCGATGCCCAAAACCACGCCAATGTTAGGATGAAGATTCGAGGATGCTTCCCGATGGCTCGCCAAACCAGCCACGTCGTCGTTCCGCCGGACACTTCCGGCCCCAAGAAACCGGTCCGGCCGCGCGACCCCGTCGCCTCCGGCGAGCGCGACGCCGCGCACAACAAGGCCGCCAGCCACAACTACTTCCTGCTGGAGCGGTTCGAAGCCGGTGTGGCCCTGCGCGGAACCGAGGTCAAGTCCATCCGCGAGGGCAAGGCCAACCTCAAGGACTCCTACGGCCTCATCCAGAACGGCGAAGCGTTTCTGCTCAACGTGCATATCGGTCCGTACTCCCATGGCAACATGGCCAACCACGACGCCACGCGCACCCGCAAGCTGCTCCTGCACCGCGACGAGGTTCGCAAGCTACTCTCCAAGACGCAGATCAAGGGCCACACGCTCATCCCCACCCGGCTCTATTTCCGCAACGGCCGGGTCAAGTGCGAACTGGCCGTGGCCAAGGGCAAGCAGGACTGGGACAAGCGGGAGACGGAGAAGCGCCGGGAAGCCGACCGCGAAGCCCGTGCCGCCGTCAACGCCAGCAAGCACCGCACGGGGCGCTGACCGGCCGGGACGCCTAAAATAAACCTGAGGAAAAGATGAAAATCCAACTGTCTTTTGCGAGTCTTCCCGGAATTGAAACTGAATTGCTGGCCGTCCTGGCCGCCGACACACAAACCTCGAAAGCGCCCGACGCCAGACCCGAGCCGGTCCTGCTGACGTCGGACGAAGCGGTCCAGACCGCCGCGGCCGCCATCCTTTCGAGCGGCGAATACAAGGCCGGCGCCAATGAAACATTGCTCCTCCACGCCCCCGCCGGCCTCGCCGCCAGGCGTCTGCTGATCGTCGGCCTCGGCAAGCAGGCCAAGGCCACTGCCCACAGCGTGCGCAACGCCGCCGGAACCGCCGTCCGCTTCACCAAGCCGCGCGGCATTCGGGAACTGGTCTTCGCCCTGCCTGAGGCCGAGCAGTTGCCGCCCGGACCTAGCACGAGAGCCGCCGTCGAGGGCGCCTTTGTGGGCGACTTCGACCCCGACACCTATCGCAGCGACCGCAAGGACCAGAGCGTCCAGTCCTTCACCCTCGCCGTTCCCGGCAACTCCGACCACGATGCCCTCAACGCCGCCTTCGCCGAGGGCGTAATCGTCGGCGAGAGCCAGAACCTCACCCGCTCGCTGGTCAACGAGCCCGGCAACAAGCTCACCCCCACCATCCTCGGCCAGCGCGCCGCGGAGATGGCTGCCGAAATCGGCCTCGCCTGTGAAGTCCACTCCACCGAAAAGCTCCACGAGCTCAAGATGGGCGCATTCTGGAGCGTCTCGCAAGGCTCCGAGGAACCGCCCGCGCTGATCGTCCTGCGCTACCAGCCGGAAGGCGTCACCGACGGCCCGGTCCTTGGCCTGGTCGGCAAGGGCATCACCTTCGACACCGGCGGCATCTCCATCAAGCCGTCGGACAACATGGAGAAGATGAAGTACGACATGGCGGGCGGCGCGGCCATGATCGGGGCCATGCGCGCCATCGCCCTGCTCAAGCCCCGCGTGCGCGTCATCGGCATCGTCTGCGCCGCTGAAAACATGCCCGACGGCAAAGCCCAGAAGCCTGGCGACGTGCAGACTGCAATGTCCGGCAAGACCATCGAGATCATCAACACCGACGCCGAAGGCCGTCTGGTCCTGGCCGACGGCCTGAGCTATGCCAAGCAACTCGGCGCCACGCACCTCATCGACGCGGCCACGCTGACCGGCGCCTGCGTCGTAGCTCTCGGCATGACCAACGCCGGCGCCTTCTCGAACGACGACCCCACCTGGGCGAAGTTCGACGGCGCTCTCGCCACCTCGGGCGAAAAGTTCTGGCGCCTGCCCCTCGGCGAAGAGTATGCCGAGCTGATCAAGAGCGACATCGGCGACATCAAGAACACCGGTGGCCGCTATGGCGGCGCAATTACGGCCGCCGAGTTCCTCAGAGTCTTCGCCGAAGACACCCCCTGGATTCACCTCGATATCGCCGGCCTGGCCTGGGTAGAAGACTCAAAGCCCTACATCGCCAAAGGGCCGAGCGGCGTGGCGGTGCGGTCAATTTTAGAGTGGGTGCGGAGCTACTAGCCGCTGGCTTTTCGTGAAGCTGGACGCCAGCACAAATCTGGGTGCCCCATCCTTTTCGCGTTCTTTGCGAAAAGGGTGGGAAACCACGAATCTCAACCGCCAGCCTCTTGACCCCAACAGATGCTGGCGGGAGGACGGGTCTTCACATCGCCTCCGGACTTTCAATCCCCAGCCAACTGAGCACCTCGATCAACTCCCGCAGCGAAACCGCCGCCGTGGCCAGCAGGAAAGTCTTCCGCGCCGGGTCTTCTTCGGTGAGGATGTGGTGCTTGTGGTAGAAGTTATTGAACTCCTGGGCTAACTGGAAGGCGTGTTTGGCCAGATAGGCAGGCTCGGACGTAGCAATGCACTGCTCCAGCACCAGCGTGCGACGCGCCGCGCGCAGCCACAGCGCCCAGATATCTTCGCCAGCCTCGCCGGTCAGATAAGCGCCCGCATCCGCTCCGGCAAACTCGGCCAGCGCCGCCTCCGGCGTCGTCCCCCCCTTGCGGAAAATATTCCGCGCACGCACCACGGCGTATTGAATATACGGCCCGGTCTCACCCTCGAAGCTCAGTGCATCCTTGAAGTCGAAGGCGATCACTGAGTTGCGTGTGAACTTGAGCATAAAGTAGCGCAGCGCGCCAATCGCAATCTGCTCCGCAATCCGCTGCCGGCCGGACTCAGCGTCTGCGCCGCCGGTCTGGCGCGCGTCTACCTCGGCTCGCGTGGCGGCAATCAGTTTGTCGATCAGGTCGTCGGCCTTGACCCCGAAGCCCTTGCGCCCGCTCACTTCGATATAGGGGCGAGTCAAGTCTTCCTCGGAAACGTCATAGCCCATTTCAACGGCGCAACGCGGTGTGAGCGCCACCATCTCATAACCGAAGTGCGTGTAATGATCGGCCTGGGCAGTGTAGCCCATGCCGCGCAAGGCCTGAATCACGTTGGCCTGCGGGTCGCTCTGCCGCGAGTCGATCACGTTATAGATAGCCTGCGCCCCGCCAAAGTGCGGATGCGGCTCGTCTCCATGCTCCGCCGAGATCCAGCACTCATGCTTTGGGTAAGTCTCGCGCTCCGGGTAAGTGAAGAACGGCTTGTAGCCGAAGTCCTTGCCGAGCAAGCCAAACTTCCATAAGTGATAGGCAATGTCCTTGCCCACATAAGTTACAGTCCCGTTGGAGCGGACAATGACCTTGGCGTCCTCATCGAACGCGCCCTCGGTGGTTTCCGCGCCTGGCCTGCCCGCCGTGGCGGGCCGAGTCATCACCCAGCAGCCCTGGTTCTTGCCCTCGGTCTCAAAGTAGAGGACGCCGGTTTGCTTCAACTGCTCAAAGGCCGCTTCCCAGAACCTGAGGTGCAGAATCTCGCTTTCGCGGGGCAGAAAGTCGTACTCAATGTCGAGGCGCAGCATCGTTTCCAGGTGCCGCCGCAAGACCGCAGTGGAAATCACCTCAGCCACTTCAGCGGTCTCATTGCCGCCATGCTCGATCTCGTGCAATGTTGCATAGCGAAGCTCTTTCCGCGCTTCGTTCTCTTCCGCCGTTCCCTGCTCATACCATTGCGATGTGCGCGCGTACAGGTCCCAGCAGTAGTAGTCGATGCGCTCGCCCTTGCCCTTGAGCTCTTCGAGCAGTTGCCTGACTTCAGCCGCCGGCAACCCCTCCAAATGCAGAAAACCCACCACCACATCCGCCACCTGCACGCCGGTGTTGTCGATGTAGTTCTGCACGTCCACCTTTTGCCCCGCGGCGCGCAGCAGGCGCACAAACGTATCGCCCAGAATCGCGTTGCGCAGGTGGCCGATGTGCGCGGCCTTGTTGGGATTGATGCTGGTGTGCTCCACCAGCGAATGCAGACCGCTCGATGCGCGCGCCAGGCTCTCTCCGCCCACAACCAGCCGCACGCCGGCCGCGCGGTCCAGTCGCGCATTGATGTATCCGGCTCCGGCCACCTCGAAACCAGCGAAGCCCTCCAGCCCGTTCAGCGCGGACACAATCTCCTGCGCGATGATCCTGGGCGCTTTGCGCAGCTTGCGCGCCAGTTCAAACGCGATAGGCGTGGCCAGCTCGCCGAACTTCAGGTCCGGCGGAATCTCCAGCGGAATGTTCTCAACCAGCAGGCCGTACTTTTCCTCTAAAAGACCGCGTAGACGGCTCCCGAGCCTTTTCTGCAATTCCAGATACACGTCGATGTGCCTCTTGAGCGTTTCCAGAAATGACCTGCCTCGAAGCCAATCCCCTCAAGTCGACGCAAGCCTCAGCGAGCGGCGACCCTGAACGACCTCAGGAAGGGCAAAGCCTTTCTGGAAACGCCATAGAATCCTTGATTTTCAAGGGCGATTCTAACAGAGCGGCGCACCGCGCCGGGTTTGACGCTCCCCGCCTCGCACCCTAAGATGAAAGATAGATTGCATCGAGATTCCGTGTGTTTCATTGCCGGATTTCCAGCAACGCCCCGCTCATGCCGACCAACGAATCCAGCCCCGCCCGTTTTTACCTGACCACGCCCATCTACTACGTGAATGCGCGCCCGCACCTGGGCCACGCCTACTCGACCATCGTGTGCGACGCCGTTGCGCGGCGCAAGCGGGCGCTGGGTATTGACACCTGGTTCCTCACCGGCACCGACGAGCACGGGCAGAAGATCGAACGCTCCGCCGAGTTGGCCGGCCGCACGCCGCAGGAATTCGCCACCGCCGTATCTGCCGAGTTTCGCGGCCTGTGGGACCGCCTGGGCCTCACCTACGACGACTTCATCCGCACCACCGAGGAGCGCCACAAGCGCGGCACGCAGCGCCTGTTCGCCACGCTCCGCGACCGCGGCTTCATCTACAAGGGCTCCTACACCGGCCAGTATTGCGTCTCTGACGAGCTTTATGTGGACGGCCCTCCCGGCACGCCCTGCCCCGACTGCGGCCGCATTACGGAGACCGTGAGCGAGGAGAATTATTTCTTCAAGCTCTCCGCCTTCGAGCGCAAGCTGCTGGAGTTTTACGAGGCCAATCCAGGCTTCATGGCGCCAGAGTCCACGCGCCGCGAGGTGATCTCGTTTGTGCGCGGAGGCCTGAAGGATCTGTCGGTCAGCCGCACCAGTTTTTCCTGGGGCATTCCCGTTCCCGGCGACGAAAAGCACGTGATCTACGTGTGGCTGGACGCGCTGGCCAACTACATCACCGCCCTGGGCTACGGCTCGGACTCTCCCGAAGACCAGGCCCGCTTTGCCAAATTCTGGCCTGCGGACATGCACCTGATCGGCAAGGAGATCAGCCGCTTCCACTGCGTCTACTGGCCGGCCTTCCTGATGGCGGCGGGCATTCCCGTTCCGCGCTCGGTGAAGGCCAACGGCTGGCTGCTCTTCGACCAGGGCAAGATGTCCAAGTCGCGCGGCAACATCGTCCGCGCCGAAACCGTGCAGGATGTCCTCGGCGCCGATGCCCTGCGCTACTTCCTGCTCCGCGAGATCCCCTTCGGCCAGGACGGCAGCTTCAGCTTCGAGGCGCTGGTGCAGCGCTACAACGGCGACCTCGCCAACGGCTACGGCAACCTGGTCAGCCGCGTGGTCAGCATGGTGCATAAGTACTTTGGCGGTGTGATGCCGGAGGCCGGCTACACAAACTATCTGGATGTCGTAATGCTTGAGGGCCGAGCTGATCTTACGATCTCCACCTTCGCCGAGGCGTTTGATGACCTGAATTTCTCGGAGGCCCTTGCGACTCTATGGGTTTTGGTCGCAGAGACCGACGGCTACCTGACCGCCAACGCACCTTGGAAGAAGCCCGCAGATCACTCCGAAGCCTACCACAAACAGCACCAGGCATGGGTGCTGGCCACGGCTGCCGAGGCGATCCGCATCATCACCGCGCTGGTCTATCCCATCCTGCCGGACGCGGCGGCCAAAGTTTGGCGGCAGCTTGGGCAGGGCGAGATCGAGGACGCGGCAAAGAACTCGTTCTTGAGAGAACTCGCGTGGGGCGCATTGAAGGCGGGGACGAGATTTGGTGAACCCGCACCGCTGTTTCCCCGCGCAGAGAAGGACACAATCGACCGTATGCAGAAGATTGAAGAGCAGAACAATTTGAGCGTGGTGGAGGCGGCTAGCGTTGGCGGCGCCGGCATCAGCTACCCCGCAACAAGCGCAGCCACTATTTTGGCTCCGGTACAAACGACTCCACTACCAACGCCAGCCGCGTCGCAAGTGCCTGCATCGCGCCAGGGCACGACTTCAGTCGTGCCGAAAGAGCAGCAAAATGAAGCTGTGGCCTCAGCCCCTGAAGTGGTCTCCTTGGGCAATACGTCTGCGACTCCCGCTTCTCCTTCAACCGCGCTGGCCGCCGCGCCGGTTCCGAGTACCACTGCGCCAGCAGAGTTGGCCTCACCGCAGGTGATCGCCATCGACGACTTCGCCAAGGTGGAGCTGCGCGTGGCGCAAATTCTGGTGGCCGAGCGGGTTCCCAAGGCCGACAAACTGCTCCGTCTGGAGGTCGACCTGGGCTACGAGAAGCGCCAGATTCTGGCCGGCATTGCCCAGTACTACGAGCCGGAAAAGCTCATCGGCCGCAAAATCGTGATCGTCGCCAATTTGGCCCCGCGCAAAATGCGCGGCCTGGAGTCCAACGGCATGTTGCTGGCCGCCTCGCTCGAAGACGGCGCTCCCGTGCTGGCCGGATTCCTCGAGGAGGTGCCGCTGGGGGCGCGGCTGAAGTAAGGCTTGGCGCGGCAACCACGGCTACGGTCGGTTTGCCAAATGTAACATCGGGATAAGTCGCCGTATAGTGTCCTCGCATTCGCATAGGCTTCCCAGCCTCGGGCTCGATAAAACTGCGCCTGGCGGCCCATCCGGCGTAGCTGTGAAACTGCAGCCTATAACTCGGCTTATGGGTCGTAAATAGCTTCATGCTATATTGACCATAGGAGGTAATCGCAATGATCCCAGCGGCGGGTGAGTTTCGCGGCATTCTGATGAGCATTTGCAGGAGCCGGGAAGTGTGGCGGCTATACGATGGTTCCCTTTGTCTTCGATTCAAGGGGTTAGGCGTGGCGGCAAGATTTTGCGTTCCGTCTCCGTTCGGGATGAATCCGAACAGATTTCGGATTTACATGCAAGGACTGACGACTTGGTCCGGCACGCCCAACAGGCTGTGTTGGTTTTTGCAGCCGGAAATAGATGGCGCTCTGTTCGGCTGGCGTGTGAAGGAATTCGCGTTCGGCTGGTCGGGAACGAGGAAGCCCAGCCCGGATTGGGAGCGCGTGCTCACAACTGAACAAGTCCGGGCCGAGTTTTTCACGAGACTACACACCTTTGTGCAGAAAGCTGAGGAACAAGCCTGGATATAGGTACGAGTGGAGAAGCTGGGAATCAGCGACGTTGAGGTAGTTTTTGCCATCGAGCCGGACTGGATTCATACACATAAATCGTGCCATACTTACACATTGGGAGGCGCGGCTCATGCGGACCAACATCGAGATCGACGACGAGTTGATGAGGAAAACAATGGAGGCTACCAACACCACCACCAAAAAGGCGGCGGTGGAAGCCAGTATGCACTTGGCTGTCCGGCTTAAAGCCCAGGAAGGCCTTCGCGCGCTGCGTGGCAAAGTCGTCTGGCGCGGCCATGACGACGACTGGTTTGCCTCAGACGAGGAGATTCTGAAGAAACGGCGCATGGCGGAACAGGATGCAAAGCCAGAAAGTGCACCTCTGCCAGCAGCGGAGCAGCAACCAGCCTTTCCCGCAGAACCGAGCAAACCATGGTCATAGTCGGTCGGGTCGAGGACTGGCGCGGTGTTCCGAAGGTCTAGCCTAGCCGTTGCTCCCCGTTTCCTCTGGGAGTGCCTCAGTAGCCAAACCGTGAATCCGTTTCCAGCCCCCGCCACATCGCA
>JBEKZJ010000122.1:0-16858 GCA_049509995.1 Occallatibacter sp. | reverse complement strand
GCAAGAAAGCTCGACTACTTTGATTCAAAATTGCCTGATTCAGCCAATGACTGATCCTGTTTGACTTCTCGTCGGACGGCCGTAAATCTCAATTCTCAACATGTGCCGTATGAGGAGTCATTTCTATGAAGCTCACAAATGCTATCAAGTCCGCACTGCCCGTCGCCGTTCTTGGATTCCTGGTGCTGGGTCTGACCTCCACGCCTGCCGTTGCAACAACTGCCACCGCCACGATTGCAGTCTCCGCGAGCGTTGTGGCCACCTGCTCGATCAGCGCCAACGCACTGGGATTCGGAGCCTACACTGGCGTGGTAATCAACGCCACTACCACCGTTTCGGTTTATTGCACCAACACCACGCCGTACAATGTGGGTCTTGATGCAGGCTTGTCGGGCGGCACTGTGACCACGCGGGCGATGAAGAGTGGTGCTAACAAGCTGAACTATTCGCTGACCCAAGACCTTGCAGGCCTTACCAACTGGGGTAACACAACTGGTAGCTGGGTAGGCGGAACCGGCAGCGGGTCTGCGCAATCGATCACCGTCTACGGCCAGGTTCCCGCTTTGCAAACTCTAACTATCGGTACTTACACCGATACGATCACCGCGACGGTCAACTACTAAACGTTAGCCACGCAAAAAACGGGGCCTCAATGATCTCATACCGCCGCATAGCAGCCTACGCGCTCGCCGCCATTCTCTTCGTTGTTCTGACGGGTTTGGCGGCCGAAGCGCAGTCATTGTCGGTTCTGCCTGTAAATATTTTTCTGTCGCCCGGCGAGAAGGCCACGACCCTGACGGTGACCAACCAAGGGACCAGCCAGACCGCAATTCAGATTCGCGTCTTCGCCTGGAATCAGCAAGGGGACGACGACCAGCTCACGACCTCGGACGAAGTGGTGGTGAGTCCGCCGCTTGCCTCGATTGCACCGGGGGCCAAACAGGTGGTACGCCTCATTCTGCGTCGGCCGCCGCAGGGTCGAGAGGCTACCTACCGCATTTTGCTTGACCAGATCCCGCCTCCGGCCGAGGCGGGGGTCGTGCATATCGTGCTACGCATGTCTCTTCCGATCTTTGCCCAGCCGATGACTCGGGCGATTGCGCACGTGCAGTTTCACATCGAAGTCCATGCCGGGCAGGTCTATCTCGTGGGGATCAACGATGGCCTTCGCCATGAAGCGATCCGCGATATCGAACTGTCGACGAACGATGGCCGCACGCTGAAGGAAGCGTCCAGTTCCTCTCCTTATATTCTCGCCGGCGTTACCCGGCGTTGGAACATTGCCGCGCAGGGTCCCCTGCCGTTGCCAAGCGAAACCTTGCGATTGACAGCGCACTCGGACGCCGGCGCAATCGAACAGCAGGTTCCCGTTGTTGCAGCGCCATGATCATCGAGGCATCGCAGCCAGATGGCTCGGCTGCGCGGGGATCCTTTTCCTTGTAATGACCATGATGCCGCGACTGGCCGTAGCCAGCGACGCAGCTGTCGCCCCAACTAGCCCCGCACCTACCCCCTCAGCTACCGGCCCACCTGTCGCCCCAACTACCCCCGCATCTACCGATGCAGCTACCCCCGCAGCCAGCGACGAGACGCTGCTTCTGGACGTTCAGGTCAATGGTCATTTCATCGGCAAGATTGGCGAATTTACCCTGCGGCACGGCAGGTTGATGGCGCGGCCAGACGAACTGCGCGATCTCGGTTTCCGGGTTCCCGTGTCTCGCGCCTCGGAAACCGGCGGTCTGATCGCCTTGTCCGACTTGCCCGGATTGACCTGGAGTCTCGATCAGAAAAACCAGGTGCTGCAAGTCACAGTCAGCGACAGCGGCTTGGTGCCGACGCTGTTGCAACCCGCTGGAAGAGAAACGGAAATGGGCCGTCGAGTGATCGAGAGCGGCACTGGCGTGACGCTCAACTACGACACGGTGGGCACATTCGCCGGTGGCCAGACCGGCGGCACCGGGTCGATGGATCTGGTTGCCTTCTCGCCCTGGGGAATCCTGAGTTCGGAATGGCTGGCCTATGCAGGCGCAACTTCAGGCCCCACCGGCAAGAACACGGGGATACGCCTTGATTCGGCCTACACGTTTGCCGACGTCAATACGCTGCGCCGCTATAGCCTGGGCGACTTCATCACGGGCGGGCTTGCCTGGACCCGTCCGGTTCACCTCGAGGGCGTACAGATCAACTCAGATTTCAGCATGCGTCCCGATCTTGTGACTTTTCCACTGCCCTCGGTCAGCGGCTCGGCCGCCGTCCCCTCCACCGTAAGCGTGCTCGCGGACGGCAACCTGATAGTGTCGAGCCAGACCGCCGCAGGCCCCTTCGAGGTCCCGCAGCTGCCGGTGGTATCCGGGGCGGGCACGATCTCGATGACGGTGACGAATGCACTGGGCCAACAGGTGAACCTCACGCAGCCCTTTTACGCCAGCTCCGCGATGCTAAAACCAGGTCTGCAGACTTACGCCGCGCAATCCGGCCTGGTGCGGCGCAACTGGGGCGCAGTGAGCAACGACTATGGGAAGATGGCCGGCGCGGCCCTCTGGCGCGGCGGTCTGACCCCGAACTTCACTCTCGAGGGTAGCGTCGAAGGCACGCCAGGCACGGTCATGGTTGGCGCAGGTGGCGTGGCGCAGATTGGCCATCTTGGCGTGCTCAATTTCTCCGCGGCGACCAGCTCTGGATCGGCGAACACCGGCACGCAGTTTTCCGCGGGCGCCCAGCGCATCGGCAGGGTGTTCAGCCTGGGTGCTTCGGCGATCATTGCCAACAGCAACTACCGGGATGTGGCGTCGATGAACGGAGCTGGGGTTCCACGGAAGCAGTTCAGCGGCTTCACCAGCCTGTCTCTCAAGAGGTTCGGCTCCATAGGCGCAGCTTACGCGGGGATCGACCAGGATGTTGGCCCCGCTCCGGTCCAGCTCAACGTTGTGTCGGCCCAGCACTCGCATGTCGTCTCTGGCAACTATTCGCTCCAGATTCGTCACGTTTCGATCTACGCCTCAGATTTTAAAGACTTTGCCGGCACCAGCTCCAGCAAAGGGATGCAGGTTGGCGTGACCATCCCGTTCGGCAGGCGAACCTCAGTCAGCGTCAGTGCGACGTCTGAAGGCAACGGGCAGTTGCAGGCGCAAAAGTCGGCGGCAATGATAGGCGATTGGGGCTATGATGCCTATGTCTCCGCCGGCAATTTCGAACACGAATTCGGCCAGGTGCAATACAAGTCGCCCGTGGGCCTATTTACGGCTGGAGCCGACCAGAGCGCTGGTCAGACAACTCTGCGCCTGGAATCCCAGGGGGCTTTATCGTTGGTCGACAGGGAACTTTTCCCGTCCAACACCATCTACGACAGCTTCGCCATTGTGGACACCAGTCCCATTCCGCACGTACACGTCCTTCAAGAGAACCGCGACGTGGGTATGACCGGCTCCTCGGGGCGGCTGCTGGTGCCGGATATGCGCGCCTTCGATCTCAATCACATTGCCATATCGGCCACCGATATCCCGTCGGACGTCACGATTGACGACCCCAAAGTGGAGATGCGGCCACAGGATCGCTCCGGCGTCGTGGTCAAGTTCCCGGTGAAAATTAGCCATGCAGCATTGCTGCGGCTGATCGATGAGGCCGGGGTAGCGATGCCGCTGGGCAGCACCGCTACGCTGCAGGCCACCGGCGCCGTCGTCCCGGTCGGTTACGACGGCGACGCTTACGTTGAGGACCTCAGTCCCCACAACGAACTCACTGTCGAGGGCATAAACGGGCGGCGCTGTACTGTCGCCTTCGACTACAAGCCTGTAGCCGGAGATATTCCCTCGATTGGACCACTACGCTGCCTGGTGGAGAAGCCGTGATGCGCAAACTCGCACTTGCGGTGCTGCTCCTGATCGCCTTTGGCGCCCGGCCGGCGGCGGCACAGACTTGCACGCTCACGATCACGACCCTGAACTTCGGAACTTACGCTGCCACGCTGCTAGACGGTACCGCTACCGGGAAGGTGACCTGCGCCGGAGGGTGGGACATTCCCTTCAATGCCGGGACGGGGGCAGGCGGAACCGAAACTACCCGGTACATGACCGGTCCTGGCGGCGCCGAGCTAGCCTACCATTTGTTCACGGATGCCGCGCGGACAAACAATTGGGGCAACACCACGGGCAACGAGCTGACTGGAACCGGCAACGCGAATATCACCGTCTATGGCCAGATTCCGGCGGGGCAGTACGTCGCTCAGGGCACTTACACCGATACGATCTCCACCGCCACTACCTCGTTCCCCGTTACCGTGGTGATTTCGGCCACTTGCACAATTTCAGCGACTGCCCTGGCCTTCGGCAATTACTCGGGTTTGCTGATCAACTCCACATCGACAATCTCAGTCACCTGCACCAAGGCCGCCACGTACAATGTCGGCCTCAATGCCGGACTGGCAACCGGCGCGACCGTGACCAACCGCAGCATGACCGGCCCTTCCTCGGCATTGCTGAGCTATAAACTATTCAGTAACTCCGGGTACACCACCAACTGGGGCAACACCGTTGGCACCGATACGCTGGCTGGGACCGGAACCGGATCTGCCCAGCCTCTCACCGTCTATGGCCAGATTCCGGCGGGGCAACTTACCAAGCCGGGAAGTTATGCCGATACGATTACCGCAACGATCACCTATTGATCATCGGACCGCGATGGGCTTGACTGGGCGGACGATTGAGCGGCGAGTGGCGGAGCGACGGTGGCACTCCCTCGTGCCCGTCATGTCGGCAATGAGCGAATGTCGGTCGCGGCCAGTCCGCTTCCCCTCAGCGGCAGAGTACTACGAGACAGTCAAAGTGTTTATCTTCATCGGCTGTCGTCCGGACTGGCTGCCCGACGGTTGCAGGCCGAAAGAAGGATCGCTTTGGGAATGCTTCGGGTGGATGGTCCGTAATTCGGAGATTGGATCCTGCCACGTACTTTCGGTGAGTGCAAATCGCCGATACACTCAGCGAGCCCAGCAGACGGAAGAATCTCTGAGTTTTGGCGTTCCGAGAGGATGACCGCCTAAACGGCAGTTACTGGTTGAGTATTAACGCATTGTTAACTGACGGTTTACCGACCATCCAGGAACTGCCTCAATCCTGGACGCTGGGGCGTTCGCGAGGACCGGTCCGTTGAAAACTCAACCCCGCAGCGACAACTGAACTAGGTGGTCGAGATGTGCTCTTTGCGAAGATTGACGCCTGGCTTCAGACTGCTTCCATCCCCGACGAAACGAAAAGACAGGGGCAAAAGGAAACCGGGGCAGCTTGGAACGCGTTTGACACTTTCGCGCGGGTCTCTTCAAGCACAGATGACCTATTCGTGTGAGTCTACTCGAATGGATGACCGAAGTAGCTAATGGCAGCGAGGGCAAGTAGTGAGAAGCTGAGCACGGATTGTCCCTGGAGCAAGCAATGATTCTGGTGCCGGGAGCGGCTGGACGATCTGCTTCTTCTCAGGAAACGGCCAGAGGATCAAGCTTTCGTAGCCACCGAGAACGTATCCGGAGGATTGCGACCTGGTCTTCTGATGGAAATCTAAACGCCAGAGCAAAAATAGACCACGTAGCGCCGCGTTAGCGGCGTGACGTGGCGGAGTAAGAGTAGAACATCAATGCAAACCTGCAATCAGAAGAAGAATATGTGCTCCATATTTCTTTACGATGCCGATCCCAATGCCCGGCACGGCCAATAACTCCGTTTCGGTTTTGGGAGTGGTCATAGCGATAATCATCAGCGCCCGATCCCCAAAAATCCGAAAAGCCGGGACCTTTCTGCGCTTCGCCTCGTTCAAGCGCCAGGTACGCAAAGCCTGCTCAACGCGAATCTGTCTCTCCGATACGGAAACGGCTGTTCCTGTTTTTGCCTTCCCAGCCTGCTTTCGAGCCGAGGCGCTCTTAGGCCCCTTGGACTCCCCGGACTTCTTCGGGAGTTTGCGCGTGGCAACACGCCGTCCAGCATCCTTCATGACGAAGAGCACCGGCGTGGTCTGATTTGTAGCTCGCCCGGCTGGAGTAAGGCTGACAGTGCGGTAGGGAATCTGTTTGCCTTCCTTTTCGAACACGGCATCGGCAAGGCTCAGGAGTCCTGCTCGGGCCATGGCTCCCAAAACCTCCTCAAAGTTGTCTCGGCTGATCTCGTTTCCTGGATAAAGCTCAGCGTAAAGCTTGCCGGTCGATTTGGTGCGGATGGAACGTATGACGCTCAACACCCGGTAGAGAGCCGTTCGCTCTGCATCCGTTGCGGTTCGGAATCTCTGGGCAACACACTTGGCCGGAGCACAGAAATCGCACGCGCCACAAACGGCAGCGCCGTCCGACGTATCGCCAAAATGACGAACGAGAGACACCATGCGGCATTGATTGCTCTCCGCAAAGCGGATCATCTGGTCGATCTGTGCCCGCTTTTGTTCTCCCTGTTGGATGTAGGACAGGCGCCATAGCCCCTCGCCGAGGCTAACATTCTCCGCAAAGTCCAGGACGGCGCCTTTATGAATCCAGAGTTTCTCAATAGTCTTGTCGAAGAGTTCCTCCTCCATGGCTAAGGCTCTGCGGAGCACCTCCTTTGGTTGGGGTTCGGCATGAAGGCCTGCGAACACTCGATCCAGCAACGAAACATCCGGGTAATCCCGGCTGAAGAAAAAGTCATGAGTATGCCGGTCTCCATACGAATGCATGAGGATGGCTCGGCTCGGATTTCCGTCGCGTCCGGCGCGGCCAATCTCCTGGTAGTACCCTTCCAGACTGCCTGGCAGCGCGGTATGAATCACGGTTCGAATATCCGGCTTGTCAATCCCCATCCCGAATGCCGTAGTTGCCACCATCACATCGAGCTTTCCCGCCATGAATTCTTCCTGGACGCGCCGCCGCCTCTCGGCATCGAGGCCAGCATGGTAGCTGGCCACGTGAAACTCGCCTTTCCATTCTTCCGCCAGACTGTCCGCCTGCTTGCGGGTCGGAGCGTACACGATGGCTGGCCGATGCCCGGCTTCGATCAATATCTCCCGAGCGAGCGGAGGCCGTTGTGAAGGCAAAGCCTCCACAATTTCGATCCCGATGTTTTCGCGCCGGAAACCATGGATGAAGTAAGTGGGCTCGATCAAACCGAGTTGAGTTGCAATGTCACTCTGAACCAGAGGCGTCGCCGTGGCCGTGAGCGCCAGCACCGGAGCAGGACGAAAGCTGGGCAGATACTGGCCAAGCATCCGATAGTCCGGTCGAAAATCGTGGCCCCACTGCGATATGCAGTGCGCTTCGTCGATGGCGATCAGCGACGGTTTTCGCTTGGCTAACATTTCTGGAAAACCCGCCACCCGAAGTCGCTCTGGCGCAATGAAGAGGAACTGCAACCTGCCACTCAAGTACTCGGCACAGACACGGCGGGATGCCTCACGATCGCGACCTGAATGGATGCACTCAACCGCGAACCCTCGCTCTTTGAGCCTCTGCACCTGATCATCCATCAATGCGATGAGCGGACTGATCACCAGAGTTGTCCCGGCTCGCGCCAATCCCGGCAACTGGTAGCAAAGCGACTTGCCCGAGCCTGTCGGCATGACGAGCAGAGCGTCTTTGCCCGCCGTGACTGCCTTGCAGACGGCTTCCTGATTGGGCCGGAAGCTGGAGAAGCCGAAGGCGTTTTGCAAAAGCCCGGTGAGAGTTGTGCTCTCAGAGGAGTTCTTTGGGCTTGGGAGATTGGCAGAATCGGAGATCTTTTCTAAGACGGGAAGCGGCGCCCGTTGAGGCGCCGAGATCTGACCCACTTTGCCGACGACGGAACGGACGTATTGACTGATGCCATCCAGAAACGGTTCGAGCCGGGATTCGCCGTGATGGATCTTTTTGAGAAATGCCTCCCACTGGCCGGTCATCGCAGGGCTCTTGACTTCGGGATGAACCACCTCAATTAGATGGATGCCCTTTTCCGTCGCCTCCAGGTTCCTCCCCGCGCGTACGATAAAGCCGCGCTTCAAAAGCACTTCGATCGTGGCCGCCCGTGTGGCGGGCGTGCCAAGGCCCGTCTCCTTCATCGCATCGGACAGTTCTCTCTCGTCCAGGCTTTGGCCCGCCGTCTGCATCGCGGTCAGGAGTGTGCCTTCGGTAAAACGCTTCGGGGGCCGGGTCTTCTTTTTCCTCGCTTCTATATCTCCGACGTCCTGAGTCTGTCCCCGGGCAAGGGATACCGGCAGAATCTGCTCAGGATTTTCCTCCTCAGCGCCGGCTTTCGCGGCTCGATTACGCCCTTCCGCTCCGAGATCGAGGACCTTCCAACCTATCTGTTCGACAGCGGTTCCCGTGGTCCGATAGCGATCCACGATCTTCCCATTCGTGATTGCCGTAATTACGGTCGTCACGGCCTGGATGTAATCGTCATGCCACATCATGAGGAAGCGGCGGCAGATCAGGGCGTAGATCTTGCGCTCATCTTCGGCAAGGTGCGCCTTCTCGGGAGAAACCGTAGTGGGGATGATGGCATGGTGGTCGCTCACCTTGCTGTCGTCGACGTACCTCCTTCCCAGTGAGCGATCCGGGGTCCCAGCAGCGAGTTGCTGCTCATAGCCTGCGGAAACCGCGGCGACAATCCCCGGAGCTGTGGCGGCAACATCGGCAGAGAGATGACGGCTGTCCGTTCTTGGATAGCTGATCAGCTTGTGCCGCTCATAGAGAGCCTGAGCAATGTCAAGGGTCTGTTGCGCGCTCAAGCCGAACAGACGATTGGCGTGCCGCTGGAGTTCTGTAAGGTCGTACAGCAGAGGCGGTTGCATCCGCTTCGTCTCGGAAGAGAGCGACTCGATGACCGCTTCCCCTGTACGGGCTCGCTGGATAATGAGGTTGGCTTCCTGGCCATCGGCGGGCAATCGCGATGCGTTGGCCTGGGCGTCGTGGTCCTGGCTCGACTTCGCATGCGGGCGGAACCAGGTTCCTTGATAGCTTTGCTCGTTCCGATCTTTCCGCCCCCGAAATGTTGCAACAACCTCGATGTAGTCCTCGGAGACGAAGCTGCGGAGAGTCAATTCGCGATCAACAATCATGGCCAGGGTCGGCGTCTGCACCCGCCCGACCGAGAGCTCTTCATTGAAGACAATCGAATAGGCACGCGAAAGATTCATGCCGACAAGCCAATCGGCTCTGCTGCGGCCGCTGGCGGCGTCAGCCAATCGATCATACTCACTTCCCGGGCGAAGCCTCTCGAACCCCTTGCGGATGGCCTCCGGAGTCAATGAGGAAATCCAAAGCCGGCTGACGGGCTTGTTGCACTTCGTCGCCTCGTAGATGTAGCGGAAGATCAGTTCTCCCTCTCGCCCGGCGTCGGTCGCACAGACGATCCGCGACACCCGCACGGAGGTCAGGATTCTTCGCACGACTTCGAACTGATCCTTGGTTTTCTCGTATACAACCAGCGGCCACCGCCCGGGCAGGATGGGCAGCAGATCGAAGCGCCACTGCCGCCATTCAGGATTGATCTCGTGAGGTTGGGCCAGGGAAACCAGATGTCCAATCGCCCAGGTGACAACATATCCGTTCCCCTCGAGATAGCCTTTGCCTCGCCTGTCTGCTCCCAGGACCCGGGCAATATCCTGCGCGACTGAAGGCTTCTCAGCGAGTACCGCAATGGCACTGGATTCGCTTGCTCTCATCTGTGACCTCAGTCTACCAGCGACCCTCTGTATCGATTGCCTCACGCTCAGAGACAAGCCGTGTAGCCTCGGAACGCAAAGCCGCATTGGAAGAATACCAACGTGAGATCAATGAGATCATAGCCACTCTATCGCTGCGGAGCGAATCGAACAGTGCAGAAACGATAAAGTTCCTCAAGACACTTGCCGTTCCAAACCCGTCTAACCAGCCGCAGAGCCCAAATGGTCAGTCGAAATGATGCCAACGGGGTTGTGGTCTCCAAGTTGGTGCGGTGAGAAGTGCGTTGTTGCGCTAGGCTGTGAAGGTGGCTCCCTGCCTTTTCAGTGCTTCCATCCTCGACGCGTCGGACTGTTTCTGCCGGCGCACAACGAAAGCGTTGTAGTACTTCCTGGTGGTCTCTGGAGAGGTATGGCCCAACCACCGGGCGACCTCCTCCAGGTGCTTTCCCGCCAGAAGCATCTCGACGGCGAAGCAGTTGCGGAGCATGTGCGACCTGAACCGCATCGGCCGCCCGTACTCGTCATGGAAGGATAGGTAACGGTCATTCAGGTCCGAGATCACAGCACACCACCGGGCAACGAGGGAGCGGTAGTCACAGGCGCGTGACCAGAAGTAGAAGTCAGGATGAACATCGTCCCGCGGCTCGACGTCTGCCAGGGCCGCGATTACCTCGTCGTTTACGATCTCATCGAAGATCTGATGAGTCTTCTTGGTGACGAGCGTCAGGCGGTTTCCTTTCAGCGAGGACCGCGCCATGCACAGGACGTCACTGATGCGCAGGCCAGTCCACCGCATGACGGTAAAGATCGATCGCAGCCGCTTCCCGAACAGGGACCGCTCCAGCAGCTCCCCGGCGTCGTACTTGGGAAGCGTGGCCAGCAACTCCTCGAACTGTTCCGGAGTGGTTGGCTGCGTCGGCTCGACTTTGACCGAGACGCGCAGCAATGCCGCGGAGGGGTCGCGGTCGATCTTCTCGTTGTTGTAGGCCCAGCCGAAGAACTCCTGGAGCCGGCCCTGGAACTGTGACTGGGTTCGATCGCCCATGCGGTCGTCGAGTCGATCGGCGTTCGGGGACCAGCGGACCTTCCATTGGCGCAGCGACTCCCTGGTGACCTCATCAAGGTACACGAGTCCCTTCTCTTTCGCCCAGGCCTCAACCTTGCGCATGAAGGTTCGGATCGTCAGAGCGGAGCCCAGGACATGCTTCTTGTGCGTTTCCAAGTCCCACTCTCTGAGGGCCGCTTGGATGGTAAGCCGCTCTGTCGCCTTGGCGGCCTCAGCGGCGGCCTCGGCCGCGCGCTTTGCTGCCTCCTGCGCTTCGATCTCGCGGAGTCTGATCTTGACTGGGTCGCGTTTGTCGAGTTCGGCATCGGCCAGTTTCTGAGCCTTTTCCCAGGAACGGGTCCGGGCGGACATGAAGCTGGCTTTGCCGGCCTCGTAGATGTACAGGCTCTTGCGACATGAGCAACGGCGCCAGAACCGATCGGCCTTCTTTGGGCAGTCTGCGCTGTGCCGGGTGAAGACGCTGATAGTGAGAGTGGCGGGCTGATCTGGGGTGGTCATGCAAACCACCATATCTCTTATGCAGATTTTAAGCAATACCTACTTTGGAGTACCAAATCACTCTTTTCAAACGGATTTCAGCAATGCGCCTCATCGATCGCAATCAGCGCCAGCTTCCGTTTGGCCAGCATCTCCGCGAATCCAGGCACCCGCAGCCGCTCCGGCGCAATAAACAGGAACTGCAGGCTCCCCTGCAAATAATCCACGCAAGCCTGCCGTGCCACCCCTCGCTCCAGCCCCGAATGAATTCGCCCCACGCGCAACCCCAGCGCAGCCAGCTTCGCCGCCTGGTCCTCCATCAGCGCAATCAACGGGCTGATCACCAGCGCCGTTCCGCCCCGCGCAATCGCCGGCAACTGGTAGCACAGACTCTTCCCCGCCCCCGTCGGCATCACCAGCAGCAGATCCCGCCCTGCAACCGCCGCTTCGCACACCTCCAACTGGTTCGCCCTGAACCGCGCAAACCCAAACACCGACCGCAGCAACCCAGCCAGCACATCCGAATTGGAACGAGTCGTCAAAAGAAGAAGGCAGAGCGCGTCAGGAAACTACGGATCAAGCGCATTCCGCCTTTCCCAACTTTACAGGAGTCGTACGCCGGCCGCCCCTCGGAACTCAGCCCCGCAACGGGAAGCTCTGCCGTCTCAGTGCGGCCGCCCCGGCAGCACAAAATGCTCACCGCAGCGCGGCTCATAGGAGTCGCCAGGCATCTTGATGGGGCTGTCATAGGGCGCTGGCTGCCCCTCGATGAGCCGCTGCGAGTAAAAAGCCCGGTTCCCGCAAGCACAATACGCCATGCATTCGGTAATACTTCCCCCGTACGCATTCACAAACCACGACAGGTTCAGCATCTCCCCAAACGGAACAGCCCGAAAGTCCAGGTCCAGCCCCGCAATCAGCACGTCGTGGTTGCGATCCAGCAGCCATCGCGTGAATACGAACAGCCCTTCAACAAACTGGCCTTCATCGATCGCAATGCACTCCACTCGCTTACCAATGTCCTTTTCCTTTGCGGCGATAACCGGAACAACCTCCCATGGGTCCTGCGATTTGAATTCCAGGGCCTTCATTTTTCCATGCCCCCTCGGATTCCTGCTTTCAACCATCCCAGGCCCGCCCTTCGTGTCGTCGCTGGGCTTGAGGACCATCACGTATTGCGCGGCATACTGGCGTCGCATATCGGCGCGTCGTAAAAGCTCCGCGGTCTTGTTACTCCGCATCGGTCCCAACAGCAACTCCAGCTTTCCTGCCATGATCGCGCCTCCCCAGGATCAGGTCACTCTTTCCGGCCTCGGCTCTAAACCGCCCAAATTATACCGTTGATGACCGGCTTCTCAACACCTGACCGGTGAGTGCCGCAGGTCTTGATTCAGGGCAGAATCAGTCCGCCGTTTCGGGGGCGCGTTCAACGAATGTATCCGTCAACCGAATCCAGAGAAGAAGGTCGTCTTCAAGTCCTGCTCGAGGAGTTGGCATTACCGTTCCTGTCTGGTTTGGACACAGGTTCCTCAAACGAAAGATGTGACCAAGTAGAAGAGGTTTCCCTGCGGCGGAAGTTCGTCAGTGTGTGGCCGCTTCTTGACGAACGGGAAGGTTTTCACGATGCATTCCTCCTTCGACTCTCGAACGTTTCTGCTACCGTAGGAAACTGCTCCAAGTCCGTGTGTGGAAGGAACAACGCCTTGACATAACTATCCATGTATTGCGGATTGGAGCTCATATCGACATAGGTAATGCGGGCGGCAATCTCCGCCACACGGCGGCGGTGCTCCCGCGACAGCAGCGCAATGTACGCGCCGGTAAGAGAAGAATTTCCAATATAGCGGAACCGTTCCAGCGGCAAATCGGGCAGCATGCCGATGAAGATCGCATCCGCAACCCGCATATAGCGCCCAAAGCCTCCCGCGATATAAACCCGCGCGATGGCGTCCCAGGTAAGACCGACGTTCTCCAGTACCAGCGAGCCGGCGGCATAGATCGCCGCTTTGGTGCGGATAAGGTTCTCGATGTCCGCCTCGGTGATAACAAGGTCCTTGCCGCTCCGGGCCTGCTCGGCGGTCGCCAACAGGAATGCACGACGGCCTTGGTGTTCGACGATGCGCCCGGTCCCGGGTGACTTGAAGAAGCGGCCAGAACGATCAACTACGCCCTGGCGGAACAGGTCCCCCAGGAGCGAGATCAGGCCCGATCCGCAGATACCCGCCGGCTTGCCGCCGTGGATCACGGAGTACTCCAATTGTTCGCCGTCGCCGCCGATTGCCACCCGCTCAATGGCGCCTTCGGCGGCGCGCATACCGCACTTAATGCCGGCTCCCTCGAACGCCGGACCAGCGGAGCAGGCGCAAGCGACCATCCAATCCGTGTTACCGATCACGATTTCGCCATTGGTGCCAATGTCCATGAAGAGAAATACATCGCGATTGCTGGTTGACAGATCGGTGCACAGCACGCCCGACGTGATGTCGCCTCCGACATAACTACCCACGCCGGGGGCAAAGGCGACGATCGCTTGCGGATCGATGGTCAGGCCGACCTCCTGCGCTCGTAACTCGGGTACAAAGTTCACCGTCGGGACGTAGGGCGACTCGCGAATGTAGCGCGGGGGCAAACCGAGCGCCAGGTGGGTCATGGTCGTGTTGCCGGCAAGAAACGCGGCGCGAATGTCCCGCGGGTCAACCGGGATTGCATTTGCCAGCAGTCCTACCAGCCCATTGATGGTTTCCAACACCAGGCCACGAAGTTCTTCCAGATGTTCCCCGGTGCGAGCATAGTCGATGCGGCTGATAACGTCGGATCCCCGCCGGATCTGCATGTTATACGAGGTCTGCGTCGCCAGCAGCGATCCGTCGTCCAGATCAACCAGTTGGGCGGCCACCGTCGTGGTTCCGATATCGACAGTCAAGCCCAGAGCGTGCCCCGTGGAGTGCCCTGGCCGCACATCGCGGACACGCTGCCCCGACGTGGACTCTTCTACGCCAACCGTGACGTTGCCATCGGCCGCACGGACGGCCTGGGCCAGTTGACGTAGCACGGGAAGCTGGCTGGCGATTGGAACAGCACCGCTGTTGCGGCTTAATTCGCGGGTAAGCCGGGTCCAGTCGCTATAGTGCTCCTCGATGGAAGCCGGCGGCACGGTGATGCGCAGGTCGCGGTACAGCGGCGTGAGGTGGTCACGGTCGGGCAGCAGGCGTGGATCAATCAGGGCATGACTGTCTCCAAGTGCACGCGCCGCTGTCTGGGAGCGATCGGGAAGACGTACCACAATGTCGGATGTCACGCCGGTTTGGCATGCCAACACTGGAGCTTCCCGCCCCACCACTTCCACCTGGCACAAACCGCACGCCCCCTCGCCACCGCAAGGCAACTCCAGGTCGAGTATGCCGGCCCGCAACGCCGCTAAGTGGATCGGCGTTCCGGAAGGCACGTCTGCTACGACGTTGGCGGGTTGGAAGCGGACGGATGGCATAGCCTTACCGCGCGGCCTGTATCTTCATGAACGAGCCGATATCCGAGGCTTCCCCGGGACCGACCAGCACCTCCCAGCCGGGCAATCCTTCCTCCACTTCACCGCTGATTTGCGCAACATAGCCGGGAATGACAAGGCGATGCTTCCCCGGCTGGTCTCCCAGGCCGCTCGCTTTCACCGCGGCAGCAACCTTTTCGCCCGAGAACTTGCCTGCGGCCCATCCCGTCAGTACGCTCATGCCCCCCGGTTCGCCGATGGGATAGACCTTGGGATCAACCTGAATCGGTTTCTGCGGATCGGTGTAGATGTTCTGCCGCAGCATCATCAAGGGCAGCAGAAGCTCCAACTTCATGCGGTCCAGCACCACGATCGACGCGTATTTGCACAGGTAAGTCGAGGCATCGGCAACCGCCGACGCGTCGTCCAGCGCGGTCACAAAGTTGATGATCGGATAACCAAGGGGCTCGAAGGCATTCTTGAGCGCCGCCTTGCGGATGATGGTGTTGTACTGCAGCGCGGCTGCGGGATTGTCGGCCGGCAGGTCGAGGACAATCTCCTTCAATCCCAGGGTGGCCAGCCTGGTCGTCAGGGCCACCAGTTCATCAAGCGTGGCGGCGCAGGCCACCAACGGCGCGTCATACTTCAACGCCAGGGCAGCCACGACCTCGGCATTGGCCGGCGTTGCGGCATGAATCAAGGGCCTTTTCCCCTTCAGCTCTTTCAGCCCCGCTTCCAGAGCTTCGAGGTTCGTAGTCCTGAGGATGATGCCCATACCCGTGGAGCCGGCTGCCGTCTTCACCAGATCGACGAAGGGCTTGACCTCCTCGCTGAAGTTGTCCACCAGCACCAGGTCGATTCGCAGTTGCTCGCCCGCCCGTTCCAGGCAATACTCCCGCACCTCCGCGAGCTTGTGGGAGAGGTCGGTGAGGGATTCATTATCGGGAAATGCGATGGCCACGGCCGTAGGGTGCACGAACGTCTTGTCGTGCCGGAACATGACCGTCTCATTGCCGATCAGCACCTCGCGTTCCGGAGGGCCGATCTTCACCAGCCGGATGGGCGGCTTGCTGGCCGCTCCTATGATTTTCTTGGCTTCCTCCGAGGCGTAAGGACAGGCCGCCAGGTCCGCGTTCATGGCCGCCAGCTTCATCGCGAAAGCCATGCAGGTCGGTACGCCGCATTCGCCGCAATTGGTCTTGGGCAGCAGCTTGAATATCTGTAAACCGGTCATTGCCATTTTGCGGTCGCCTCACTTGCCACAGGCCATCATTTCGTCGATCTTGCGCTTCAGGGTGCGGGCAGCCAGCGGATGGTAAACCACCAGCAGGTCCGCCCCGGCATTCAAATAGCTCATCGAGGTGGCTATTTCCAGCAGAGCTTCGCGCTCTTCCTCTTTTCCCCACAATGGGAAGCCCTTGCGCGGCGCCCGGCTTTCTTTCACCTTCGACACTTCAAAGCCCGGGTTCACGATCATGGGCATGGCAAGCATTGGATCGCCAGTAAAGACCGAGGTCCGGATGCGCTCCATCACCGAGTAGGTATACTCCAGGCCGTAGCCCAGAGCGCCTGTCATGGGATCGATGACAATGCGGTCCGCGGAGACGCCCATGGAGGTGAGCAGGATGTTGAGCTGCTTGCACATGTTCACGTCAATCGGCGTCTGCGCCACAATGCAATGGCCGTAGGCCATGACGGTGGCGGCGATGGTTTTGTAGTTGTCGGTTTCCACCCAGTTCAACAGCAGATTCTCTCCCGCAAAGGTTGAAGCGATGTGCTTCATCAGGGCATTGTTCTTCTCGTAGTGGCTGCAGCCGGTGACGATCACCGGCACGCCCACTGCGCTCAGAACGTCCTTCACAATGTTGCCGGCCGCTTCCGGAGACATATCGCCATTGTCGGGATGGGTAGTGGCCAGGCGCACGCTGATCACTTCGGCGCCCAGCTTCTCCACCAGATAGCGGGCCATCGCGGCAGGGTCCTTGAGCAGGTCCCCGTAGGCATTTCGCAGCAGGTCGGGATAGGACTTGGGCGGACTGTCGAGAACCTCCATGGCTACCACCGGCTTGTGACCCACGTGGCCTTCGAAGTGCCGGAACGGAAGTACCTCAGCCCCTCCAATGGTTACTGCCGAAGTGCGGGTCCCGGTTCCACCGAGAGTGACGGTGCGAACGGCGACATTGGCT
>JBEKZJ010000121.1:0-15083 GCA_049509995.1 Occallatibacter sp. | reverse complement strand
GCTCTTGCCGACTTCGAGATCCACCAGCCCAATCCGGTTCAGCCCGTGCAAGGCCTCTACCTTGGAGCAACCGCCCTGACCGCCACCGCCTCCCTTAACGCCTACGACCGCTACTACGAGGCGCGTCTCTACCAGAAGGCACCCTTCCACTCCCGGCCAGCGGATATGGCCTCGCTTGTTGCTTCCTACACAGGACACGGCAAATTCTTGACGGACTCGCTCGCAACCGCCGGCAGGTCCGTCTGGCGCAGTTCGGCCTCATTGACCGCAAGCTACGCACTTCACGTCCGTTCCGGGAAATACCTGAACGCCGGCCTCAGCTACATTCACGGCGCAGCCATCACTCCGCGCGTCAACGATCCACTTATCTTTGCGGCAACGTATACCGTGTTCTTCTAGGGCGGAATCATAAGAATCGCGATTTTTGGCATGATTCATGCACCATGACGCAAACGGGATCATCAACTTCAGCAGGAAAGATTGAGGTACCCCATGTACAACGCAAAAGCTTATTCCGTCGCCAGCGCAACATCGCCGTTTGTTTCCACCACCATCGCGCGGCGCGATCCAACCGAGAGCGATGTGCAGATCGAAATCCTCTTCTGCGGCATCTGCCACTCCGACCTCCACATGGCTCGCAATGAGTGGAGCAGTGTGATGCCCACGGTGTATCCCTGCGTTCCCGGCCATGAGATCGTCGGGCGCGTGACCAAAGTAGGCTCTGCCGTGACCAAATTCAAGGTGGGCGACCTGGCAGGCGTGGGTTGTCTGGTGGACTCTGACGGCACCTGCCCGGAGTGCAAGGCCGGATTCGAACAGTTCTGCCCGCATCAAGTGCTCACCTACGGTTTTCCGGACAAGCACACCGGGGGCATTACCTATGGTGGCTACTCGGACAGCGTGGTGGTGAGCGAGCACTTTGTGCTGCACATTCCCTCAAACCTCAACCTGGCTGGCGCGGCGCCGCTGCTCTGCGCAGGCATTACCACCTACTCGCCAATGCGCCACTGGGGCGTGACCAAGGGCAAGAAGGTTGGCGTTGTGGGCCTGGGTGGACTCGGCCACATGGGCATCAAGATCGCGCATGCGCTGGGAGCCCACACCGTGGCCTTCACCACTTCTGCCAGCAAAAGGGACGACGCCGTCCGCCTCGGCGCGGATGAGGTCGTTCTCTCCCGCAACGCCGATGAGATGGCCCGGCACGCCGGCAGCTTCGACTTCATCCTCGACGCCGTCGCCGCCGAACACGACATCAACGCCTACATCAACCTGCTCCGCCGCGACGGCAACATCACCATGGTGGGCGCGCCGGAAAAGCCACTCGCCGTCGCCGTCTTCGGACTCATCTTCAGACGCCGCAGCTTCTCCGGCTCTTGCATCGGCGGCATCGCGGAAACCCAGGAGATGCTTGACTTTTGCGGCCAGCACAACATCATTTCCGACGTCGAAGTTATCCCCATTCAGAAGCTGAACGAAGCCTACACCCGGCTGGCCCGGTCCGACGTGAAGTACCGCTTTTCCATCGACATGGCTTCGCTTAAATCCGAGTAACCACCCAAAGCAACCCTGAACACGCAAGAAGGAGAAACAATGCAAAAGCGCAAGTTGGGAAAGAGCGGCCTTGAGGTTTCTGCTCTGGGGCTTGGTTGCATGGGTTTGAGCTTCGGCTACGGCCCGGCAACAGAAAAAGAACAGGCCATCAAGTTGATTCGTACGGCCTACGAAGGCGGCGTCACATTCTTCGATACAGCGGAAGCCTATGGTCCATTCCTGAACGAAGAACTCCTTGGCGAAGCTCTCGCGCCTGTCCGCGACAAGGTCGTCATCGCCACCAAGTTCGGGTTCCGGGGTGGATTGACCGACAAGGGATTGGACAGCACACCAGGGAACATCCGGAACGTGACCGAGGCAGCGCTGAAGCGGCTGAAGACCAACGTCATTGATCTGCTCTATCAACATCGCGTCGATCCGAATGTCCCCATCGAAGACGTCGCCGGGACGGTGAAGGACCTGATCGCGGAAGGCAAGGTCAAGCATTTCGGCATGTCCGAGGCTGGTGTTGAGAGCATCCGGCGTGCTCATGCGGTTCAGCCAGTCGCCGCTCTGCAAAGCGAATACTCGCTGTGGTGGCGCGAACCGGAGAAGGAGATCCTGCCGACGCTCGAAGAGCTGGGGATCGGCCTTGTTCCATTCAGCCCGCTGGGCAAAGGATTCCTGACAGGAGCTATCAACGAGAACACAGCGTTCGACAGCACCGACTTCCGTAACATTGTTCCCCGCTTCTCTGCGGAGAATCGCAAGACCAACCAGGAACTGGTGGATGCGCTCGGCAATATCGCCGCGCAAAAGGGCGTAACCAAGGCTCAGATCGCACTGGCTTGGCTGCTTGCGCAGAAGCCGTGGATCGTGCCCATTCCAGGCACCACAAAGCTGCATCGTCTAGAGGAAAATATGGGAGCGGCTGCTGTCGAACTCACCTCAAGCGACATTCAAACCATCGAGAGCGCACTCGCCAAGATCGAGGTGCAAGGCGCTCGCTACCCGCAGCATCTCCAGCAGCGAGTCGGCCGCTAGGAGATTTCAAAGGGTGCCTTCTGCGTCAGGGCACCCTCAACCTCTTCATCCGCAATCTTCGAGCGAGCGGGACAAGAGGCGGTGTTTGGTCCCAACAACGAAAGACAACAAGGAGAACTGCGATGGCAATCAGTGAACAGGCGCGCAAGAACCACGATGAGCTCTTTCCCGATCACGTCTCTACGTTGGCGGTGACCGATCCCGAACTTATCGAGGTATTCGACAACTTCGCCTTCGACGAAGTGCTTAAGCACGGCAGCCTCGATGCCCGGACGCGTTTGATGGTTCAGTTGGCATCGATGATCGCCTGCCAGGCTTTGCGCGAGTACCGGGTAATGCTGGGCGCGGCGCTCATCGTCGGCGTGACTCCGGTTGAGATCAAAGAGATCGTCTACCAGGCGGTGCCTTACGTGGGCATGGCAAAGGTCTATGACTTCATCCACGCCGCCAATGAAGTGCTCGCAAAGCGAGGCGTCCAGCTGCCACTGCCGGGCCAGTCCACAACCACGCCGGAGAACCGCGCGGAGAAGGGCCTTGCAGTCCAGAAGCAGATCATCGGCAACGATGTCGTCGAAAAACTCTACGCGTCCGCGCCCGAAGACCTGATGCACATCCAGCGCTACCTGTCGGCCCACTGCTTCGGCGATCACGTTGCGCGCGCCGGAATCGACGTGCCTACGCGCGAGCTGCTCACCTTCAGCATGCTGGTCTCGCTGGGTGGATGCGAAGCGCAGGTCAAGGGCCATGTCGCCGCCAACCTCAACGTCGGCAACGACCGCGCACGGCTGATCGATGTCCTGACCCAGCTGCTGCCATTCATCGGGTATCCCCGCACGCTCAACGCGCTACGGGTCGTCGATGAGGCCACCGCGTCGTGAGCCCGACGGGCTCTGCGACGCCGAACAGAGAGGAGACGTTATGACCATTCCCCGCATGACTGTGCTGGTCGTTGGCGCGACCGGTAGCATCGGGCACCTCGTTGTCGAAGAAGCAATCAAGCAGGGCCATGCTGTTCGCGCCCTGGTGCGCAACCGGGGCAAAGTCGGCCAGCTTCCGCATGAAGCGCAAGTAGTCGTCGGCGACGTCACCCGGCCCGAGACGCTTCCTGTTGCGGTGGACGGTGTCGACGCTATCGTATTCACTCTCGGCTCGGACGGCGCAGGGAAGGTCGGAGCGGAGACTGTGGACTACGGCGGCGTGCGCAACGTGCTGGCCGCGCTGGGCTCGCGAAAGGCGCGCATCGCTCTGATGACCTCCATCGGAGTTACGAACCGCGCCGGCTCCTACAACCGCTCAACCGAGTCCCACGACTGGAAGCGGCGTTCCGAAAGGCTGGTCCGTGCCAGCGGATTGCCGTACACGATCGTGCGACCTGGATGGTTCGACTACAACGGCCCGAACGAACACAAGCTTGTCCTGTTGCAAGGCGATGAGCGCCAGTCCGGCACTCCCGGCGATGGCGTCATTGCGCGACGCCAGATCGCCGAGATTCTTGTCCACAGCCTCTGTTCGGAACACGCTTTACGCAAGACATTCGAATTAATCGCGACCACTGGCCCAGCGCCGGACGACTTCGACGCTCTCTTCGTCCCTCTCGATGCGGACCCGCCAGGCGCCCTGGACGGCGTGCGCGACAGGTCGAACCAGCCGCTCGAAGACGAGCCGCAGCGCGTGCGTAGCGATCTGGACGCGGTGCTCGCGCGCCGATCTGCCGTCTCGAACTGAGATGGCGCTCACAATTTCAACTGGAATGGAGAATTCACAATGCCACAACGCACGTGGTTCATCACAGGCGTCAGCAGCGGCTTCGGCCGTCAGCTCACCGATCAGCTCCTCGAGCGAGGCGACTCCGTCGTCGGAATCGTCCGCGACACCGGTAAGGTTGCCGATCTGATCGATCGCTATCCCAGGGCGTTCCACGCCGAAGTGCTCGACGTGACCGACACAGCGGCGGTCCGCGAGGTCGTCGATCGGTCATTCGCCCGGTTCGGGCGCATCGACGTCGTCATCAGCAACGCCGGCAAGCCACGTACCCAGCGTGCTGATCGTTGTCAGGCATGCTTCATCGCCGGCGCCGGACTATTGTCGACTCGCAGGGTGACCAGCAAGTTCCCAAATTACGAGCCTTTCTTGCCGGCAGGGCAGGGAAGGGAGGGGAACTCAAGGTTGCCCGCCAACCCTTGCAGAACGCGATAGAGCATACAACGCAGTTCGCCGGTTCCCGCAAGAGCGCCGCAAAGGTCCAGATCCGTGAAAACATCCTTAAGGTTTCGGCGGCGAGCCCCGAGTACGGCGAAGCCAAAGAGTGCATCGAGGTTGATTCAGCGACGAGCCTTTGCCGCTGCTTACAACGCATTCTTTCTCTGTGACCTTTCGAGAGCCACCGACAGCTCGCCCAGGATATAGATTCAGCGTTCTGACCTCCGGAGCACTACGGACATGTTGCCGGCACCGGAGAAATCGGCGAAGTCTATGGATGGATCGGAGCCGTCGGGTGCTGGGCCGATGACCGGCCCGTTGGGGTCCTGCTTTTTCGGTGTGGGGAGGCTGAACGGGATGTTGACGGTGCGCTGGAGTTCAAGCTCCGCGCCTTTGATTTTGCCGTCGAAGACATTGATGCCGGATTTGAAAGTGACATGATCCCCTGCGATGACGCCGTCACGAATTGGCGCAGGTGCATCGTCGCCGCCAAACCAACCGCCGGGGCCTTCCACGGTGCCGGTGAGTTTGCCGCCCTCCTGCGTGAGGGTGAAGATGCGCGGCGAGCCGAGCGCCGAGGCCGCGAGCCCGGTGCCGGGGGCCGACACCGCGACCCATAGACCGGTGACTCCCGCACCTTTGGGAATTGGCCGCTGCCAGATACTGACTTGCGGGCGAAGCTCTATCGGCTTGCTCGGGACGTTGGCGGAGGCGGCGGTGAGTCCGGGGGATGTGACCTCCACGGTGATGGCACCAGGTGTCTTTTCGGTTTGGACGAGCGCCATGCAATATCCCGAGAATGCTTTGCGAAACGTCCCCTTGTCGGGCGACTGGTCGGTGGGGTCTCCGTTGCCGACGCCGATGAGTCTGGCCGGGCCGGTGACCTTGAAGGTAACCAGGTTGTCGGTGATGGGCACGGTGCGTCCGTTTGCATCCTGCACCTCGACGGCAAACATGGCCACGTCCTCGCCGTCGGCGAACAAGGAATCGCGATCGGGCCGCAGCACCAGTTTTGCCGCAGCGCCTGTGGTATCGCGGTGCGCGGTCATCACCTGCTTGCCGTCTTTCCACCCACGGGCTTCGATGGACCCGGGTGCGTATTCCACGTTCCAGGCGACGTGCGCGTCCTTCTTCACATCCTTGGCGCCGAGGCTCTGTCCGTTGTGAAACAGTTCCACCTTCTCGAGGTTGGAGTAGACCCAAACGGCGATCTTCTTGCCTTCGTAGCCGGGCCAGTTCCAATGCGGGAAGAGGTGGAGCACGGGCTTGTCAGTCCACCACGACTGGTAGTAAAAGAACGTGTCCTTGGGAAACCCGCAGATATCGATGATGCCGTATTGCGAGCTGATGTTGGGCCATCCATTGGGTGACGGCTCGCCGCGATAATCGAAGCCGGTCCACACATAACCGCCGCCAAGCCACGGGCGTGCGTTGCAGAAGCTCCACCAGCCTTCAGCAGAGGCGCGGCCTGACGTGGTATAGGGATCGTAAGAGCTGACGAAACCCTTGGATTTGTCAGTAATGTAGATGCCGCGCGTGCAGACCGCGCTGACGGTCTCGGTGCCCAGCACCAGCTTTTCAGGGTGCGCCTTATGGAAGGCTTCGGCCTGCGGGTCGGCGTAGTGATAGCCAATCACGTCGCAAACCGCGAGGCCCCCGGTGCCGCTGCCCGCCGCCTCGCCGTTGATCATGCCGTCAATGGTGGTGAGGCGCGATCCGTCGTGGCGCGTGGCAACCTCCTTCATGGCGGTGACGATGTTGGCGCCTTTGGCGTTGGTGGCCGTGGGCTCCTCATTGCCCAGCGACCACAGGAAGACGCTGGGATGATTGCGGTCGCGCCGGACGAGATCTGCAAACTGGCTCTGGCCTTCGGGGTTCGACGACATCATGCGCGTCTCGTCCATGACCAACATACCTAACCGATCACAGGCGTCAAGGAGTTCGGGGGTGGGCGGGTTGTGCGAGGTTCGCAGCGAGTTGCAGCCCATCTCCTGCAGCTTGCGGACGCGGTAGTACTGCACGGCGTCGGGCAATGCGACGCCGATGCCGGCGTGGTCCTGGTGGTTGCAGGTGCCCTTCAGTTTCACGGGCGCGCCGTTGAGCAGAAAGCCGCGCTCTCGATCGAACTGGACGGAACGGATGCCGAACGGCGTTTCGTAGCGATCGACCGCCTTGCCGTCAACCTGCACCTCGGTGAGGAGTTTGTAAAGGTTGCGCTCTTCGAGGGACCACAGAGCCGGACGGCTGACAACAATGTCCTGCGTGAAGTCGTGTTGATCGCGCGCCGCGATCGCGGCAGAAGTTGAAACATCCTTGGCGACGGCTGAGCCCGAGGGATCGACGATGGTGGAGATGACGCGCACATTGCTCGACGCATTGCCGTGATTCTCAACCTCGCTCAGGATCGAAAGCCTGGCTGCATTGGAGCGAATCTCCGAGCGAACCAGCGTTCCCCACAGCTTGATGTGCACCGGATGGGTCTTCACGAGCCACACGTGCCGATAGATGCCCGCGCCCTCATAGAACCACCCGTCGCTTCCGGTAGCGTCCACGCGCACCAGCAGCACATTGGGCAGGCCGGGATTCGCAAAGTCTGAGACGTCAAAGCTGAATGAATCGTATCCACCGCTATGCTGGCCGATGTAGAACCCGTTGAAGACGACGGTGGTCTCTCGGTACGCGCCATCGAATTCGATCGTGATGCGTTTGCCCTGGTCTTCGGCGGACAGCTCGAAGATGCGACGGTACCAGCCGACACTGGTTTCGGGGTACTTGCGGCCAAGAGGATAAAAACCCTTGCTTTGCAGATCGGGGTCATTCTTGAAGGGCAGCTCGACCGTCCAGTCATGGGGCAGATCGATGCGACGCCAGTCAGCGTCGCTGAAGGAGGTGGAACCGGCCGGCATGAAATTTCCGGTCTTCTGGAAGTTCCCCGCGTCCGCACTGCCGTAGCCAAAGTCCCGGGCCGGATCATTGGCATTCCCGAAATGGAAGGACCATCCAAAGTCGAGCAGGAGGCGTTCGCGGCCGGCGCCGGGTGTGGGAGAGGCCAGAGTAGCGGGCGCACTCAGCGGGCCGGAAACCTCTCCGGCGGCGTGCACGGCGGGATTGATGGGACCGATGGCGTGGGCCGTAGCGGCGACAGCGGGGGCTAGCAGGCTGGTCTTCAGGACATCGCGGCGGGAAAAGGATTTCATGGTGCCTCCGGTTGAGAATCTGACTCGCAACTGCATTGAATCTGTGCAGGAATCAGTTCATTGACGTTATACACCTTATGTGAGGCGGTGCATCTCGAGAGCGTCCCATGCTAAACAACAACGTCTGTAGAATCCGCATCTTAGCCACATTTTCGGGTAAGGACCTGCACCGAAAGCGCGGAAGAACCGATTTAAGTGCCGCGCGACAAAAGCGAACTCGGCAAGGGCACCTCGATTCGGATTTCCCTGCCGCTATCCATGGCGGTTACGCAGGTGATGGTCGTCGTGTCCGACGGGCAACTTTTTGGAGTACCCATGGACCATGTGGTAGAGACAGTACGCATTCCAATGGCTCCAGGATGCTCGATGCGCACCATCTGAAAATGTGGAATCGCACCTGTGCCTCGCCAAAATTCCACCTGGCGCAACCAGGACACGAGTTTTGAATTCGGATCAGTCCGGCATGGATTTCTGACTGAGGAGACGGGTGCTTCGGAGACCTCGGCGAATCATGAAGACACCGCCAAGGGGGCGGCGAAAGATTGGCGGCCACACCACTCACCGCAGTTCATCTTCTCCTCATCTAGTCGCGGATTAAGGGCACGAATAGTTCATCGACCACCTAGGCGCGAAGGTTAGCGGAGTTCCCCGTGCAGGCTGCCGAGAACCAACAACAGGATCATGTGTCCGAGCGACGGAGCCTTAAGGTTCTCAAGAATGCGCGTGGCCCTCAATCCGGGAAGCCAATTGTGATTCGATATCATGAGCCTTCGTGGTGCTCCAACTCCTCCGCCCATCATCTCCGCCAGTTGCTTGGTGATGGCGAGACCTGGCCCCGTACCTCCAAACTTGCGCGTAGTCGCAACCTCTACCTGGCTGAATTTGTTGAAGAGTCTGCCGATCTTGTCTTCCGGTATTCCGATGCCCGTATCGCGCACCGAGAAACGCAGCAGGCAATTGGACTCTCCTTCTTCCTCCAGCGCGACGCGGGCCTCTTTGTGCGGAAGTTACCTGGTCACTTGACGCTGGCGGCGACGCCTAGAATTTGTCTGCCGATTGAGTCCTTGAGGTCTTTGGGCAGGGCGTCCGCCTGTTCAAGTGCTTTCCAGGATTCAGCAGTGCGCTCGGCCGTTTCGACGGCGATCTTCCACAGCGGGCTTGCCGGAATACGTGCCGTATCGGCAAAGCGGAGCATCTGGCCGGGTGTGATTTCGGAAAGACTGCGGCCGTCGCCGAAACTCAACGCCAGTGTGTCGCCGGGAATATAGGGGAGTGTGGCCACGAAGTCGTAACCCGGAGAGAGCGCGGGCGTGCGCCTGTCGGGATAGAGAGCGGCCGAGGGCCTCGGTGCCGGTGCAGGAGCACAACTTAACCGGTGACTCAGAACATGAAGGGGACGTCGGGGGAGAGCCACCCCACAACTTTGCATGCTCTCGAAGCTGTTCTGTCGCGCTCCCACGCAAGAACACCCCCGCAAGCGCCGGATGCGCATGCCGATGTTACCGTATACAGACCGAAGAGTGGACCGATAGTAGCCCTTCGT
Source organism: Occallatibacter sp. (assembly GCA_049509995.1). GTDB lineage: Bacteria > Acidobacteriota > Terriglobia > Terriglobales > Acidobacteriaceae > Telmatobacter. Next base: position 5,570 of record JBEKZJ010000121.1, on the reverse strand, counting down.
GCGGAACGCCTTTCCGCATCCCGGACACGAGTGAACCCTGGCCCCATGATGTTCAACCTGCGCCGTGACCATCTGTTTCTGCAGGCCAGCCAAAACTGCTCTTCCCTCGCTGATCGTCATTCCAACGGTAGACGGAGAGAAATCCTCCACACGCTCAATCGTGGCAACCTCGTACTCAGTGGGCTTCCCCGGAACCACCCCAGCAACCAGCTTCAATGTCCATTTCATCCCAACAGCTTACGCCACCCCACAACTTTGCATGCTCTCACGCGATCCCCAGCATCCTGGGAGGCTCCCTGAGTGTGAAGGCGATTCTGTAAGAGTTGGATAGTTCGCCGCGACAATCCAGACTCGGCGCCATCAGGCCGGCTCGTTGGTTCCGCTGGTTGGCGTTCCGAAGCCGCCGCAACGTGAGCGCAAACCTTGGCGGAACTTCTCACGCTCCTCGGGCGTCATCCGCTCCCAGCGCTCGGCCGTTGGCCGCCGCCATCGGGAGCGATCATGGCCATGACCACCAAAACCCCCGAACAGAATCCGGCAGAGAACCAGCAATCCGAGAGCCTGCCAGAAGGTGATTTGGCGCCATCCGAACAGCATGGGAGTGAGCCAGTTCCAAAGATGCATCACCACTTCGCCGAAAATCGCGACGAAAACCGCGATTGCCAGTGGGGCCACAAAAAAGATCCATTTGTTTCTCTTGATCCAAGTGTTTTCCATGTGTGCTCCTCATTTCCTCATAAACTCATCGTGAATGGCCTGCAATCGCTCGCGGAGATGAAGCACCGCGTAGCGCTTACGCGAGAGCAGCGTGTTGACGTTTGCGCCGCTTTCTGCCGACAACTCTTTGAAGCTGCGCCCCTCCAGTTCGTGCGCGACGAATACTTCACGCTGCTCGTCAGGCAGTTCGCAGAGCGCAAGTTCCAACTCATCGAGAAGCACGTTGCGGGCGTAGAGCGCTTCTGGCCCGGCGTCGCCCGAAGGCAACAGATCTTCAATCTGCAGCAACTCGCCCTCTTCATCCTCCAGCGCTGCATCGGCGAAGGTCTCTGGCTTCTTCTTGCGGAAAAAGTCCGTGATGCGATTGCGCGCAACCCGAAAAAGCCAGCCGGTCACGTAGTCAATCGGCATCAGCAGGCGATTCGCTTCCACCAGTTCGCAGAAGACTTCCTGGAGGAGATCCTCCACGTCGGCTTCATTTGGCACCCGCTTGCGGATGAAGTTGCGCAACCGGGGTCGTTCTTCCGCGATGATTTTGGAGATTTGACGGTCCTGCTCGATCATCGAGATGCTGCTCAATGGCTCATCCATCCATTCCTGTAGACGAACGGCGGCCGCAAATATTGTAAAGGTTTGAATCCGCGAACCGGGGGTGGGCGCCTCTGGGAGGCGGCGTGAGCGCACCCTTGCGCCACAGGTTGGCTTTCGTAATCGGTATCACCAAGCTCATCCCGGCAGCACCGGGTTTCGCGGCGAATGAACGAAAGCCCCGAAACCGACACGCGCAGCACGGAGATTTTCGGAAGCCCGAGCCACAATCGTGCAGAGCCGGAATCGAGTAATCTTGATGAGCCGACTGAATTCGGCTGGTCGCTATCCCTGCAAGAATCCTCATTCGCGCCGGGTCGCACCGAACAGGAGCGTCGCCACCATCATGCCCAAGAAACGTACTGGTTCCTCCTCGGTTCTTCCCGATCGATGCTTTGTCATGGAACTTGCGGGTGAAACTCCGCCGTCATTCTCAGCCATGGAGAGGCTTTATGGATTGGCCTCCAAATTGTATGGGCTGCGCCCCTGGTTGGTGCTTGACGAAAGCCAGCTTATTCTGGTTCGCGACAGCGCCAGCGGCGAGCTTTGCTACTGCTCAGTCATGGGCATGCTCGGCGAGGTCTATTCCATGCACGCCTATCTCGGCACGGAAAGTTTCCGCCTGTTTCGCAAGATAGAGACCAAAGAGATCACTGACGCGGGTGAGTTCTTTGCTTCGCAGCACACCGTGTACGTGGAGTTCGTGCCCAGAGCGGAGCTGGAACGGCAGGACCGGGAGTTGCTCGCCGCGCTGGGTCATCCTCATGGCAGAGGCCTGGCCTCGCCCATCTTCCGCGCCATCCGGCCCGGCTTTCACCCCTGGTTCGTTACCGAGCAAGAGGCCCGGACGCTGGCCGAGTGCATCCGCGCTGTGATCGTGGTCTGCTCTGCCGTTGCCGGCCGGAAGAGAGTGAAATTTTGGGACCTCGCCGATACCTATCCGATGGTCTCGCGCGTGGAGGGGGCCGGGCCTCGATACCAGGTGGATCTGGTCAAATCGATCCTACCCGCCGAACCGCCCGTTACGCCGGTTCGACTGGAGGAAGAGACCCTGCGTCAGTTGCGCAGCCGGGACTATGCCATGCGGGGAGTGATGGAACTCGACCACATTCTCAGCGGCGCCGCGATTGGCAAGACGGGCGAGCGCCGGGCCTGCGCCGCGATAGCGCTGGCTGTGGATGCAGACAGTGGATTGGTTCTTGTGCCGGAAGCAATCGATTCCAGGGTTGCGGCCGGCGACGCGCTGGCAAGAGTGTTTCTCAAGGCGATTCAATCCAACCGCACGTTGCCCAAAGAGGTCAGGGTGCGCAGCCAAAGGCTGAAGGACTGCCTTGCCCCGCTCTTGGAATCCTTCGGCGTGGAGGTTCGAACTGCCAGCCGGCTTCCGGCCGCAGACGAGGCTCGAGCCCATTTGCTCAGCTTCTTGCAAGGAGGCTTTGGCGGCAAATAGAACGCACGTTCCGATCTGACCGGTGGAGGTCTCCGGCAGTCGCATGCAGGGCGCAAGGAATCGGGGATCGAGAATCGGTGTCGCGCGGTAGTTAAATCCCGGATTTTCAGAACCAGGGCCGGTTAACTGCAGTTGAATCCCGGACAACGATGGCCTCGCTGCGGTTAAATCCCGGACAACGATGGCCTCGCTGCGCTTGAGTCGGCTCTTCCGCACTTTCGGTGCAGGTTTTCGCCCGTAAATGGTGGCTAGGATATTGATTCTACAGACGTTGTTGTTTAGCATCGCAGGTCTCGGAGAGCCTGCCTCACAACCTTTTGTGATCGAGGATACATCCCACAGCATTTCAATTACTTGCGGATCTCCGGAGGGGATGAGCTTGCACCGAAAGTGCGGAAGAGCCGTTCCAAGTGCAGCGCGACACCTGCCCTGTCGGCAAGACAGCCTCGTAATTTGGGAAGTTGCTGGTCAACGACCTGCGCCTCGTCAGTTACTTTCCAGTTAACAGTTGGCGTGAGCCGGGACCGCAATGGACCAGCATGGGAGGGAGTGCCAGCGTCCCGATACCCCAAAATCAACCAAAGTTCAGCCCGTCAGGCAGGATCGTTAACGGCAAACGCCGCAGGGTCCGGGATCGGGTTTGTGCCTGGTCGGCAATGGGAAAATTATTACATCGTTAACACCTATATAACTATTAACCAGACAATAACTTCCGAGTAGCCGGCGACTCAGGCGTGTTGCACAAACGGGAGCCAGAGCGTCGGTCTCCCCATTTGGTCTGACCCTGATGACTCATCTGTGTCATTGAGGGTTCCGCAGTCAAGTGTCAGGATTCGCATATGCGAGTCAATCTCATCACTCAACTGTCCAACCGCTCCGAATCAGGCGCAGGAACGATTCCGATTTCGCTGACAATTCGCCCAGCATGCGGCTTGCCCGGCGACTACAAATACCGTACCGATAGCATGGCGCTACTGCAATTGCTTCGGCAAGAAACGGATTTGCCTGCAGACGTACTTCAACGCTTTGAAAAGAACCTGCGCGCATCACTCGGTGCGCGTCTGATGGGCGTGGAACTGAGTGATAGCGTCCTCACCGACATTGGCTACTTCATCGACTAGGTGCGACCCTGCTTGTCCCTTGCGGTCGGTCGCGCGCTTGGATTCTGCTGAACCGCCCCTGGGAGAGTTCTGTCCGGTTTGGCGGTGATACATCCAGAAGGCCGGCGATGCGATGCTGGGTGCCCATGTCTCGATTTTGGCACATGCGAGTGGCATGGACCTCAATCGACCGCTTTTCGTCTCTCCGACGGTTTTGACGGATGTAGGATGTTGCCATGGCGAAGAGGCTGGTTCGTTATCCGCAATGCGTCTGCTTCCACTTCATCGTGTTCAGTTGTTAACCGAAATAGAATCAATAAGCTACAAATCAAGGATTGCCGCGCGTGCAGCGCCAGTACGCCAGTATAGGCGCTGTGACTATTCTGAAATCAATGTATTACAGCCAATTCAAGAATAGGCGTACAGGGACTGTATGCCAGTATGCCCGTATACTTTACCGCCGGGCGCCCCGGGGCCTGCCCTGAGCTTGTCGAAAGCCTGCCCTAAGCGGGATCGAAGGGGGTCCCGTCCGCGGCGGCGGAGGACCTGGGCTAGCAGGAACCTGCGTTCACGCCGCCGCTCCCCCAGGCATCCAGCCGGACTTCGCGAAGACGTTCTACAATTCCGTCAGCCCACATCCAAGCCCCCAAGCGAAAGCCCGGAGCCGCATGCCAACCAATCTTCGACTTTTTGGACCAGTGCACCTTGCCATCCTCGCCGCGGTCCCTCTTCTTGCGGCCATTCTTGCGGCGGTCCAGCGAAAGCTCTCGCCCGGATCGCGTGGCCTGCGATATGGCCTGGCTGTAGCTCTTTTCCTGGACGGAGCGGCGTATTACGGAGACTTTGCCTTGCACGGCCAGCCGCTGTTTCCAGATCACCTGCCTCTGGAACTCTGCGATGCCTCGCTGTTTCTGATCATCATCGCGTTGGTCACCCTCAACAAGGCGATCTTCGATCTGGCTTATTACGGTGTAATGGCTGGAGCTACGATGTCGCTGCTGACTCCCAACCTGGGGGAACCCTTTCCCTCCTTCATAACCGTGCAGTACTTTGTCAACCATGGTCTCATGGTGGTCTCCGCTCTCTTCCTTGTCTGGTCCAGGCAGGCGCGGCCGCGGCCGGGGTCGGTGATTAGGGCCATGCTGTACCTGAACATCTTTGCCGCCTTCGACGGCGCATTCGATTTCATCTTCAAAACAGACTATATGTTCCTCTTCGCCAAGCCTCAGCCTGAGACGCTCCTCACTATTCTTGGACCATGGCCCTGGTACATCGTGGCTTGCGAAGGCGTCGCCTTCGTCCTGTTCCTGCTGCTTTATCTTCCCTTCCGCCAAACCACGGCGAATGCATCGTAGCTCCATCAAGCCCAGCTAAACCCGCTCCGTTGCAGCGGCAGCATCCGAATCCGCTTCCCGGTCGCCGCGAAGATCGCATTCCCCACCGCCGGCAGAATCGGCGGCAGCGTCGGCTCGCCCAGCCCCGTCGGAGCGTAGTCGGTCTTGCGCCAATACACCTCGATCTTCGGCGTTTGCCGCATGCGCATCAGAGGGTGATTATGGAAGTTTGACTGCTGGATCTTGCCGTCCACCAGCGTAATTTCCTGCGCCAGGTGGCCCATGCCTTCCATAATGCCGCCGAACCCCATGCTCTCGGCCGCGGCGGGGTTGATAATCTGGCTGCCCACGTCCCCGGCCGCCCACACGTGGTTCACCGTC
>JBEKZJ010000120.1:0-23166 GCA_049509995.1 Occallatibacter sp. | reverse complement strand
GATGTGGCGGGGGCTGGAAACGGATTCACGGTTTGGCTACTGAGGCACTCCCAGAGGAAACGGGGAGCAACGGCTAGGCTAGACCTTCGGAACACCGCGCCAGTCCTCGACCCGACCGGCATATCGGAAGTATCCGGTTGGGTGACGAGGACCAGGGCGCGGCTTGCGCCGCGTGCACGATCTTTCTTTATGGGTGGGTCAGTTGGTTTGTCGGGGATGAATCCCCAACCTGCCGGGTTTGGCGACGAGGGAGGGGCTTTAAGCGCGGCTTTGTCGCTTACGCGAGCTTCCTATTCTTTGGGGCGGATGGGTTTGTGGGGCGGCACCCCGACCCTGAAGGGTGCCCCGGTTCCCGGCCGCGCTCTTTCAGAGCTGCGGGGAGCAAAAGCAAAAGCAAATGCAAGGGCAACCGCAGGTCCTTCGACTCCCCATTCGCTGCGCTCAGGGTCGCTCAGGATGACAGGCCTTGTTGGCGCTCAGGAAGGCGGGCGTCAGGATGCGGCTAGGGAAGCTCTGATTAAGCTCGCGCGCATGCGCCAGCATTCTCTCAGGGGCTAAAGCCCGCTCTCATTTTGCTGCGCTTACGGCACGACTGAACGGGCTGCGGAAAAACCCCAAAGGTATGGCGAAACCTGAAAGAAACCTTCCCTCAGGGGCTAAAGCCCTATTCATTCTATTGGCTTTATCGGCACGGCTCAAGCCGTGCCCTTTCAAAGCAACGGCGGAAACGAGTTTTTCCGCAGCCTGTAAAGCCCGCCTTCATTTTGTTACGCTTACGGCACGACTGAACGGGCTGCGGAAAAACTGCTTCCTTCCGGCATTTGTGGGAGGGATAGCGATGCAGGGGCTAAAGCCCACCCTTTCTTTCCAACATCTTGCGGCACGACTGAAGTCGTGCCCTGTTACAAAGCCTCATGAATCCAAGTTGGATCGAGTTTTTCCGCAGCCTGTGAAGTCGTGCCCTTTCAAAGCATCGGCTTATTTAGAGGTTCCTTAGCTGAGGCCGGACAGTCGGGGTTGAAACCCTGACCTGCCGCTCCGATGCGGCTAGCTGAGGCCGGACATGACTAACATTCTTGACTCGGTCATTTCGTGAATGGCGGAGCGGATGCCTTCGCGGCCGAGGCCGCTGTCTTTGACGCCGCCGTAGGGCATGGGGTCGAGACGCCAGGCGGGAGTGTCGCCGACGATGAGGGCGCCGACTTCGAGTTCGCGATAGGCGGTGAGGATGCGGCCGGCGTCGCGGGTTAGAAGGCCGGCCTGCAAGCCGTATCTTGAGTGGTTGACGTCGGCGAGGGCTTGCTCGAAGTCGTCGTAGGGCTCGATGAGGACGACGGGGCCGAAGACTTCTTCGTCGCGGACCTTCATGCCGGGCTTGGTGGCGGTGAGGATGACGGGGGTGACGACGGAGCCGTGACGCTCGCCGCCGGCGATGAGCTTGGCGCCGCCTTCGACGGCTTCGCGGACCCAGGACTCGATGCGCTCGGCTTCGGCGAGGCGGATGAGCGGGCCGACTTCAGTGGCTTCGTCGGAGGGATTGCCTGAGACCAGCTTGGCGGTGATCTCGACGACCTTCCATAAAAAGGTCTGGAAGACGTTGCGCTCGACAAAGACGCGCTGGACGCTGATGCAGGACTGGCCGGCGTAACCGAAAGCTGCATGGGCGGTGCGGAGGGCGGCTTCGTCGAGGTCGGGCCAGTCGCTGTGGACGATGAGGGCGGCGTTGCCGCCGAGTTCGAGCAGGACGCGCTTGCGGCCGGAGTGGGCTTTGAGCTCCCAGCCGACTTTGGCCGAGCCGGTGAAGCTGACCAGCTTGATGCGGTCTTCCTTTTCAGCCAGCCAGGCGGTGTCGGCGTTGGAGAGGGGGAGGATGGCAAGCGCCTCCTGGGGCCAGCCGGCCTTGAGGATGACTTCGCCGAGAGCCAGGGCGGTGAAGGGGGCTTGCGGGGCGGGCTTAAGGATGATGGGACAGCCGGCGGCCATGGCGGGGGCGAGCTTGTGGGCGACGAGGTTCAAGGGGAAGTTGAAGGGGGTGATGGCCAGGACGGGGCCGACGGGAAAGCGCTGCACCAGTCCCCAGCGGCCTTCGTTGCCCTCGGTGAGGTCGAGGGGAAGGCTCTCGCCGCCGAGGCGGGCGGCTTCTTCGGCTGCGGTTTTGAAGGTGAGGACGGCGCGATCGACTTCAGCGCGGGCCAGGCGGAGGGGCTTGCCGGCCTCGGCGACGATGAGCTGGGCGAAGCGCTCCTTTTGCTCGATGAGGGCGGCGGCTACGTCCTCGAGGATTTCGCGGCGCTTCCAGCGGGGCAGGGCGCGGGTGCGGCGGAGGCTGGCGACGGCGTGGCTGACGGCCTGGCGGGCGTCAGCGCGGGTGGCGATGGTGACGCGGCCGACCAGACCCTGATCCCAGGGCGAGCGGACTTCGAGCGATTCGCCTTCGATCCATTCCTTGCCGCAGAGCAGAAATCCCGTTTGTGTGCCTGGACGCATCTTCATGGCGTTGGCGCTCCTGTTCAGAAGCCTACGCTCTTGATGGTACACAGGCGGGGCGGGTTGAGGGCAGCGTCTGTTGGGTTGCTGCCGCGACCAAGTGCCGGCACGGTACACTGTTCCCCTATGATTCACGATGGCAAGAGCCGCAAACTTCCCTTTGACGCTGCTGAGGCGGTGGAGCATTTGAAGGCCAAAGACGCCAAGCTGGGGGCGCTGATTGAGCGCGCCGGGCCTTTCACGCTGCGGCTCGATCCCTCGCCTTCGCCGTTCGAGTCGCTGCTGGAGTCGATACTTTATCAGCAGTTGCACGGGAAGGCCGCGGCTACGATTCATCGGCGGGTAAGGGAGTATTTTGGGGGCGATCCGGCGCCGCAGCTTATGCTCGATGCTCCCGATGAAGTCCTGCGGGCGGCGGGGGTTTCGGGGAACAAGATCAAGGCGCTGAGGGACCTGGCGGCAAAGACGCTGGACGGGACGGTGCCGACGCACGCGGCGATTAAAAAAATGACGGACGCGGAGATTGTGGAGCGGCTGACCGAGGTGCGGGGGATTGGGCCGTGGACGGTGGAGATGCTGCTGATCTTCCGCATGGGACGGCCGGATGTGCTGCCGGTGACCGACTACGGGGTGCGAAAAGGGTTCGCTCTGACCTTCCTGCGCGTGCCGCAGACGCGGGCGCTGGCGGCTGAAGACCTGCCCAAGCCGGAGGTGGTGCTGAAAAGGGGACAACGCTGGGCGCCGTTCCGCTCGGTGGCGAGCTGGTATCTGTGGCGGGCGTGCGATCTGGCCAGGGGCACAGCGCCCGCGGGGCGGTCAGGCAAAGAATAGACGGTCAAGGAAAGAATGGACGGGCCAAGAAAGAATAGTGGCGGGGGCTGTTCCAATTTAGGCAGGTAGGTGTTCCGGGAACGCTAAAACGGTTTATTATGCTAAGGCCACCCGGTCAGCCGTAGCGGGTGAGCCTAATATAGGTTAGACGGCCGGGATCACGACGCGATGCCGGCACCCGGTGGGAATCTTCATGGCCGCAAGCAAACGTTTCATCTGCATTCATGGACATTTTTACCAGCCGCCCAGAGAGAATCCGTGGCTGGAGACGGTCGAGACGCAGGACACGGCGGCGCCTTACCACGACTGGAACGAGCGCATCTGCGCGGAGTGCTACGCGACCAACGGCGCGGCGCGGGTCCAGAACAACAAGAACCAGATCACGCGCATTGTGAACAACTACGCGCGCATGAGCTTCAACTTCGGGCCCACGCTGCTGAGCTGGCTGAAGGAGAATGCGCCGCGGACCTATCGCATGATCCTGGACGGCGAGCGGCGGAGCCGGAAGAGCTATGGCGGACACAGCTCGGCGATGGCGCAGGTGTACAACCACATCATCATGCCGCTGGCGAGCAGGCGCGACCGGATCACGCAGATCCGCTGGGGGATTGCCGACTACGAAAACCACTACGGCACGCCGCCGGAGGGGATGTGGCTGGCGGAAACGGCGGCGGACACGGAATCGCTGGAGCTGATGGCGCAGCACGGCATCAAGTTCACGGTGCTGGCGCCGCACCAGTGCAAGCGCATCCGGCAACTGCGGGACGGCGCGGACTGGACGGATACGCCGGGGACGACGGTGGACACCACGCGCCCCTACGTGGTGCGCTTCGACTCCGGGGTCTCGATTGCGGTGTTCTTTTACAATGACCCGGCTTCGCGGGCGATTGCGTTCGAGGGGCTGCTGAACTCCGGGGAGCACTTTGCCGCGCGATTGAAAGGCGGGTTCAAAGACAGCCAGCAGCCGCAACTGGTGCACGTAGCGACCGACGGCGAGTCCTACGGCCACCACCACAAGCACGGCGAAATGGCGCTGGCCTACGCATTGCGGATGCTGGAACGGGACAAGACGGTGAAGCTGACCAACTATGGGAGGTTTCTGGAGCAGTTTCCGCCGGAGTACGAGTGCGAGATTGTGGACAACAGCTCATGGAGCTGCGTACACGGGGTGGAGCGGTGGCGCTCGAACTGCGGCTGCAACGCGGGCACGCCGGGCTTCAACCAGGCTTGGCGCGCGCCGTTGCGGCAGGCGCTGGACGAGCTGCGTGACGCCATGGCTCCGCTGACGGAGCAGGAGGGCGGCAAGCTCTTCAAAGACGTGTGGGCTGCCCGCGACGGGTACATCGAAGTGATGCTGGACCGGGGCACGGAGAAGGTGGAGCAGTTTTTCCGGGCACACGAGGGCCACAGTCTGAGCGAAGCGGAGCGGGTGCAGGCGCTGGAGCTGATGGAGATGCAGCGCCATGCGCAACTGATGTACACCAGCTGCGGGTGGTTCTTCGACGATCTGGCGGGCATCGAGACGGTGCAGATCATCGCGTATGCGGCGCGGGTGCTGCAACTGGCGCAGCAGGTTTACGGCGCACAGGCCGAAGGGCTGGAGGCCGCGTTTCTGGCGCGGCTGGCAGAGGCAAAGTCCAACCTGGCGAGCGCCGGCGACGGCGCCCAGATCTACAAGGAGTGCGTGGCCACCATGAAGCTGGGCCTGGAACAGGTGGCGGCGCACTACGCCATCAGTTCCGTCTTCTCGTCGTTTGCCGAGGAGACCGAGCTGTTCTGCTACCACGTGCGGCGCATCTCCTATGACATCCACACCTCGGGGCGGGGGCGTCTGGCGCTGGGCCGGGCGCACATCGTCAGCGCCATCACCGGACACCAACAGAGTTTTTCGTTCGCGGTGTTGCACTTCGGCGACCAGAACATTACCGCCGCGGTAAAGGCTTACAGCGAGGGCGATGCAGCCGAGTTCGAAGCCTTTGCCGCGCAGGCCGCCGAGCACGTACAGCGGGCCCGGTTCCCGGAGGTGATTCGGCTGCTGGACAGCTATTACGGGCGCGTGGATTACTCGCTGACCTCGCTGTTCACTGACGAGCAGCGGCGCATCGTGCAACTGATTCTGAACTCGACGCTATGGGACATCGAGAACTCGCTGACCACCATCTACGAGGACCACGCCAGCCTGTTGCACTATCTTGCGCAGGCGGGGTTGCCCAAGCCGCCGGCGCTGATGCTGGCGGCGGGGTTTGCGGTGAACGCGGGACTGAAACGCGCACTGGAGACCGACCCTATCGACATTGCGCAGATGCGTTCGTTCCTGACGCTGGCCAAGGCGGACCAGGTGGCGCTGGATTCGGCCACGCTCTCCTACATTGCCGACCTGCGAATGAAGCGGGCCATGGTCGAGCTGCAGATGTCGTCGGGGTCGCTGGAGATGCTGGACCGCGCGCTGACACTGGCGCGCAACCTGGTAGAGTTGCCCTTCGAGCTGAACCTGTGGCAGGCGCAGAACATCTGGTACGAGATTCTGGGCACTTCGAGCTATGCGCTGGCGGCGCTGGGGAGTGACGCTCGTCCGCGGTGGGACAAGGATTTCTGCGAGTTGGGCAGTTGCCTGTCGATCGATTGCGTGGCGATCAGCGAACAGGATCCGGTGGCGGCGACAACGGGAGACTAGGGGCAGGCCGAGAAACTATAGCCATACGAGGGAGCTGGCTCTTGGGTCGCGGTTAAAACCCCGGCTTGCCAGTCCCGGCCTACCGCCCGAGCGAGTTTTTCCGCAGCCTGTAAAGCCGTGCCCTTTCAAGGCGACGAGTTTTTGCGCAGCTTGTTTCCAAGATCAGCGGGAGGGGGACGCGACAATCTGGACCAGGCGGTCTTCATTGAGGCTGGTGGCGATTCCGTTGCGGGACCAATGTTTCCGGCAGCCCGGATAGTCGAGGGGCACGCATTGCGAGGGGATTCCGCGGGCGCGCATCTCAAAGCCGCCGGGCAGGATGTTCAACATGCAGGCCACCGCGACGACGCCGACCCCCGGCGTGCGCTGCCACCGTTCCAGCCAGCGGCTGAACCCCGTTGAATGGGGGATGAGATAAACCTTGGCTCCCAGGCGGCTGATGCGGCGGGTGATGCGGTTGACGGCGCAGGCCGGGTCACAGGCGGTGCAAGCGAGATCCGAGCCTGATGCACGCGCGCGGCAAACCGCGGCATGTGCGCCCCTCATGCAGGTGGGAACCAGGACAACGCGGTGCGCAGTGCGATCGAATTCCTGGCGCAATCCCCGGTTCATGATCTCGGTCGCCACCATGCTCAGGTGATACTCCACGGGCGGCTTGCCGCAGAAGATTTGATCCTCGCGGCAGCCGCGACCGGCGTATTCCGCCGCCAGGAAGCCTGGAACTCCGCGGGTATGGGCTCCCAGCGAACTGTCAGCCTGGCGCTCAAACCAGGCGAAGAGGTCCGCGGCGGTCTGGATGCGGTGCGTGGCCTCCGCGTGGGGAAGCGTGGCCAGAAAGCTGCGCCAGTTCTCAAGGCGCATGGACTCCTGCTCGAACTCGCCGGTGGCCTGGAGCCACTCGATGAGGCGCGGCAACCGGTCCAGCGTGCACCCGCCGGCGGTTGGTCCGCAGCCGATGCGGGGCACCATGAAGAGGCGGGTAATCGCTGCCCGGAAAAAGTCGGCCACCGGCCTCATCCGCGCCGACCGGCCGCGAAGCCAAAAGAGCTTCCGCGCCAAACCGACCACCCAGCCCGGCGTGTTCTCAGCCGCACCGGCATAGCGCGAGAGCGCAAGGCCCAAAGTGAGCAGTTCGATCGAATACTCGCCGAGGCTGCGCGGAGGTTCTCTCAATTGAACCTGGACGTAGCGGCTGTAGGCGCGGATAGCGGTTCCAGCATGGAGGTCGATCTCAGCCAGTAGCTTATCGGAGAAGCGGGCGGCATCGGCGTAAAAGCCATCGGAGCAGCCGTTTGCGAGCCGGAGGTCGTAAACCAGATGCGGGGCCGCAACGCCGTGAGTGTCTGCATTGGGAGTCAAGGCGGTGCATGTGGCCGGACCGTCCGGCGCCCTCTGCAGCCGATTCGACTTCATGGGCACTTGCATCGCAGTTCTCTTTTCGCGACTCCCCGCACTGCCCTTCCGACCGCGCGGATGACCACTCTGCATAATACGCTCGCCGTGTTAAACGGTTCCCAAAGAAGCCACGCTAACTGGCCGGCTCGCCCAACTTTTGCAGCTTTCCGTTCTTGAGGATGAAGCGCTCGCCGCGCCAGACGATGGTGTTGCCGGAGAGGCCGGCCACCCACACGCCGATGGCGACGAGGTCGCGGAGGGGCAGGAGCCAGAGAGAGGGAAGGACCTGGTGGTCGGCGAGCACCTCGGCGCCGACCGTCATGGCGAGCGTGAGGCGCAGGAGGAAGCTCAGGCCCAGGAGCCATAAACTCAATGGGCTCAGGCCGCTGGCCAGCACATTGAGGAGCGCCCAGGCGAGGCCGTGGGTGAAGATGAGGCCGGCGTAGCCCCAGGGGCGGGCGTCGCGGACAGTGCGGGCCCAGCGCAACTGGTGATCGAGGAAACCGCGCCAGGCGTAGGCGGGAATGGCGGTTTGAACGACTTCGGCGCTGAGGGCGACGCGATAGCCGGCCTGGGCGACGCGAGCGCCGAGTTCATAGTCGTCGGCGAGGTGATCGACCAGGGAGGCGAGGCCGCCTATCTTGTTGAGAACGCTACGGCTTATAGCCAGCGTGGAGCCGAGGCCGTAGCGCAGGCCGCCTTCAATCATTCGGGAGAGCAGAACGCCGGCCTGGAAGTCGGTAGCGATGCCGAGGGCTTCCAGTTGCGAAGGGAGCCCGCCGCAGCGGGCGAGCGTGGAGGGGGCGCGGCCACGGTAGAGAGCGGTGACCAAGCCCACTTCTTTCTGTGGCTTGCGGGCTTTGGTGGGCGGGTTGGCCCGGTCAGGCTGCGGGGGGGCGAAGTGGGCCATGACCCGCTCAAGGTAGCGGGGCGAGACGGTGATGTCGGAGTCGTTGATGAGCAGGAAATCGTGGCGGGCGTGGTTGGCAAGCTGGGCGAGAGTGCTGACCTTGCCGTTGCTTCCCAGGCGGGCGGGACACTCGACAAGTTGAATGGAATGAGCGGGAAACTCCTGCTTGAGACGCTCGACGACGACGGCGGCGGGGTCGTCGAGGGAGGAAACGCCGAAGAGCAGTTCATACTCGCCCAGGTAGGTTTGGCGGCAGTGGCTGCGAAAGGCGTCGATCATGCCCAAGTCGATTCCTTTGAGAGACTTGAGGATGCTGACGCCGGGGGCAAAGGGGGCCAGCGGGGCGCGCCGGGCGGCTAAAAAGGCGCGAGCGGCAAGGATGGCGGCGAGGAAGTAGCCCATGCCGGCGATGGCCAGCACGGTGGTGAGAATCTCCACGGAATGGGCCAAAATGTGCGGCATCGCTGGGGTAAGTGTAGCGGAAAAACAGGGGTCAGGGGTCAGGGGTTAGGGGTTAGGGGTCAGTGACTGCCAATTACCGATTCGTAAGTCTTGCCGGTGGACGCATCTTGAAACTGGGGAGGCTTAAGGTTACGGGAGAATGCAAACGGTGAAAAAAACACGGCGAAGGGAGAGTCGTGGTTTCCCACCCTTTCCGCAGGAAAAAGCGGAAAGGATGGGGCACGGGGCTTTTGGGTTGGATGAGGTAGGAAGAGGCTCGGCTGGGGGGAGCGGAGTGGTTCCTATTTGTTGGACCCTGGACCCTGAACCCTGAGTCTTGATTGCTGTTACTCGTAGCGGAGGGCCTCGATGGGGTCCAGGTTGGCGGCTTTCCAGGCGGGATAGATGCCGAAGATGAGGCCAATGGCGCAGGAGACGCCGAAGCCGATGAGGACCCAGAGGGGGGAGAGGGCAGCAGGCAGGCCGATGGGCAGGAAGTAGACGATCCAGGTGATGACGGCGCCCACCATGACGCCAACCACCCCGCCGACGGCGCAGAGGGTGACGGCCTCAGTGGTGAACTGGGTGAGGATGTTCCGTTTGTTGGCGCCGATGGCCTTGCGGACGCCGATTTCGCGGGTGCGCTCGGTGACCGAGACGAGCATGATGTTCATGACGCCGACGCCTCCGACCATGAGGCCGACCGAGGAGACGGCGATCATGAAGGCCACCAGTCCGCCGGTGAGCTGGTCCCAAAGCTTGGTGAGCGAGTCGGGACCCATGATCTCAAAGTTGTCATTCGCTTCCACTTTGACCTTGCGGCGGATGCGGAGCATTTCGCGGATCTCTTCCTCGACAAGGTTCTTGTTCTTCTGGTCGTCGTATTTCACGGCGATGAACATATCCTTGATTTCCGGGTAGAGGTTGTGGAAGGTTCCGAGGGGGAAGTACACGCCATTGTCGGCGGGGTTTTTGCCTGTTCCGAAAGGCTGCTTGCGCTTGTCCACGATCCCGATCACCGTGTAGAGCCCAGAGGCCACGTTCACATCCTTGCCGATGGGGTCATCGGTCCCGAACAGCATCTCCGCGGTGTCATGGCCGACGAGGCAGACGTGGGCGTGGCGTTCGTCTTCCTGGTCGGTCCAAAAGCGGCCTTCCAGCACAGCCAGCTCTGAAACGGATTCCAACTGCGCGGTGGCTCCGAACAGGAAGGCCCCGGACACTTTCTTGCCGTTGTATTTGACGTCCACGTTGCCCACGCGGAACTGCTCATTGACGTGCCGGACCTCGGCGTCCGCAGCGACAACATGGGGTAGACCGCGCAGGGCCAGCGCGTCATCGAGGGTCAGCTTTTTGCGCGTGAGCATCTCGGTGGTGGGTTTGATTCCGATCATGGGCATGTGGAAGATCCAGAAGACGTTCGACCCCATCGAGGTCACAAAGTCCGAGACCCGATTATTGAGCCCGTTGATAACGGAGGAGATGGTGATGACCGTGGTGACGCCGATGACGATGCCAAGGATGGTCAGGCCGGAGCGCAGCTTGTTTGCGCGCAGGGTATCGAGCGCCATCTTGACGGATTCGCGAGTCTGGCCGTGAGCCATGAGAAACCTGGTTTTCAGTAATCAGCGGTCAGTTTCGTTGGACGCGATTCTAATCCCCATTCCTGGTCTGCTGCTGTGATCCTCGACGCTTGACCACTGACCACTGACGACTGTTCTTACTCGTATCGGAGGGCTTCGATGGGGTCGAGGTTGGCGGCTTTCCAGGCGGGATAGATGCCGAAGATGAGGCCGATGGCGCAGGAAACGCCGAAACCGATGAGGACCCACAGGGTGGAGAGCGTGGCGGGCAAGCCTACGGGCAGGTAGTAGACGATCCAGGTGAGCACGGCGCCCAGGAGGACGCCAACAACGCCGCCCACGGCGCATAAGGTGATGGCCTCGGTGGTGAACTGGGTGAGGATGGTGTGTTTGGTGGCGCCGATGGCTTTGCGCACGCCGATTTCGCGGGTGCGCTCGGTGACCGAGACCAGCATGATGTTCATGACGCCGACGCCGCCTACCATGAGGCCGACCGAGGAGACAGCGACCATAAAGCCGAAGAGGCCGCCGGTGATGTTGCCCCAGAGCTTGGTGAGGGAGTCGGGCCCGAAGATCTCGAAGTTATCGTCCGCCTCGATCTTTACCCTGCGGCGGATGCGCAGCATCTCGCGGATCTCCTCCTCGACCAGGGATTTGTTCTTGGGGTCGTCGTACTTCACGGCGACCCACAGGTCCAGGACCTCCGGGTGCAGGCTGTGGAAGGTTCCCATGGGAAACACGATTTCGTTGTCGTTGGGGTTCTTGCCGCTGCCAAAGGGCTGCTTTTGCTTGTCAAGAACGCCGATGACGGTGTAGAGTCCGGTGGCGACATTGACCTCCTTGCCGATGGGGTCCTCGCCGTTGACAAAGAGCTCTTCCGCGGTGTCGTGCCCCAGCACGCACACTGCCGCATGACGCTGGTCCTCGCCGTCGGTAAAGATGCGGCCCGCCTGCAAGGTGTAGTTCGAGACATCCGCAAATTGCGCCGTGTCGCCGTACAGAATAGCGCCCGCCACCTTGTGCCCCTGATACTTTACGCTTACGTCGCCCACGCCAAATTGCTTGGTGTAGCGGTATCCTCCGTCGGCGGCCACCACATGGGGCAGCGTGCGCAGGGCCAGTACATCATCGACGGTCAGCTTCTTGCGCGTAAGCTGCTCGGTGGTAGGGCGCACGCCGATGACCGGCATGTGAAAGACCCAGAAGACATTTGATCCGAACTGGTCGGCAAAATCCGCGACCCGGTTGTTGAGTCCGCTGATGACCGACGAGATGACAATCACCGTGGTCACGCCGACGACGATGCCCAGGATGGTGAGCCCGGAGCGCAGCTTGTTGTTGCGCAGCGTATCGAGCGCCATTTTGATGGATTCGCGGGTTTGTCCTTGCGCCATGAAAACTCCGAGGGGCTAGGGGTTAGGGGTTAGGGGTTAGGGATTAGGGCCGCTTGACCTGCGCCTTATCCTTGGTCGCATTGAGCACTCCCGAAATCATCTTTCCAACTTCGAAAGATAAGCCTTCTGCTTCCTCAAGCATTCTGGAATCGCTGTAGCCTAGTGCGCGAGCTATTTCAAGCTGTGTTTGCAACTCGAAGTTGGAACCTCGGGCGATGCCCAAGAACTGCCGATATTCGCCGGTACTCAGCCGTCCATGTCCTTCGGCAATGTTACTCGCCACTGAAACAGAAGAGCGTCTCATTTGGCTGGTCATTCCGTAGATTTCTTCACTCGGAAAGCTCCTTGTCAGCCGGTAGATAGAAACTGACAACTGAATAGATCTCTGCCACACCTGCAGGTCTCGAAACGAATGAACCATCCCACAACTCCATTCTCTAATCCCTAACCCCTAATCCCTAACCCCTAATCCCTAATCCCTGTCCTTTTTACAATTCCGCCCGGAGCGCGACTACCGGGTCCAGCTTGGCGGCTTTACTGGCGGGGTAGACGCCGAAGAAGATGCCCGTGGCCGTAGCCATGAACAGGCCAAGCAGCACGCTCCACAACTGGATGCTGGTGGGGAAGCCGATGATGATGGTAATCAGCTTGGCTACGATCACTCCAAAAAGCACGCCGATAGCTCCCCCTACCAGCGCCATGGTACCGCTCTCGATGAGGAATTGCAGCAGCACGTCGCGCTGCCTGGCGCCCAGCGCCTTGCGCACGCCGATTTCGCGCGTTCTCTCAGTTACGCTGACCAGCATGATGTTCATGATGACAATGCCGCCCACCACCAGCGAGATGGAGGCGATGCCGATCACCACGTCGAAGAAGATGGCGGAGATCTGCTTCCAGATGTCGAGGAAGGTGTCGTTGGTCTCGATCTCGAAGTCGTCCGGTTGGCCGACCGCGTTGTGGCGGCGGGAACGCATGATTACGCGCACCTCGTCCTTGGCCCGCTCCATGGCCTCGGCATTGTTGGCGCTGGCGCGGGCGTAGATGTCCAGCGAGTCGTTGTAGCCGTAGGTCTGCTGGTAGGTGGTGACGGGCACGGCGACCCAGTTGTCCTGGGACTGGCCCAGCATCTTTCCCTTGCGGTCGCCCACGCCCACGATGGTGAAAGGAATGCCGCCGACGCGGATCTCCTTGCCGACGGGGTCGCCTTCGCCCAGCAGGTTGTCCACAATGTCGTAACCCACGATGACGTTGTGGGTGGCCTTGCTGTCGTCGGCGGGAGTAAAGCCGCGACCCAGCGCGATGTCCATGTTGTCGAGCGAAACCATCGTCCAGGTAATGCCCCGCATGTCGGTATCGGTGCTGGAGTGCCCGTTGCAGACCACGCTGACGATGCGGTCGAGCCGCACGCCTACTTCGCCGCACTCTGTGCAACTGTCCTGGATGGCCTGGTAGTCCTCGATGCGCAGGATCTTGCGCTTCTGAAACTTGAAATATTCCTCGGCGGAGAAGATCACGCCGGGCATCTGGCGCACGGCGAAGACGTCGGCGCCATTGCTGATGATCTTGGTGCTCACGTAGGTGTTGGCGCCGTTGACCAGGGTGATGACCATGATGACCGAGGCCACGCCCATAACCACGCCGATGAGCGTGAGGATGGAGCGGAGCTTGTTGGCCCAGAGGGATTGCAGCGCGAGTTTGAAGGCCTCATTGAATTGCATGGTTCCGCTTTCGTGCTTCCAGCTTTGAGCCTCTGGCTTCCAGCCTCCGGCAAAAGGCCGTCAGACCGATGGGGTGTACTTGCCCCAGCACAGCCGGGAGCGGCGATCCGCCGCCGCGGCGCTGCGCGTTGCCGGATGCGCATGCGCGTCCACTGCCGGGTTTCCCTAGTTTACGCAATGTCCGGAGGCCGCGAATCCCGGATGCCTATTCCTATTGACGCGGCACCAGGCGTTCAGGCCGCCTAGGGGGGTTGAGAAAGCCGGACGCGGCAGGGCTCGGTTACCGTTTGGGGGCTGTTTTGCCCACATTTCGATACGCAGAAAAGTGCGGGGAGGTTCCGGGGGATGGATGCATGGGCATTTGAGGATCGGGAGGGCATGGAATCGGGGGTGGGGTCAGGTTCCCGAACTGCCGAATCCCTTTTCGGCGCGGGCGGAGTCTTCGAGGGTCTCAACGGTTTCAACGGGACCGGTGAGGACGGGGACGGGAACCATCTGGGCGATTTTTTCGCCGGCCTGGAGCTGGACGGGGGCGTTGCCAAGGTTGGTCATGAGGACAAGAATCTCGCCGCGGTAGCCGGCATCGACGACGCCGGCCGTGGTGGCGATTCCTTTGCCAGCCATGGAGGAGCGGTCGCGAACCAGGAGGCCGAGCGGGACTCCGGTGGCGGGATGGCGGGCTTCGACGGCGATGCCGGTGCGGACCCTGACAGTGGCGCGGGGAGCGAGCAGGGTGGTTTCGAGAGCAAACAGGTCATAGCCGAGGTCCTCGCCGGGGTGGGCGACGACCGGGGCGCGGGCGGCTGGGTCCAGGAGCTTTACACGGAGCATGGATTGATGGTAACGGAGCGGGGTTAGCGGCGCTAGCGGGGTTGGCGGGGTTGGCGGAGTTAGCGGCGTGAACAACCGGGGGGGCTTGAGCAGGGGTGGTTAGGTCGCTGACCGCGTGATTTCGCGCTTTAAGGTTCGCGGTTTCCTACCCTTTCGCCAGAAAAAAGGCGAAAGGATGGGGCACAGAGCTGGTACAGAAACAAGCGGTCAGAGACCTAGGTGGTACAAAAACAAGCAGTCAGAAACCTAGCTGGTACAAAAACAAGCGGTCAGAGACCTAGCTCCGCGAACACGCGCGACCGGGCGGCTGACTCCGCTGCTTCCAAATGGTCAGCCCCGGCGGGAGGGTTCCCGGCCGGGGCTGTCGTTTGCGGTCCCGGCGGCGAAGAGCTGCCGGCGGGGTCCTGGTATTCGGCAAGAGGAGCCTGTAAGCCGAATTCTGTCGTGTGCGGTCATTCCTCTAGGCGCCGCGTCGCCGCGGACGCTCATCAGCGACCTACCCGGAGGTTTCGGCACGTGCATCGAGCCGCCTGGGCGCGCCGGGCCGGTGCGCAACGCCGCCTGGCTCTGGCGGACATTTCCCTCCCTATTTGGTCTTGCTCCGTGTGGGGTTTACCCTGCCCCCGGCGTTACCGCCGGGGCGGTGCGCTCTTGCCGCACCATTTCACCCTTACCCCGGCGCTGGAGTTTCCGCAACGGCGGGCGTACCCGGCGAAAGAGGGGTAGCCGAGGCGGTATCTTTTCTGTGGCACTGGCCGTCCATGGGTTTTGAGGCCCACGTCCCGGACGTTATCCGGCACACTGCCCTGCGGAGTTCGGACTTTCCTCCCCCGGCGAACCTTGCTTGCGCGTAGCCGCCGGCAGCGACCGCCCGGTCCTCCTGCCAGTTCCTAGTTTACCCCGAAAGCGGGTCTACCAATCGCGATAGGGGATTCTCGAAGGAACGATTTCTACCCCGTCGGCTTCCCCGGAGCCGCGAATTTTGTACTTCTGGCTCTCCAAAAGCATTCGAACCGCCGCGACCGCGTCGTCAATTTTGGGCGACGGTCCGACCACAATTCGTCGAATCATTGAGGTTCCATCGTCGCAGGACCGAGGCAAAGGAATAGCAATGTACGGGATCAAACTGGACTTCCCTGGACGAAACGTAATGTCCGAGGGTGTCTCGCTGCACAGCTTCGCGACCCGCCATTCTCTCTCACCGCAAAAAGCAGGATTCTTCATGAATACTACCGGAATCGCAATGCGGGTAAGATGCGACGTCATCGACGCTGAGAAGTTACCGGTCTCTCGATTGAAAGTCTCGCGCAGCTCTCCGATGGCCTTCTCCATCGTTTGGCGGATGAGTTGATCTGGAGGATCGTGAAGGATGGATCGTCTTGCCTGTTCCATGATTTGAGGGAGTTTGTTGGCCTTGAAGTCAGCCATTGCTTTATTGAAGTAATTAAGCGCCGTTGGGCCAATCTCAGCGACCTTATCGTGCAAATATCGTTCTTGTAGATCCGTTTGGTATATGCAGCTACCCCCAATTATTGGGATGCCAGCTTCGTCGCCAGCGTGCCAGATATGCCGAGAAAGCGCGTCCTTGTCAAAACCGACGCTAAATCCTGCTGATCCGCCAGAATAGGCGCGCCATTGCTCTAGCATATCTCCAGCATCGTGCTCAGGCATATGCGGCGAACCTTCTGGGGAATCAAAGAACGACGCAACGTATATAGACATTTTGTCCAACGCTTCTAAAGCCTGAGTCATCGCTTGGCGTAGGACCTTCCCTATAAACTCAGCACCATCGGGAAAGCCCTCAAAGGTGAGAACTGGACTTGGATCAACCTTGATTTGCAACACCTCACGCTTAACAATGTCCAGCCCATGCTTGTATTCGGAGGAATCGTTTAAATAGCGAATGTGCGTCGCCCAAATACTCTGGCTTCCAAGTATGCCCAACAGCCCCCTCTGATCTGTGTAGTGATAGAGCAGGTCCTTTGGCTTCACTGGATCGATGATTGCTTCCGATTCGGGCTCTTGGTCTTCCATCTTCGATCCTTTTACCGCTCTTCCGGCTTTTTTGCACGCCAGAATTTTCGCCTATCCTTCGCTCTTGAAGTCCTTCAGCGCCGCAACGATCTTCGGCTGGAGGTCGGGCACATCAAACGCAGCCAGATTCCAAACGACCTCCAGGTCCACTTCTTCGTAAGCGTGGGTAATTCGGTTGCGCGTCGCATAAATCCTCGCCAGCGGAATCTCCGGATGCATCGCTGCGTAATCCGGGGAATCCGCAAGAAGCCTGTGAGCCGCTTCCCCAATGATCCCGAGGTTCCGCAGCACCCCATCCTGAAGCAATGTGTCTGTCATAAAATCGGCTGCAAACTTTCCGGCGGTATATCGCTGGATTCGTTCGAGGGCATTGAGTATGTGCTCGAGGTAATCCTGGGTTCGTTCCGGATGCACGCTCATACCGGCTGAGCCTCATCCAGAACCTTTTGCCGATATTTCTGCGGAAGAAACCCTGGCGTCAGGAGGTCCACCTTGACTCCCGTACGCGCTTCGATTTCGATTTGCAAGCCAGCCAAGTCCAGCAGGCTGGTTCTCGGCGCAGGGTCCACTAGCAGATCGAGGTCGCTGCCTTCCTGGTCTTCGCCGTGGAGGACGGAGCCGAAGACGCGCGGATTCGCCATGCCCGCCTCAAGTACAAGCTGGCGGATCGTCTCGCGATGCTGCGGCAGAACTTCAGACGGTCTCATGCGATTTCCCGTTCTTTCTTAGTCACATTGGGGCGGTGGAAGCTCATGCTCCGTACCCAGACTTCGAATCCATTCGGCCACCTTCTCGCCTGAAACGGTCTTGCCCGCTTCGATGTCGGCGAGTCCGGCCTCTATCTCCTGGCGCGCCCATGCCTCGTAACCTTCGTCGCATGCGTCGGCAGGATCGTCTTGGGCGGCGCGCTCAGCCATTGGCTCCCCCATTGTTTCTTATGGTAACGCCAAACCCGCTTCGCTTGCATTCGAGGAGCGCTGAAAGACACGATCCGCAGCCTCCTAATGATTTGAATCGACAGGCGAGGTGGCGCCATCCATTGGCTGCGGAGAGTTTGCTTCGCCTCCGCAGAGCCGTGGGCCTGCTCCCCGGCTGATTCATTCCCCGAATTCACCTCAATTACAGGAGAACTCCAATGAAAATTGCCGCGACGATCGCCCGCTATCTGCTGGGGCTGATGTTCCTGGTCTTCGGCTCCAATATGTTTCTGCATTTCATTCCCATGGGACAGATGCCGGCAGGGTTGGCCGGGCAGTTTACGGCCGCCCTGCTTGCCGCACACTACTTTTACGTGGTGGGCGCGATCATGGTCGTCTCCGGGATTCTGCTGCTCGCGAACCGGTTTGTGGGGCTGGGGCTGACGCTGCTGGGCCCGGTGCTGTTCAACATCCTCTTGTTTCACATCCTGATGAACCCGAGCGGTATTGGGATGGGTGCGTTTGCGACGCTTCTTTGGCTGCTTGTTGCCTGGCAGCATCGGACGGTGTTTGCAAGGCTGTTTGCGGCCCGGCTTGAGGAGTGAGGGCTGCCCTGCGAGGGCGTGCGGCGGCTGACTGAAATCCCATCTGGCTACGATCCCGGGTAGCTACAATCAGGAGACGATGATCGAGTATCTCTATCTCGGAAGAGTGAGTTACGACGAAGGGCTGCGGCTGCAGGCGGAGATCGCCGGGCTGCGCGCGGAGGGCCGCGTGGGGAATGTGCTGCTGCTGCTGGAGCATCCGCCGGTGCTGACGCTGGGGCGGAACGCGAACCGGGCCCATGTGCTGGCTACAAATGAGCTGCTCGCCGCGCGCGGGGTGACGCTGCACGAGATCAACCGCGGCGGAGACGTGACCTATCACGGGCCGGGGCAACTGGTGGGGTACCCGATCTTCGACTTGCGGAGCCTCAGGAATCCAAATGGCGGACGGATGGGGCCGGTGGACTTTGTGCGGCTGATGGAAGAGGCGCTGATCCGGCTGTGCGGCAGGTTTGGGGTGCGGGCAGGACGGATTGCGGGGCTGACGGGGGTGTGGTGCGGAAGTGCAGGGAACGACGAGCAGGGACTAGGGACTAAGGGACTAGGGACTGAGGGACTAGGGACTGAGGGACTAGGGACTAAGGGACTAGGGACTAAGGGACTGGGGACTGAGGGACTGGGGACTGAGGGACTGGGGACTGGCAATGGGTATGCGGAGCGGGAGCGGAAGATTGGGGCGATCGGGATTCATGTGGCGCGGGGAATTACCTCGCACGGGTTTGCTTTCAACGTGACGACGGATTTGCGCGACTTCGAGCTGATCGTTCCCTGCGGCATTCCGGATCACGCGGTGACGAGCCTGGAGCGGGAGCTCGCTTTGGATTGTGAGGCTGGACGGCCGGAGGAGTTGCCTGCGCTGGAGGCAGTGGCCCACGAGACGGCGCGGCAGTTCGGGCTGGTGTTTGACGAGCGGGTGCTGGCGGTGGAGAGCTTGGCGGCGCTGCGGGCTGAGGCGGAAGCGGCTGCCGGGACTGGGCCGGAGTTTCCGGCGGAAGATACGCCGATGCGGGTTCCGGCGGAGGTGGAGCGGCTGAGACACAAAGAGGGCCGTCCCGTTCAGGCGTGAGGTTCGTGCTATCCCGACCTTGCGGCAAAAAACGCCGCAAGGATGAGGCGCCCAGCGGCTGAGGGATGGGTGCGGGTTAGAATTCGTGGTTTCCCACCCATGTTTGCATCTTTTCGTTGCAACGCTGCGCAAGGGATGGGGCGCCCAGCTTTTGTGGTGGATGGGGCTGGGCTCAATTGGCGTATGGGCTGCGATTTATAATCCGGCTGGAACCGGGGGCGCAATTGAAGTCCCGAATGGCGGAGAGAGGGATCCATGCCAACCGACGTAATCATGCCGCAGCTGGGCGAGTCGATCTTTGAGGGCACCATTACCAAGTGGCTCAAAAAGGCCGGCGACGCGGTGGAGAAGGACGAGCCGCTGTTTGAGATCTCGACCGACAAGGTGGACGCGGAGATTCCCTCTCCCGTTGCCGGCGTGCTGAGCGAGATCAAGGTTCCGGAAGGCGCGACGGTGGGGGTGAATACGGTGGTTGCGGTGGTCAGCGAGATTGGAGAGGCGGTTCCCGCTGGCCCGGTCCCGGCGCCGGCCGCTGCTGGTCTGGCCGCTGCTCGGGACGAAGCTCAGGCTTCTGAGGCCGCAAAGGCGGAGGCGGCGAGCGGGGAGATTTCCGGCGGGACTGATGTGGTGATGCCGCAACTGGGCGAGTCGATCTTCGAGGGCACCATTACCAAGTGGCTGAAAAAGGCCGGCGAGATGGTTGAGAAGGACGAGCCGTTGTTTGAAATCTCCACGGACAAAGTGGATGCGGAGATTCCCGCGCCTGTGGCGGGCATGCTGAGCGAGATCAAGGTTCCGGCTGGCGCGACGGTGGGGATCAACACGGTGGTTGCGGTGATTGGCGGGACGGCGGCAGGGCCTGCGCAGGTCAAGGTAGCCGAAGCGGCTCCAGCGCAGGCGGCTCAAGGGCCTGGTGGCGGCGCAGATTCGGTGCCCAACCCGGCGGCTGCGACACCAGCAGTTCCCGCTGCCGCGGCCAATGGCGGCGAGCGGCTGCGCTCCTCGCCGCTGGTGCGGCGGATGGCCAGGGACAACAACCTGGACCTGGGGCAGATAGCGGGCACGGGCTCGGAGGGGCGGATTACGAAGGGAGATGTGCTCAGGCACCTGAGCGAGCACGGGCCGGGCGGCGCAGGCGTTCCCGCGGCGACGCGGACCGCGGGCGCGACAACGGGACCGGCAGGCGCAACGGCAAGCGCAACGGCAGACGCAACGCTGCCCGGCCAGGTGGTTCCGCTGACGAAGATGCGGGCCATCATTGCCGAGCGGATGGCCCAGAGCATGCAGATCAGCCCGCATGTTCACGAAGTCTTCAAGGTGGACATGACGCGCATTGTGCGCGTCCGGGAGCGGGAAAAGGGCAGGTTCGAGCGGGAGAACGGGGTGAAACTGACGTATATGCCGTTCATTGCCGCGGCGGCGATCGAGGCGCTGCACAAGTTTCCCATTGTGAATGCGTCGCTCAAGGACGGCTTCATCCACTATCACCCCCACATCGACCTGGGGATTGCCGTGGCGCTGGAATGGGGGCTGATTGTGCCGGTGGTGAAGCAGGCGGAGGAGCGGAGCTTCCTGGGGCTGGCACGAGCGATCGCCGACCTGGCCGAGCGGGCGCGGGGGAAGAAGCTGAAGCCGGACGAGGCGTCGGGGTCGACCTTTACGCTGACCAACTCGGGGATCTTCGGCGATGAGTTCGGCACGCCGATCATCAATCAGCCGGAGTCGGCGATTCTGGCCATCGGCGGGCTGAAGAAGGAGGCCGTGGTGCTGACCGACGCGGAGGGCAACGATACGATTGCGATCCGGTCGATGCAGCACTTCTGCCTGGGGTTCGACCACCGGATCATTGACGGCGCGGACGGGGGCAGGTTCATGAGCGAGTTCAAGAAGACGCTGGAGGGGTGGGATCGGGAGATCGGGTGAACTGCGCGGTCAGCGAACATTGCGAGCCACCTCAAGGGGTGGCTCGCGGTGTTTTGGACCAGTCGCAAACCGGGATCGCGGACGGTCTATTCGTGTGGCTGCCAGGGGTCGTAGGTGCCGACGCTCCAGGAGTGGCCTTCGGGGTCCTTTACGGCGAATTCGCGGCTGCCGTAAGGGGTGTCCTGGAGGGGACGGATGATGGTGGCTCCGGTGGTTACGGCGCGGGCGTGGACGGCGTCGGCGTCGGGAACGACGATGTAGGCGCTTCGCGTTTCCACGCCGTCCAACTCGGCGGGGGATTTGAAGCTGCGGCCGTACTCGTCGTCTTTTTGCGAGCCGAGCATGATCATGCCGTTGCCGAGGGTGAGTTCGGCGTGGGCGATGCTTCCGTTTTCGCCTTCGTAAACGGCGTGGCGTTCGAAGCCGATGACCTGGCAGAGCCAGTCGATCGCGGCGGGGGCGTTGCGGTAGCGCAGGGCGGGGATGATGGTGGATTTGGATTGGATTACCGGGCTCGACATGGGACCTCCTGTGTAGTGGGGAAGCTACTCGCTGATCATGACATGAGGCTGTCGCGGGATTCTTGGAAAAATCGGAAATCAACAGACCTGGTCTCTGACCGCGTGATTTCTTGCCTGGCGATTGAGTGCTGTGGTATCCCACCCTAGGCGCAAAAACAGAGGCGCGCCGAGGGTGGGGCACCCAATTTTCGTACGACAACAAGCGGTCGGAGACCTAGTTGGCTGGAACGTGATTTGCCCATACAGTGCGCAGCGCGGAATAGGAAGTGGCGTCGATTCCTGAGAACGCGCGGAATTCGTTGGCGAAATGGGATTGATCGTAGTAGCCGCAATCGAGCGCCATTTCCGCCCAGGGTAAATCCACGCCGGCGTGTAACTGCCGCACCGCGCGTTGAAAGCGCTGAATCCTGGTCCATGCCTTGGGGGAGAAGCCTACCTGCTCGCGGAAGACCTGCGAGAAGCGGCGCTCGCTCCAGCCGGTGCTCCTGGCCACTTCCCTCACGGTGGAGACGCCTGGCGCGCATTGAAACCTCTCGAGGGCAAACTGCACGATTCCGTGCCGGGAGAGACGCACGCCAAACCTCTGGAGCAGAAAGGCTTCCAGGCAGCGGAGCCTGGCGGGCGGGGACGGAATCTCGCGCAAGCGGTCGCGGAGGGCTCGGGCGGAAGCGCCCCAGACGTCTTCCAGGCATACGTTCCGATTGCTGAAGAGGTCGACGGCATCCGATGCGAACGGGGCAAAGCCGCCCGGCTCGAAGACGATGCCGATGAGGTCGGCCATGTCGGAGGTGTCGACGATCTCGTAGGTGGAGCGCGCTCCCACAATGAGCGAAGGGGGTGAAGGATGAGCGGGCAAGCCCTCGGGGCAATCGAGAAGAAAATCGCGCGCGAGGTTGAGAATCACCTGGACGCGGCCAGTGGGCAGTACGCGCTCCCGGCTGTGGGGCGTATCGAGGACCCTGGCATACCAGAGCATGCGGATGCAGCGATTCAGCGGTGCAGCGGGCGTGTGCTCCAGGTAAATCATGTGGGCCTCGTGGTCCTTATAGCACGATAGTGCGCGCTAGAGAAAGGAGGATTTGAGTGGTAACGAGGCTTGCGGGGAGGGCTTGGGGTATGCTTGGCGGCATGGGCCTGCCGGCGAAGGATTCCGAACTGGTGCAGATTGTGGATGCGGCGCTGGGTGAACAGGCGCGGCGGGCGGGGGAGTGGCTGGCGTGCCGGGTGGGGTGTACGCAGTGCTGCCTTGGGGCATTTGCGATCAATGAGTTGGATGCGCTGCGATTGCAGGCGGGGATGGAGGTGCTGCGGGCGGCGGAGCCGGATCTGGCGGCGGAGATTGAGCGGCGGGCGCGGGCGTGGATTGTTTCGGAAGGGGAGGGGTTTCCGGGCGATCTGGCGACCGGGCTGCTTGGCGAGTCGGAGGCGGAGCGGGAGCGGTTTGAGGAGTTTGCGAATGAGGCGGCTTGTCCGGCGCTGGATGCGGCGACCGGACGGTGCGATGTGTACGCGTGGAGGCCGATGACCTGCCGCGTGTTTGGGCCTCCGGTGCGGATGGGCGAGGGCGACAGCCTGGGGCATTGCGAGTTGTGCTTTGTGGGAGCCAGCGAGGCTGAGGTGAAGGCCTGCGAGATGACGGTGCCGCATGAACTGGAGGCTGGGCTGCTGGATGAGATCGGGGCGAAGGGCGAGACGGTGGTGGCGTTTGCGCTGCTGCGGCGACTGTGCGCCGCCGTTTCGGCTTCACACTTTTCCAGCAGCTGCATGAAAACCGATTCGTACAGTTCCCACGGACGGTTGGCGTTGGCATAGGCCAGGGTGGATTTCTGGGGCGTG